>NZ_JAERQZ010000001.1:698881-1048322 GCF_016735515.1 Piscinibacter sp. HJYY11 | reverse complement strand
CAGCTGGCTCAGCACGCGGGCGGCTTCGTCCTTGCTTTCGCACACCACGCTCAGCGCGCCGACACGTTCGCCGTAGAGCGAGAAGCTCTTCGAGAACGAGGTGGACACGAAGAAGTCGAGGCCGGCGGCCATGAACTGCTCGATGACGGCGCCGTCTTCCTTGATGCCTTCGCCGAAGCCCTGGTAGGCCATGTCGAGGAAAGGCACGAGCTTCGCGGCCTTGACCGCGTCGACGACCTGCGCCCATTGCGCTGGCGTGATGTCGTAGCCGGTCGGGTTGTGGCAGCAGGCGTGCAGCACGACGATGGTGCCGGCCGGCGCGGCCTTCAGGCCGGCGAGCATGGCGTCGAAGTTCACGCCCTTCTTGGCGGCGTCGTAGTACGGGTAGGTGTCGACCGTGAAGCCGGCGTTGGTGAAGAGTGCGCGGTGGTTTTCCCAGCTCGGGTCGCTGATCAGCACCTTGGCGTTGGGGTTGAGGCGCTTCAGGAAGTCGGCGCCGATCTTCAGGCCGCCGGTGCCGCCAATGCCTTGCACGGTGGCGACGCGGCCGTCTTTCACGGCGGCGCTGTCGGCACCGAAGACCAGCCCCTGCACGGCCTTGTCATACGCGGCGATGCCGTCGATGGGCAGGTAACCGCGCGCGGTCGGTGCTTCCATCATCTGCTTCTCGGCCTGGGCCACGCACTTCAGCAGGGGGAGCTTGCCGTTCTCGTCGAAATACACGCCGACGCCCAGGTTCACCTTGTTCGGGTTCGGGTCGGCGTTGAACTGCTCGTTCAGGCCCAGGATGGGGTCGCGGGGGGCCATTTCGACGGCAGAGAACAGCGAGGTCATGGGGACAGTCCTTGTCAGTAGAGCGGGGGAGTGATTTGGGCTAACCTGAACGATTGCCCTGCGTGCGCGGGGAAACCCGGAGATTTTATCTGCCATGGCCGAGATGTCTGAAGTTGTCGAGCAACCCGCGGCGGGCGAGTTCGTGAGCTTTCCCGATTCGCCGTTCCAGCTGTTCCAGCCGTACCCACCATCGGGCGACCAGCCAGCGGCGATCCAGCAGCTGATCGAGGGCGTGCAAGACGGCCTGAGCTTCCAGACGCTGCTCGGCGTCACGGGCTCGGGCAAGACCTTCACGATGGCCAACGTGATCGCTCGGCTCGGCCGGCCGGCGATCGTGTTCGCGCCCAACAAGACGCTGGCGGCGCAGCTCTACAGCGAGTTCCGCGAGTTCTTCCCTAAGAACGCCGTCGAGTACTTCGTCAGCTACTACGACTACTACCAGCCTGAGGCCTACGTGCCTCAGCGCGACCTCTTCATCGAGAAGGACAGCTCGATCAACGAACACATCGAGCAGATGCGCCTTTCCGCGACGAAGAGCCTGCTGGAGCGGCGCGACGTGGTGATCGTGGCGACGGTGTCTGCGATCTATGGCATCGGCAACCCGACCGACTATCACCGCATGGTGATGACCCTCAGGAAGGGCGACAAGATGGGCCAGCGTGACGTGATCGCGCAGCTCATCCGCATGCAGTACACGCGCAACGAGCAGGATTTTTCGCGCGGCACGTTTCGCGTGCGCGGCGACACGATCGATGTGTTTCCGGCCGAGCACTCGGAGCTGGCGGTGCGCATCGAGCTCTTTGACGATGAGGTCGAGACGCTGCAGCTCTTCGACCCGCTCACCGGGCGCATCAAGCAGAAGATCGTGCGCTTCACGGTCTATCCGTCGAGCCACTACGTGACGCCGCGTGATCGTGTGCTCTCGGCCATCGACACCATCAAGCAGGAGTTGCGCGAGCGGCTCGATGAGCTGGTGAAGGCCGGCAAGCTGGTCGAGGCACAGCGGCTCGAGCAACGCACGCGCTTCGACCTGGAGATGCTGCAGGAGATCGGGCACTGCAAAGGCATCGAGAACTACACGCGGCACCTTTCGGGCTCTCTGCCCGGCGAGCCGCCGTCGACGCTGGTGGACTATCTGCCGAAAGACGCGCTGATGTTCCTCGACGAGTCACACGTGCTGATCGGCCAGCTGGGCGGCATGTACAACGGCGACCGGGCGCGCAAGACGACGCTCGTCGAATACGGCTTCCGCCTGCCGAGTGCGCTGGACAACCGGCCGCTGAAGTTTGAAGAGTTCGAGAAGAAGATGCGCCAGGTGGTGTTCGTGTCGGCCACACCGGCCGACTTCGAGAAGCAGAACGCCGGCCAGGTGGTCGAGCAGCTCGTGCGGCCCACCGGCCTGATCGACCCGGTGGTCGAGGTGCGCCCGGCCACGCATCAGGTCGATGACGTGCTGCAGGAGATCCGCGAGCGCGTAAAGGTCAACGAGCGGGTGCTCATCACCACGCTCACCAAGCGCATGGCCGAGCAGCTCACCGACTACCTGAACGACAACGGCGTCAAGGTGCGCTACCTGCACAGCGACATCGATACGGTGGAGCGCGTGGAGATCCTGCGTGACCTGCGCCTGGGCGCCTTTGACGTGCTGGTAGGCATCAACCTGCTGCGCGAGGGGCTGGATATCCCCGAGGTGTCGCTCGTGGCCATCCTCGATGCCGACAAGGAAGGCTTCCTGCGCTCGGAGCGCTCGCTGATCCAGACCATCGGCCGCGCGGCGCGTAACCTGAACGGCAAGGCCATCCTCTACGCGGACAAGGTCACCGATTCGATGAAGCTCGCGCTCAGCGAGACCGAGCGGCGCCGCGCCAAGCAGCTGGCCCACAACGAGGCCGAGGGCATCACGCCGCGGAGCATCCAAAAGCAGGTGCGGGACCTGATTGATGGCGTCTATAGCGAAAAAACCAAGGATGCCCAAAGGGTCTTGGAGGCCGCGGCCGTCGAAGCCTTGTCCGAAAAAGATCTCGCAAAACGCATCAAACAGCTGGAAAAAACCATGCTGGAGCACGCTCGCAACCTCGAATTCGAGAAAGCTGCAAGGGTGCGAGATCAGCTTGCGACGTTAAGAGAGCAAGCATTTGGGGCTCCGGGGGCCGACAATGTGTCACCCGAACCGGCCGGGTCGAAGTAAGTGTCAGGGTGGAAAGGCAGGCCAATGAGCCTGCTCACCGAGGGGGAACTTCCTTAGCCAATGCCGACCGAATCAGTGGGTTTCATATATACTTGAGTAAACCTGTCGGATTATTCCGCGGGTTAACCCGCCCCATGAGGGCGGTGCTTGCGAGCGTGAAGCCACCATTGATCGCTTTCATTGACTAATCGTGCTGTCACCGGCACCAGGAGGATTTCATGCGACTGACCACCAAAGGCCGTTTTGCCGTTACCGCCATGATCGATCTCGCGCTGCGCGAGAACACCGGCCCCGTTGCGCTGGCTGCCATCAGCGCTCGCCAGCAGATTTCTCTGTCCTACCTCGAGCAGTTGTTCGGCAAGTTGCGCCGTCACGAGCTTGTGGAAAGCACCCGTGGCCCCGGCGGTGGCTACTCGCTCGGCCGCAAGTCCGATGAGATCACCGTCGCCGACATCATCGTTGCCGTTGATGAACCCATCGATGCCACCGGCTGCGGCGGCAAGGAAAACTGCATGGGCGAAGACGCCGGCCGTTGCATGACGCACGACCTGTGGTCCAGCCTCAACGCCAAGATGATCGAGTACCTCGACTCCATCTCGCTGCGCAAACTCGTGGAGGAGCAGTTGGCCAAGGGCGTCTCGATCGAGGAGCACCCCGTCAAGCGCGCCATCTCCACGCAACCCGTCGTCAAGCCGATCAAGATCACCGCCCCCAATTCGGTGTTTGCACTCGGCGGGGCCATGAGCAAGTAAGTCAACCCGTCTCTTTCGCCTTTCGTCATGGACATGACCCAGCATTTCCCGATCTACATGGACTACGGCGCGACCACGCCGTGTGACCAGCGCGTGGTGGACGCGATGATTCCGTGGTTGCGCGAACATTTCGGCAACCCGGCGTCGCGCAGCCATGCATGGGGTTGGGAAGCCGAGGCCGCCGTGGAGAAGGCCCGCGAACAGGTGGCGGCGCTGATTGGGGCCGACCCCCGCGAGATCATCTGGACCTCGGGTGCCACCGAGTCCAATAACCTGGCCTTGAAGGGTGCCGCACAGTTTTACAAGACACGCGGCAAGCACCTCATCACCGTCAAGACCGAGCACAAGGCCGTGCTCGACACCATGCGCGAGCTGGAGCGCCAGGGCTTCGAGGTGACCTACCTCGATGTGCGGGAAGACGGCTTGCTGGACCTGGACAAGCTCAAGGCCGCGATGCGCCCCGACACCATCCTCGTGTCGGTGATGTACGTGAACAACGAGATCGGCGTCATTCAAGACGTGGCCGCGATCGGCACGCTGTGCCGCGAGCGCGGGATCATCTTCCACGTCGACGCGGCGCAAGCCACCGGCAAGGTCGAGATCGACCTCGCCAAGCTGCCCATCGACCTGATGAGCCTGGCGTCCCACAAGACCTACGGCCCCAAGGGCATCGGCGCGCTCTACGTGCGCCGCAAGCCGCGTGTGCGCATCGAAGCGCAGATGCACGGCGGTGGCCATGAGCGCGGCATGCGTTCGGGCACGCTGCCCACGCACCAGATCGTCGGCATGGGCGAAGCCTTCCGCATCGCCCGTGAAGAGATGGGTGTGGAGAGCGAGCGTGTGCGCATGCTGCACAAGCGCCTGGTGGAGGGGCTGTCCGACATCGAGCAGACCTTCCTCAACGGCCACCCCACGCAGCGTGTGCCGCACAACCTGAACATGTCGTTCAACTTCGTCGAGGGCGAGTCCCTGATCATGGGCATCAAGGGCATCGCGGTGTCGTCGGGCTCCGCCTGTACCTCGGCGAGCCTGGAGCCGAGCTACGTGCTGCGTGCGCTCGGCCGCAGCGACGAGCTTGCGCACTCGTCGCTGCGTATGACCATCGGCCGCTTCACGACCGTGGACGAGATCGACTACGTGATCGCCACGCTGAAGGACCGCGTGGCCAAGTTGCGCGAGCTGTCGCCGCTGTGGGAGATGCACAAGGACGGCATCGACCTGAGCACCATCCAATGGGCTGCTCACTGACCACCGGCGCACGAAGGATTCTGGAGTACTGACATGGCATACAGCGAAAAGGTCGTAGACCACTATGAGAACCCGCGCAACGTGGGTTCGTTCGAAAAGGGTGATGACAGCGTGGGCACCGGCATGGTCGGCGCCCCGGCGTGCGGCGACGTGATGAAGCTGCAGATCAAGGTGAACCCGGCGACGGGCTTGATCGAAGACGCGAAGTTCAAGACTTATGGCTGCGGCTCCGCCATCGCGTCGAGCTCGCTCGTCACCGAATGGGTGAAGGGCAAGTCGCTCGACGAAGCGCTGACCATCAAGAACACGCACATTGCTGAAGAGCTGGCGCTGCCGCCGGTGAAGATCCACTGCTCGATCCTGGCCGAAGACGCGATCAAAGCCGCCGTCAACGACTACAAGGCGAAGAAGGCGCACTGATGATGGCGGTCACGCTGACGGAAGCGGCGGCACGCCATGTGACGCGCTATCTCACCAAACGCGGCAAGGGCGTCGGCGTGCGCCTGGGCGTGAAGACGACCGGCTGTTCGGGCCTCGCCTACAAGCTTGAATACGCCGATGACGTGGCGCCGGAAGACATCGTCTTCGAAGGCCACGGCGTGAAGGTGCTGATCGATCCCAAGAGCCTGCCTTACCTCGACGGCACCGAACTCGATTTCGTGCGCGAGGGCCTCAACGAAGGCTTCAAGTTCCACAACCCGCGCGAAAAGGATCGCTGCGGGTGCGGTGAATCGTTCCGGGTCTGAACCCGGGTGATGTGCATCAGGCGCGGCATGAGTCGCGCCTTTGTTTTGTCTGTACCTCTGAATCGAGCGTGCCGTGAAGCTGGACGACGATGACTTCGCCCTGTTCGGCCTGCCGCGGCGCCATGCGCTGGAACGCGCTGCGCTCGACAACCGCTGGCGCGAGCTGCAAGCGCAGGTGCACCCCGACAAGTTCGCGGCCGATGGTGCGGCGGCCAAGCGGGTGGCGATGCAGTGGGCGGTGCGGGTCAACGAGGCGTACCGGCGCCTGAAGGACCCGGTGAAGCGCGCCGCCTACCTCTGCGAGTTGAACGGCGTTCAGGTGCACAGCGAGAGCAACACCTCGATGCCCACGGGCTTCCTGATGCAGCAGATGGAATGGCGTGAGGCGCTCGAAGAGGCGACGCTGCTGAGCGACGTGGAAGCGTTGGCCGACAGCGTGGCAACGCACCGGCGCCATGCCCTCGAACAACTCGCTGCCACCTGCGACGAGCGGGGTGATTTCAACGCCGCCGCCGAACAGGTCAGAGCCCTCATGTTCGTCGAGCGCTTTGCCGACGACATCGATCAGCGCCTGGAAGCGCTGGGACAATAAGACATGGCCTTGCTTCAGATTTCAGAGCCGGGCGAGAGCCCGGACCCGCACCAGCGGCGCATCGCGGTCGGCATCGACCTCGGCACCACGCACTCGTTGGTGGCGGCCGTGCGTCATGGCGTGCCCGAATGTCTGCCCGATGCGCAAGGTCGCGTGATCCTGCCTTCGGTGGTGCGCTACCTCGACAAGACACGCCGCCAGATCGGCCACGAGGCGCATGCCGAGGCAGCGGTGGATCCGGCAAACACCATCGTGTCCGTCAAACGCTTCATGGGCCGAGGCCTGGCCGACATCGCCCAGCGCGACAAGCTGCCGTATGACTTCGTGGATGCGCCCGGCATGGTGCAGCTGCGCACGGCGGCCGGCGTGAAGTCGCCGGTGGAAGTCTCGGCTGAGATCCTCGCCACGCTTCGCCAGCGCGCCGAAGACAGCTTCGACGACGAGATCTTCGGTGCCGTGATCACGGTGCCCGCCTATTTCGACGATGCCCAACGCCAGGCGACGAAGGATGCTGCGCAACTCGCCGGCCTCAACGTGCTGCGCCTCATCAACGAGCCCACCGCGGCCGCCATCGCCTATGGGCTGGAGAACGGCAGCGAAGGCCTGTACGCGGTGTACGACCTCGGCGGAGGCACCTTCGACGTGTCGCTGCTGCGCCTGAGCCAGGGTGTGTTCGAGGTGGTCGCGACGGGCGGCGATTCCGCGCTCGGTGGGGACGACTTCGATCGCCTGCTTGCCGACTGGGCGCTCACGAAAGCCGGCCTGCGCGCGACCACGCCGCAAGACAAGCGCGCCGTGATGGTCGCCGCGCGTGCGGCCAAGGAAAAACTCTCGAGCAGCGACCACGCGACCCTGGCCTGCCCGCTGGCCGAAGGCGAACTCTCGGTGCGTGTGACACGCGACGAATTCCAGCAGCTCGGCGCCGAGCTCATCGGCCGCACCATCGGCGCGCTGCGCAAGGTCCTGCGCGACGCGAAGGCGGCCAAGGACGATGTGCAGGGCGTCGTGATGGTCGGCGGCTCGACCCGCATGCCGCAGGTGCAGGCAGCCGTGGCCGAGTTCTTCGGCAAGGCGCCATTGACCAATCTGAACCCGGACGAGGTCGTTGCGCTTGGCGCGGCCATCCAGGCGAACGCGCTGGCCGGCAACACCGGTGCCGATGAACTGCTGCTGCTCGACGTGATCCCGCTGTCCCTGGGCCTCGAGACCATGGGCGGCCTGGTCGAACGCATCATCCCGCGCAACAGCACCATCCCCACCGCCCGCGCACAGGACTTCACCACGTTCAAGGACGGCCAGACCGCGATGGCCATCCACGTCGTGCAGGGCGAGCGCGAGCTGGTGAGCGACTGCCGTTCGCTCGCACGCTTCGAACTGCGCGGCATTCCACCGATGGTGGCGGGCGCGGCGCGCATCCGCGTGAGCTTCCAGGTCGATGCCGATGGGCTGCTGGCCGTCAGTGCGCGCGAAGAAACCTCGGGCGTGCAGGCCTCGATCAACGTCAAGCCGAGCTATGGCCTGACGGACGACGAGGTGGCGCGCATGCTGACCGAGAGCTTCACCACCGCCGAGTCCGACATGAAGGCCCGCAGCCTGCGCGAATCGCGTGTCGAGGCCGAGCGAATGCTGCTGGCCACCGCCTCGGCGCTGCAAGCCGATGGCGACCTGCTCAGTGCCGAAAGCCGCGTCGAGATCGACGCCCTCATGCAAGCCCTCGACCAAATCCGACAGGGCGACGACCACGCCGCCATCGACACCGCCGTGGAAGCGCTCGCGAAAGGCACCGAGGCCTTTGCCGCCGAGCGCATGAACCGCGGCATCCGCCATGCCCTCGCCGGCCGCAAGGTGGAAGAAGTCTGACCATGCCCATCATCAAGATCCTTCCCCATCCCGAGTACTGCCCCCAAGGTGCCAGCATCGAGGCCCCCTCGGGCACGTCGATCTGCGAAGCCCTGCTCGACAACCACATCGAGATCGAACACGCCTGCGACATGAGCTGCGCCTGCACGACCTGCCACGTGGTGGTGCGCGAGGGCTTCAACTCGCTGGGTGAACTGGACGAGGCCGAAGAAGATCTGCTCGACCGCGCCTGGGGCCTGGAAGCCACCTCGCGCCTCTCGTGCCAGGCGATCCTGGCGCAGCAGGACGTGACGATCGAGATCCCGAAGTACTCGATCAATCACGCCAAAGAGAAGCACTGAGAAAAGAACCCTCTGACCGCATGGGCCAGAGGGTGGAGAAAGGGCTTGGGCCCTACTGAGGAGACAGAAGGCAGGCGATGAGCACCTGCAATCCTTCAGTCTGCAAGCATCGTGCCCGCTCTGCCGATCAGGCCGCTTCCGCGAGGTCCACGCAGACGACGCCCGGGTAACGGTTCCAGCGGAAGGTGATCACGTAGGGATGCAGGCGCGTGCGAGCGCCACCTGAAGGCTTCCCGTGCACCACCTTGGGTACTGAAATCTCCAGATCCTTGCCCAGTGACCTGCGGGCGTTGCCGGCCAGCGTGTTGGCGATCTCGCCCACCGCGTCGAGCAGGCTGTTTTGCGACAGGTCGGTCTCCTTCTGGATCAGCAACAGCTCCTTCAGGGCCGCCGCGGGTAGCGACACCACCACCTGCCCGCGGTAGCGGCCCGAGAAGCTCACGATGCCATTGAAGTCGTGCCCCGGCACGGCATCGACGCCCAGGTAGGCCGAGGTGATCTCCGGCTCGATGTGGCTCGTGACGTCGAAGTAGCGCCGCACCGAATCGACGAACAGGCGCAGGTCGGATTCTTTCAATGCGCTCATAGCTGATGGTCGAGAAGCCCCTTGAGGGCGAGTTGCAGTCCGTCGTCGGAAAAGGGCTTGGGCAGGAAGCCGTGGGCGCCGAGCCGCAGCGCGCGGATCGCGGTCGACTTGTCGTCGAGTGCGCTGATCACGAGGATGCGCGTGCGGGGGTGCATGCCAAGCAGGATGGGGATGCACTCCAGGCCGTCCATCTCGGGCATCGTGAGGTCCATTGTCACGATGTCCGGCGCGGCGGTTCGGGCGGCGCGCAGGGCCTCTTCGCCATTGCGGGCGAGACCCAGCAAGGTGACCTCGCCCAGCGCGCCGGTCTGCACGACGCGCGCGATGCGCGAGCGCACCATGTTCGAGTCGTCAACGACCAGGAGCTTCATGTGGCGAGACGCACGCGGAACGTCGTGCCTTCCTGTGCTCGGCTGGACACCAGCAGCCGTGCCCCCAGGCGCCGCACCTCGTGCGCCACGATGTCCAGCCCGACGCCACGGCCCGCGTGTTCGCCGGCCGATTCAGCGGTGCTGAAGCCAGGTTTGAACACCTGCGCCACGATCTGCGACACGCTCATCTCGGCCAGCTGCGCCTCGTTGAACCAGCCGAGCGACAGCAGGCGTTGCCGCACGCGCTCGGGGTTGAGGCCGCCGCCATCGTCGCGCACCAGCAGGTGCACCTGGTCGGTTTCGTCGCGTGCGACTTCGACGTCGATGCGTGCACGCACCGGCTTGCCACGTGCCTCGCGGGTGGCGGCATCTTCCACGCCGTGGACCACCGCGTTGCGCACCAGTTGGACGGCGATCTGCGTCAGTGCGTCGCGCACGCGGGTCGGCAGCTCGGTGATGGCATCGAGCTTCGTGTTGAGGCGTGCCGGTTTCGCGGTGTCGTCGGCGATGCGCTCGACCAGGGCGCTGAGCTGGGCGCCGAGTGCGTCGACGCCGGGCTGAGGCGCAACCTCGGGAAGGCGATGCCGATCACGCAGCACCGAGCGCTTGAGCGCCTGCAGGCGGGTCAGCAGCTCCTCCAGCGGCAAGGGCAGGGCGAGCAGGGCTTCGCCGCTCATCGTGGCCGCTTCTCGCAATGGCTGCAACTGCGACTCGAATTCATGCGCCGTGCTGGCCAGCAGCTCCAGGGACAGCATCGAAGCCTCGCCCTTCACCGCATGCACGTGTCGGTACATGCGGTCGACGGTGCGGCGCAGCTGTTTGCCGTCGGAGCCGGCGTCGACCTGGCGCAACAGGTCGTTGACTTCGAGCAGGCTGGCCTCGGTGCGGTCGACGAAGGCGGCGAGCGCGGCGGGGTCCGCCTCGAAGGCCTGCACCAGCAGGTCGAACTCGCGCTGCGCGCGCTTCTGCTCGCCTTCGAGCTTGCGCTCGAGCTCGATGCGCGGCGTCACGTCCTGCACGGTCACGAGCAGGTGCTTAACGCTCTTGTCTTCGACCACGCGGCTGAATTGCATCGACAGGAAGCGCTGGCGCTTCTGGCCGAGCGAGTCGGTCTGCGTGAGCTCCACCTCGGTCAGCGGGTTGATGCTCTGCACCAGGTCTTCCTTCACGTGCGGCGTGAAGAGGAGCTGGATGTAGCCGCGGGCATCTTCCAGCGTCTTGGCCGACACCAGCGGCGACAGCAGGAGGATGAAGTTGTCGCCGGGCTGCGTCGCGCGGCCGAACATCCCGCTCACCGAGTGCGAGATCTGCGTGCCGAGCGTCATCTCGGGCGTCAGCAGGAAGAGGCCTTCGCGCACGACGGAGAGGATCTCCTGTGTCTCGCCGCTGGCCTGTTCCACCGCGGCGTCCGACTGGCGCAGACGGCGGATGAACTTGAAGAGGATGAAGAGAAAGTTGAGCAGCGCGAGCACGATGCCGCCCGTCTGCACCATGCGCAGCACCGAGGCGCGCTGCGAGGCGGCGGCCTCCAGGTCGGTCGTCAGCTCGTTCATCATGCCGAGCAGCGCGACGTTGTTGGCACGGGCGTAGTCGGCCGCCGCCTTCACGTAGGCGGCATGCGAAGCGCTGCCCGATTCGCGCAACAGATCCATCTGCCGGCGCCACGGCTCCCAGATCGAGACGGCGCGGGCCAGGATGTCGGCACTCTTCGGGCCCGAGGCCGCGGGCAGGTAGACCGGCCGGCCATCGCCGCCCGTCACCTGCGCGCCGTTGCGAAACCCCTGCAGCGTGTTGTCGAACAAGCGGCTGGCGTTGTGAAGCTCGTCGAGCAGGCTCTGTGGGATCGGACCACTCGCGACGGCCAGTTCACTTGCGTAGAGCGCCTTCGACATGCGCTGCGACAACATGCGCTGCCGGCCGGCCAGGTTGATGGAGACCGCGTCTTCGGCGATCTGAAAGGAGACATAGAAGTTCAACACCAGCACCGCCAGGTCGAACAGCAGGAAGAACGCCACCGCGATGATGATCTCGCGGTACTTGCCCAGATTGAATTGCACCTTGCGGCCGGTGCGCCTCAGCAGGGGTGGGGCGGATGGAAGGGCAGGGGAGATCGCAAGACCGGGCGCGCCGGGTGATGACATGGGTCCTCCTCAATAACGCGTCATGCGTGTGACAGTGTTCTTGCAAGCAAGCCGCGGACCTTCCCGTCCGCGGCGCTTGCCCCAACGACTTGCGGCTCAGGCGGCCGCTTTTTCCACGTGGCCGTGGCGGGTGTACAGGAAGTCGAGCACTTCCTTGCGGTAGTGGACGTAGCGGGTGTCTTCCGCCAGGTCCACGCGGTTGCGCGGGCGCTCGAGCTCGATGGACAGGATCTCGCCGATGGTGGCGGCCGGCCCGTTGGTCATCATCACGATGCGGTCTGACAGCAGGACGGCTTCGTCCACGTCGTGCGTCACCATCACCACGGTGCTCTTGGTGCGGGACACGATCTTCAGCAGCTCGTCCTGCAGGTGAGCGCGGGTCAGGGCGTCGAGGGCGCCGAAGGGCTCGTCCATCAGCAGGACCTTGGGCTCCATCGCCAGCGCACGGGCGATGCCCACACGCTGCTTCATGCCGCCGGAAATCTCATGGGGGCGCTTGCTGACCGCATGGCCCATGTTGACCAGTTCCAGCGCGGCGATGGTGCGCTGCTTCAGCTGTGCCTTGGTCTCCTTGCCGCCGAAGACACGCTCCACCGCGAGGTGGACATTTTCGTAGCAGGTGAGCCAGGGCAGCAGCGAGTGGTTCTGGAACACCACCGCGCGCTCGGGCCCAGGGGCGGCGATCTCGCGGTTGTCGCACAGCAGCGCACCGCTCGAGGGCAGCGTGAGGCCGGCGATCAGGTTGAGCAACGTCGACTTGCCGCAGCCCGAGTGGCCGATGAGCGTGACGAACTCGCCTTGGGCCACATCGAGGTTGATCTCGCGCAGCGCATGGAAGCGACCCTTCTTGGTGGTGAACACCATCTCGGCCTGCTGCACTTGAATGAAGTTCTTCATGGTGTGGGGCTCCAGTCGATCAGGTTTCGGCGTAGGTGAACTTCTTGGCGACCGTGATGAGCAGCCACTCGAGCAGCAGGCCCACGATGCCGATCACGAAGATCGCGATGAGGATGTGCGTGACGTTGAGGTTGTTCCACTCGTCCCACACCCAGAACCCGATGCCCACGCCGCCGGTCAGCATCTCGGCCGCCACGATCACGAGCCACGCGGTGCCCACCGAGAGGCGAACGCCGGTCAGCATGTAGGGCAGCACGGCGGGGAAGAGGATCTGCGTGATGATCTTCCACTCCGACAGGTTGAGCACGCGCGCCACGTTGAGATAGTCGCTCGGCACACGTTGCACGCCCACCGCGGTGTTGATGATCATCGGCCAGATGGAGCAGATGAAGATCGTCCAGATGGCGGCCGGGTTGGCGGCCTTGAAGACGAGCAGCCCGATCGGCAGCCAGGCCAGCGGAGACACGGGGCGCAGCAGGCTGATCAGCGGCGACACCATGTTCGACAGGAAGGCGAAGCGGCCGATCATGAAACCGAGCGGGATGCCAACGAGTGCCGCCAAGCCGAAGCCCACTGCGACGCGCTGCAGCGAGAACAGGATGTTCCAGCCGATGCCCTGGTCGTTCGGGCCCTTGCTGTAGAACGGGTCGCTGAAGACCTTGATCGCCTCTTCGAAGGTGGCACCCGGGGTCGGGAAGTTGCCGCCCTTCATCGTGAGCAGATGCCAGATGCCCACCAGCAGCGCGATGCCGATGATCGGCGGCAACACCTTGAGCCAGAGGCCCGACCAGTCGAAGGCAGGCCGGGGTGACTTGGCGACCGGCTCTGCCACCACCGGCTTGGCGGTGGCGCTGGCAGAGGCGGCCTTGGCGGCACGCTCCTGCTTCGAGGCGTCAAGGGGGGAATGAAAGACTGCACTGACCATGGCGTACTCCTTGGGGTGATGTCGTCGTCAAGCCTTGATGGCAAAACCGTCTGCGTACTTCTTCGGGTCCTTGCCGTCCCAGACCACGCCATCGACCATCTTGCTGGGGCGAAGCGCGTCCTTGGGCACGCTGACCTTCATGGCGGTGGCAGCTTCCTTGTAGAGGTCGATCTGGTTGATCTGCTTGGCCACCGCGAGGTAGTCGGGGTGGTCCTTGATCAGGCCCCAGCGCTTGTGCTGGGTGAGGAACCACATGCCGTCGCTGAGGTAGGGGAAGTTGACCGAGCCGTCGTTGAAGAACTTCATGTGGTTCGGGTCGTCCCAGGTCTTGCCGAGGCCGTTCTGGTAGCGGCCGAGGATGCGCTGGTTGATCGCGTCCACACCGGTGTTGACGTAGCTCTTGTCGGCGACCGTTTCGGCCATCTTCAGCTTGTTCTGCAGGCTGGCGTCGATCCATTTGCTGGCCTCGAGGATCGCCATCACGACGGCGCGCGAGGTGTTGGGGTACTTCTTGACGAACTCCGATGTGGTGCCGAGCGCCTTCTCCGGGTGGTCCTTCCAGATGTCCTGCGTGGTGACGCCGGTGATGCCGATGCCGTCCATGATGGCGCGGTGACCCCAGGGCTCGCCGACGCAGTAGCCGTCCATGTTGCCCACGCGCATGTTGGCCACCATCTGCGGCGGCGGCACGGTGATGACCTTGGCGTCCTTCATCGGGTTGATGCCGTAGGTGGCGAGCCAGTAGTACAGCCACATGGCGTGCGTGCCGGTCGGGAAGGTCTGCGCGAAGGTGTACTCGCGCTTGTCGGCCTTCATCAGCTTGGCGAGCGACGGGCCGTCGACAGCACCCTTCTCCGACAGCTTCTTCGACAGCGTGATGGCCTGACCGTTGTGGTTCAGGTTCATCAGGATGGCCATGTCTTTCTTCGGGCCCGACACGCCGAGGTGCACGCCGTAGATCAGGCCCCACAGCACGTGGGCCATGTCGAGCTCGCCGTTGACGAGCTTGTCGCGCACGCCGGCCCACGAGGCCTCCTTGGTGGGGATGATCTTGATGCCGTATTTCTTGTCGAAGCCGAGCACCGAGGCCATAACCACCGAGGCGCAGTCGGTCAGCGGGATGAAGCCGATCTTGACTTCTTCCTTCTCGGGCTTGTCGGAGCCAGCGGCGTAGACGGCGGTGTTGAGGCCGGGGACAAGGCCCGTGGCGCTTGTGGCGGCAGCGGCTTTGATGATGGTGCGGCGGCTCATGAGTGCCTTTCGTTCGATGGTCATGGCGTGGTCTCGGTGCGTGAGTGAAATGACGAAGCGACTAAAGAGAGAAAACAAAAAGGCGTCCGCACTTGCTGGGGGTTAGCCCAACGCGTGGGGACGCCATCGTCCTGTCGACACCGCACCGTCTTTGGTGCGCTGCCGATGTCTTCAGAAGATCGCCGTTGACCTTCTGCCGTTCATTTCGCAAGGCCCGTGCCAGGGCTTTTTGCGGTGTTTCGGGTGTTGCACTGCACCAAGGCGGTGTGCGAACGCGTGCGCCGCACCTCAGCCGAGCAGGTCGCTCACATCAATGAGGCGCTGCGCCACATCAGAGAGCTTCAGGCGTTTCTCCATTGCGGTGCGTCGCAGCCTTGCGTAGGCCTCTTCTTCACTTAGGCCGTGGTGGCGGATCAGCAGTGCCTTCGCGCGGTCGATCAGTTTGCGGTCTGACAACTCCGTCCGTGCGTCGGCCAGCTCGCGGCGCAGCCCCTCTTCGTGCTGGAAGCGCGCCATGGCAACGTCGAGCACGGGCTTCACGCGCTCGGGCGCGAGGCCGGCCACCACATAGGCGGTCACCCCCGCCGCAATGGCAGCGCCCACGTGGGTCGTGTCGTCGTCGTTCGTGAAGAGCACGATCGGGCGGCGCTCCTCGCGCGTGGCCATCACCACATGCTCCAGGGTGTCGCGCGCCTGGCTTTCGGCGTCGACGATGATCATGTCGGGCGCGATTTGCGCGAGGCGGTCGGGCAGGAAGACGTCGGCCGGCAGCACGGCCACGATGTTGTAGCCGTGCTCCAACAGGCCGATGCGCAGCGCGCGCGAACGTTCCGCCTCGGTGCCGGCTTCAGGGTCGGACGCATCGGGTGCGAGGTCGGGCGCCACGATGACGATGCGCAGGGTGGTCGCCGGAATAGCAGGGCGCAGGGGCGCTTTCATGGTGCATGAATGAGCAACATCCACGCCAGAAAGCAAAAAGCCCGCGGGACGCGGGCTTCGTGATGGAGTTGGCAGTTTCAGTGGTCCCTGGCCGACGTATTCAGGGCCTTGCGCAACCAGCCACCCAGAGGGCGCAGCGAGTCGAAGACGGATTCGTTGGCGAACAGCTCTCGGTCGACCAGCAGGTCGCGACTTTCGAGCATGTCGAGAAAGTCGCGGACCTCCTGCCGTTTCAGGCCGCTGGCCGACACCAGCTGGCTGATGGTCATGTAGCGGTGCGACAGGTCGGTGAGCATGCGCCGGTAGGCCATGCGGTGGTAGGGCGCGGGCAACTCGGCCCAGGCCAGCAGACGGTATTCCTTCATGCGGATCCCCCAACGACTCTCATATTTGTGTGCCCGGCACACGCAGGTTTCGGGCCGGGACGCGCAGGGTAGAGCGCCATTGCGGTGCATTGGAAGGGGCGAGGGTGGCGTTTGCGGGAAAACACCGATGGGCTGCTGTAGGGATCCACAGCCTTTTCAGGGCCGAGTGTTGTGCTCGGTACACTCGTCGCGATGAAAGTCCTGGGGGTTGAGTCGTCGTGCGATGAAACGGGTGTGGCGCTGGTCGAGGCTGGTGCCGAGGGTGTTCCGAAGCTGCTCGCCCAGGCCTTGCACAGCCAGATCGACATGCACCAGGCCTATGGCGGCGTGGTGCCCGAGCTGGCCTCGCGTGACCACATCCGGCGGGTCCTGCCGTTGACGGGCCATGTGCTGGCTGAGGCGGGGTGTGCGTTGCAAGGCATTGATGTGGTCGCCTATACCCGCGGCCCGGGTCTGGCCGGTGCGCTGCTCGTGGGGGCCGGGGTGGCGTGCTCCCTGGCGGCGGCGCTCGGCAAGCCGGTGGTGGGAGTGCATCACCTGGAAGGACATCTGCTGTCGCCATTCCTGTCGGTCGACCCGCCCGAGTTTCCGTTCGTGGCCCTGCTCGTGTCGGGCGGGCACACGCAGCTGATGCGGGTCGACGACGTCGGCAGCTATGAACTGCTGGGCGAGACCATCGACGACGCGGCAGGCGAGGCCTTCGACAAGTCGGCCAAGATGCTGGGCCTGGGCTACCCGGGCGGGCCTGCGCTGGCACGCCTGGCCGAGTTTGGCAGTGCCGACGCCTTCGAGCTGCCGCGTCCGCTGCTGCACAGCGGGAATCTCGATTTTTCGTTTGCGGGCCTCAAGACGGCGGTGCGCACCCAGGCGCTGAAGTTCGGCTCCAACGTCTGTGAGCAGGACAAGGCGCACCTCGCGGCCTCGACCCAACAAGCGATCGTCGAGGTGCTGGTCAAGAAGTCGCTCGCGGCGTTGAAGCAGACCGGCCTGAAGCGCCTGGTGGTTGCGGGCGGCGTGGGGGCCAACGCCCGCCTTCGTGAGCAGCTGAATTCCGCTTGCGTCAAGCGAGGCGCGAAAGTGCACTATCCCGAGCTGGCCCTGTGCACCGACAACGGCGCCATGATCGCCCTGGCCGCGGCGATGCGGCTGCAGCGCGGCCTGGCTCAGCCGCGCCGGGAATACGGGTTCAACGTGCAGCCACGCTGGGATTTGTCGACCGTATGAGAAACGCCATCGCCAGCCTGCCGGGCTCCAGGATCCGCGAAGTGGCCAACGCCGGCATCGGCCGCAGCGACGTGCTGGCCTTCTGGTTCGGTGAGAGCGACGAGGTCACGCCCAGCCCGGCGCGGGACGCCGCCATCGCCTCACTGCAGGCAGGCGAGACCTTCTATTCGCACAACCTCGGGCTGCCGGCGCTGCGCGAGGCGCTCAGCACCTACGTGAGCGAGCTGCACCTGCCGGTCGCGGCGGAGCGCATCGCGGTCACCTCGTCCGGTGTGAGCGCCTTGATGCTGGCGAGCCAGCTCCTCCTGGAACCCGGCGACGAGGTGGTGGCCGTGGTGCCGGTGTGGCCCAACGTGACGGCGCAGCCGGTGATCCTCGGCGCACGGGTGAATCGGGTGTCGCTCGCGGTGCGCGAGGGTGCCTGGGAGCTCGACCTGCAGGCGCTGCTGGAGGCCATCACACCGCGCACGCGCGCCGTGATCCTGAATGCACCGAACAACCCGACCGGCTGGACGCTGACGCGCGCCGAGCAGCAGGCCATCCTCGACCGCTGCCGCCTGACCGGCAGCTGGATCGTGGCCGACGAGGTCTACGAGCGCCTCTATTTCGAACCCGGCCACCGGGCGGCGCCTAGCTTCCTGGACATCGCCGACCCGGCCGACCGGCTCGTCGTCGCACACAGCTTCTCCAAGAGCTTTCTGATGACTGGCTGGCGTCTGGGCTGGCTGGTGCTGCCCGCGGGGCTGTCGGGCGAGGTGGCCAAGTTGATCGAGTTCAACACCTCCTGCGCGCCGGTGTTCGTGCAGAAGGGGGGCCTGGCGGCGCTGGCCCAGGCCGGGGAGTCGGTGTCTGGGCTGGTCAGCCGGCTGCAGGTGTGCCGAGACACGCTCGTCCCGCGCTTGGCGTCGTTGCCCCGGGTGACAGTGGCGGTGCCCCGTGGCGGGATGTATGCCTTCTTTCGCGTCGAGGGCGAAAACGACTCCCTGGCCTTCGCGAAGCGCTTGGTCGAACGCCACGGCCTTGGGCTCGCCCCCGGTTCGGCTTTTGGCGATGAAGCGGAGGGCTGGCTGCGCTGGTGCTTCGCGGCCCGCGACCCTGCCCGGCTTGTGCAAGGGGTGGACCGACTGGCTGAGGCCCTTCGGCTATAATCGACGGGCTTTGCGCTCGCCGGTCTGCCGGTGGCACAGGCACCAAGCACGGCGCGGGAAGGTTTCTCCCGCTACCGCAAGTCGCAACACCGGAAACCGCAGCGTCATTAATGCAGGCGCCGGCGACCGGATTTTTCTGGAAACTGACATGTCTGTCGCTGATATCAAGAAGGCCGAAATCGTCAAGGCCAATGCCCGCAGTGCTGCCGACACTGGCTCCCCCGAAGTCCAAGTCGCGCTGCTGACCGCTCGCATCAACGAGCTGACCCCCCACTTCAAGACCCACCTGAAGGACCACCACGGCCGCCGTGGCCTCCTGAAGATGGTCAACACCCGCAAGAGCCTCTTGGCCTACCTCAAGAACAAGGACGCAGAGCGCTACACCGCTCTGATCCAGAAGCTCGGTCTGCGCAAGTAAGCCGAAGCTAAAAGTGAAGAGCCTGTCTGGACCTCTGCCAGCACAGGCTCTTTGCATTTGGAGACCGACAGCCACTGATGACGATGTGTCATTCCACCGGCGCTTCTTCTGAAGCCGAGCCCCGCTGGAATGGCATCGCGCCAGGTTGTTGTGCTCCGGGCAGAAGGCGCCGCCCGTGAAGGCGCTGACAAGCAATAGGAGAGACGCATGAGCATGTTCAACAAAGTCACCAAAACCTTCCAGTGGGGCCAGCACACCGTCAAGCTGGAAACCGGCGAGATCGCCCGCCAAGCTTCCGGTGCGGTGCTCGTCGACATGGAAGACACCGTGGTGCTCGCCACCGTCGTGGGCGCCAAGAACGCCAAGCCTGGTCAGGACTTCTTCCCCCTGACCGTCGACTACCTCGAAAAGACCTACGCCGCCGGCAAGATCCCGGGCAGCTTCTTCAAGCGTGAAGGCCGCCCGAGCGAGCTCGAGACCCTGACCTCGCGTCTGATCGACCGCCCGCTGCGCCCGCTGTTTCCGGACGGCTTCTACAACGAGGTGCAGGTCGTGATCCACGTCCTGTCGCTGAACCCCGAAGTCTCGGCCGACATCCCCTCGCTGATCGGCGCGAGCGCTGCGCTGGCCATCTCCGGCATCCCGTTCAACGGCCCGATTGGTGCCGCACGCGTGGGCTACATCAACGGCGAGTACGTGCTGAACCCCGGCAAGACCCAGCTGCTCGATTCGCAGATGGACCTCGTGGTTGCCGGCACTCAGGCCGCGGTGCTGATGGTCGAGTCCGAAGCACAGCAGCTGAGCGAAGAAGTGATGCTCGGCGGCGTGGTCTTCGGCCACGAGCAAGGCAACATCGCCATCGCCGCGATCAACGAGCTGGTGCGTGATGCCGGCAAGCCGGCCTGGGATTGGCAGCCGCCCGCGAAGGACGAGACCTTCATTGGCAAGGTCACCCAGCTTGCCGAAGAGAAGCTGCGCGCCGCCTACCAGATCCGCTCCAAGCAGGCCCGCACGCAAGCCACCCGCCAGGCCACGGCCGACGTGTTCGCCGCGCTCGATGCAGAAGGCACCGAGTACGACAAGGTGAAGGTCGAGACCATCCTGTTCGAGATCGAGGCTCGCATCGTGCGCAGCCAGATCCTGTCGGGCGAGCCCCGCATCGACGGCCGCGACACCCGCACCG
The DNA here is from genome assembly GCF_016735515.1 of Piscinibacter sp. HJYY11. Classification (NCBI taxonomy): domain Bacteria; kingdom Pseudomonadati; phylum Pseudomonadota; class Betaproteobacteria; order Burkholderiales; family Sphaerotilaceae; genus Piscinibacter; species Piscinibacter sp. HJYY11. The sequence goes on along the minus strand of NZ_JAERQZ010000001.1, from coordinate 1,028,313 downwards.
TGCGCCCGATCGAGATCCGCAACGGCGTGCTGCCGCGCGTGCATGGCTCGGCGCTCTTCACCCGTGGCGAGACGCAGGCGCTGGTCGCCGCCACCCTCGGCACCGACCGTGACTCGCAGAAGATCGACGCGCTCGCGGGCGAGTTCAGCGAGCACTTCATGCTCCACTACAACATGCCCCCGTTTGCCACCGGCGAAACCGGCCGCGTGGGTTCGCCGAAGCGCCGCGAGATCGGCCACGGCCGTCTGGCCAAGCGCGCGCTGGTCGCCGTGCTGCCGGACCGTGTCGAGTTCCCGTATTCGATGCGCGTGGTTTCCGAGATCACGGAGTCGAACGGCTCCTCGTCGATGGCCTCCGTGTGCGGCGGCTGCCTCGCGCTGATGGACGCCGGCGTGCCCCTCAAGGCGCACGTGGCCGGCATTGCCATGGGCCTGATCAAGGACGGCAACCGCTTCGCCGTGCTGACCGACATCCTGGGCGATGAAGATCACCTGGGCGACATGGACTTCAAGGTCGCCGGCACCACCGCGGGCGTGACCGCCCTGCAGATGGACATCAAGATCCAGGGCATCACCAAGGAAATCATGCAGGTCGCCCTGGCCCAGGCCAAGGAAGCCCGCCTGCACATCCTTGGCAAGATGACCGAAGCGATGGGCGAGGCCAAGGCCGAGGTGTCGCAGTTCGCACCGCGCCTGTACACGATGAAGATCAACCCCGAGAAGATCCGTGACGTGATCGGCAAGGGCGGCGCGACCATCCGCGCGCTGACCGAAGAGACCGGCACGACGATCGACATCGGCGAAGACGGCACCATCACCATCGCCTCAGCCGACGCCGACAAGGCAGCCTACGCCAAGAAGCGCATCGAAGAGATCACCGCCGAAGTGGAAGTGGGCAAGGTCTACGAAGGCCCGATCACCAAGATCCTGGAATTCGGTGCGCTCGTGAACCTGCTGCCGGGCAAGGATGGCCTGCTGCACATCAGCCAGATCGCGCACCAGCGCGTCGAGAAGGTCACCGACTTCCTGAAGGAAGGCCAGATCGTCAAGGTCAAGGTGCTCGAGACCGACGAGAAGGGTCGCGTCAAGCTGTCGATGAAGGCCCTGATCGAACGCGAACCGCAGGCGCCTGCCACGCAGGAGTGATGCGGAGCGGGCGGCGACCGTCGCTGCCTGCCTGCTTCTTGACGCCATGAAAGCCATCGAAATCTCGTCCTACGGCAAGCCGGACGTGCTGCGTCCGGTCGATCGCCCCACGCCCTCTGCGGGGGCGGGGGAGGTGCTGATCCGTGTCAGCGCCTCTGGCGTCAACCGGCCTGACGTGCTGCAGCGCAAGGGGCACTATCCGGTGCCACCCGGTGCGTCCGACTTGCCGGGGCTCGAAGTCGCCGGCGTCATCATCGACGGCGACCGCGAAGCGATGCGCGCTGCAGGCTTCAAGCCCGGTGATCGCGTCTGTGCGCTGGTGGCCGGTGGCGGTTATGCCGAGCAGTGCGTGGCGCCGATCGGGCAGTGCCTGCCGGTGCCGGGCTCGCTGAGCGATGTCGAGGCGGCCAGCCTGCCCGAGACCTTTTTCACTGTCTGGTCGAACGTGTTCGACCGCGGTGGCCTGAAGGCGGGCGAGACCTTCCTCGTGCAAGGTGGGACCAGCGGCATCGGCGTGACGGCCATTCAGCTTGCCAAGGCGGTGGGCGCGACGGTGATCGCCACCGCGGGCTCCGACGAGAAGTGCGAGGCCTGCCGCTCGCTCGGTGCCGACCATGCGATCAACTACCGCAGCCAGGACTTCGTCGCCGAAGTGGCGCGTATCACCGAGAAGCGCGGCGTCGATGTCGTGCTGGACATGGTCGCCGGCGACTACGTGGCGCGTGAGCTGAGCTGCCTGGCCGAAGACGGCCGGCTGGTCATCATCGCAGTGCAGGGCGGGGTGGAAGCGCGCATCGACGCAGGTGTCGTGATGCGCAAGCGCCTCACCGTCACCGGCTCCACGCTGCGGCCGCGTCCGGTCGCGTTCAAGACGGCCATCGCGCAGTCTCTGCGCGCGAAGGTGTGGCCCTGGTTGGCTTCGGGCGCGGTCAAACCGGTGATCTTCAAGACCTTCCCGGCCGAACAGGCAGCGCAGGCCCACGCGTTGATGGAATCGAACGAGCACATCGGCAAGATCGTGCTCACGTGGTGAACCTCTAGGAATCGAATCGATGCGTCGCAAACTCGTGGTGGGCAACTGGAAGATGAACGGCAGCCGTGTGGCCAATGCCGAGTTGCTGGCTGCACTGAAGGAAGCCGAGCCGTGGGATGCCGCAGTGGCGGTGTGCGCGCCGTTTCCGTATCTCGCCGACACGGCGCTCTCGCTACAAGGCAGCCGCATGCAATGGGGGGCGCAGGACTGCTCGGCCCACGAATCGGGTGCGTACACCGGTGAGGTGTCGGCTGGCATGCTGGCCGAGTTCGGCTGCCACTTCGTGATCGTCGGCCACTCGGAGCGCCGAGCGCTCCATGCCGAGTCGGATCAATTGGTCGCCGACAAGACCAAGATCGCGCTGGCCCACAAGCTGACGCCGATTGTGTGCGTCGGCGAAACACTGGCCGAACGCGAAGCAGGCCAGACCGATGCGGTCGTCAAGCGCCAGCTGTCGGCGGTGATTCACACGCTCGGCCACTGCATCTCGCAGGTGGTCGTGGCCTATGAGCCGGTGTGGGCCATCGGCACCGGCAAGACCGCCACGCCCGAGCAAGCGCAGGCCGTGCACGCGGTGTTGCGTGCTCAACTGCATGCCGCCACCGAAAAATCAGGCGAGATGCTCATCCTCTACGGTGGCAGCGTGAAGGCCGACAACGCCAAGCACCTGTTCGCCCAAGCCGACATCGACGGCGGTCTCATCGGCGGTGCGTCGTTGAAGGCTGCCGATTTCGCTGCCATCTGCAAAGCCGCCGCCTGAGCGTCGGCCCTGAAGAACAAAACCTGGAGCTCGTAGCAATGCAAGTGTTGATGAATGTCGTGTTGGTGCTGCAGATCGTGACCGCGTTGGCCATGATCGGGTTGGTGTTGATCCAGCACGGCAAGGGCGCCGACATGGGCGCATCGTTTGGCAGCGGTTCATCGGGCAGCCTTTTTGGCGCCAGCGGAAGTGCCAATTTCCTGTCCCGTTCCACCGCGGTATGCGCTGCGATCTTCTTCTGCTGCACCCTGGCTCTTGCCTACAGCGCCAACACGCGCTCCGGTGCCACGCCCAGCGACAGCGTTCTCGATCGCGCAGGGGCGGCACCCGCGGCTGCGAGTGCTCCTGCGAGCAGTGCGGTACCGGCTGCGGCGGTGATCCCAGGGGCAGCGCCTGCTACTTCGACGTCCGCGCCCTCGGCCTCTGCGCCTGCCTCGATCCCGGGCAGCAAGTGATGTGAAACGCCGGGCGTTGTCCGGCGTCAAATCGCGCTGTAGGTAATACTGCAGCAGTGAGTTCGCGTGATGTTTGAGGTTAGAATCACAGGCTGTCTGGTGAGCGATACCTCATGCAATCCAGGCGCCGTTGCTGGAAGTTGAACGGCAGACCCGTTAGGCCGACGTGGTGAAATTGGTAGACACGCTATCTTGAGGGGGTAGTGGCGAAAGCTGTGCGAGTTCGAGTCTCGCCGTCGGCACCAGATCCATCGGCAAGGCACCTACCCGGCGCCTTGCCGGATTCAGCAGCCTGACGCCACCATGAATCTCGGCCCCTACCTTCCTGTGATCTTGTTCATCCTGGTAGGTGTGGCGGTCGGTGTGGCGCCCCAGGTGCTGGGTTTTCTCTTCGGGCCGCGTCGTCCTGACGCCGCCAAGAACTCCCCTTACGAATGCGGTTTCGAGGCGTTTGAAGACGCGCGGATGAAGTTCGACGTGCGCTACTACCTGGTGGCGATCCTCTTCATCCTCTTCGACCTGGAAATTGCTTTCCTCTTCCCCTGGGCCGTGTCGCTGCACGAGATCGGTGCTGCCGGCTTCTGGGCCATGATGTTGTTCCTGGGCATCCTTGTCGTCGGCTTCGCCTACGAGTGGAAAAAGGGCGCCCTCGACTGGGAATGATTGCGAGGTAGTACCGTGGGTATCGAAGGCGTTCTCAAAGAAGGCTTCATCACCACGAGCGTCGATGCTCTGGTCAACTGGTCCAAGACCGGTTCGCTGTGGCCGATGACGTTCGGCCTCGCGTGTTGCGCGGTGGAAATGATGCACGCGGGTGCCGCCCGTTACGACATCGACCGTTTCGGGATGCTGTTCCGTCCCAGCCCGCGCCAGAGCGACTTGATGATCGTCGCTGGCACGCTGTGCAACAAGATGGCGCCGGCGCTGCGCAAGGTGTACGACCAGATGGCCGAGCCGCGCTGGGTGCTCTCGATGGGCTCCTGCGCGAATGGTGGCGGCTACTACCACTACAGCTACTCCGTCGTGCGCGGCTGCGACCGCATCGTGCCGGTGGACGTCTACGTGCCGGGCTGCCCGCCGACGGCAGAAGCGCTGCTCTACGGCATCCTGCAGCTGCAGACGAAGATCCGCCGCGAAAACACGATCGCCCGCTGAGCGCACGCATGAGCAGACTCGACACACTCCAAACTGCGCTCGAAAGCGCGCTCAGCGACAAGATCAAATCCCTCGTCCGCGATCGCGGCGAGATCACGGTCACCGTGTCCGCCGCCAACTACCTCGACGTGGCGACCCGGCTGCGCGATGACGGCACGCTGTACTTCGAGCAACTCGTCGACCTTTGCGGCGTCGACTATTCCTCGTACAAGGACGAGCCGCGCGATGGCCCGCGCTTCGCCGTCGTCTCGCACCTGCTGTCGGTCCGCCACAACTGGCGCGTGCGCCTGAAGGTGTTCTGCCCTGATGATGATTTGCCATCGGTGGCGGCGCTCACCCCGATTTGGAACTCGGCCAATTGGTTCGAGCGCGAGGCATTCGACCTCTACGGCATCCTCTTCGACGGCCACCTCGATCTGCGCCGCATCCTCACCGACTACGGCTTCATCGGTCACCCGTTCCGCAAGGACTTCCCGGTCAGCGGCCACGTCGAGATGCGGTACGACCCCGAGCAGAAGCGCGTCATCTACCAGCCGGTGACCATCGAGCCGCGCGAGATCACGCCGCGCATCATCCGCGAAGACAACTACGGCGGCCTGCACTGATGGCTGAGATCAAGAACTACACCCTCAACTTCGGCCCGCAACACCCGGCTGCGCACGGTGTGCTGCGCCTCGTGCTCGAGCTCGACGGCGAAGTCATCCAGCGTGCCGACCCGCACATCGGCCTGTTGCACCGCGCAACCGAGAAGCTCGCCGAGACGCGCACCTACATCCAGTCGCTGCCCTACATGGACCGGCTCGACTACGTCTCGATGATGTGCAACGAGCACGCCTACTGCCTGGCCATCGAGAAGCTGCTGGGCATCGAGGTGCCCGAGCGTGCGCAGTACATCCGCGTGATGTTCTCCGAGATCACCCGCCTGCTGAACCACCTGATGTGGCTCGGTGCGCACGGCCTCGACTGCGGTGCGATGAACATGCTCATCTACTGCTTCCGCGAGCGCGAAGACCTCTTTGATATGTACGAGGCCGCCTCGGGCGCCCGCATGCATGCGGCCTACTTCCGCCCGGGTGGTGTGTACCGTGATCTGCCGGATTCGATGCCCCAGTACAAGGCCTCGAAGATCCGCAACGCGCGCGCGCTCGCGCAGATGAACGAGAACCGCCAGGGCACGCTGCTCGACTTCATCGAGACCTTCGCGAACAACTTCCCGAAGCGCGTCGACGAATACGAGACGCTGCTCACCGACAACCGCATCTGGAAGCAGCGCACCGTCGGCATCGGCGTCGTCTCTCCGGAACGCGCGCTGAACCTTGGCTTCACCGGCCCGATGCTGCGTGGCTCGGGCATCCAGTGGGACCTGCGCAAGAACCAGCCCTACGACGTCTATGACCGCATGGACTTCGACATCCCGCTGGGCAGCAACGGCGATACCTACGACCGCTACCTCGTGCGCGTGGAAGAGATGCGCCAGGCCAACCGCATCATCCAGCAGTGCGTGAAGTGGCTGAAGGCCAACCCCGGCCCCGTCATCACCGACAACCACAAGGTCGCGCCGCCCTCGCGCGTGGACATGAAGTCCAGCATGGAAGAGCTGATCCACCACTTCAAGCTCTTCACCGAAGGCTTCCACGTGCCCGAGGGCGAGGTGTACTCGGCCGTCGAGCACCCGAAGGGCGAATTCGGCATCTACATCGTGAGCGACGGCGCCAACAAGCCTTATCGCCTGAAGATTCGTCCCCCCGGCTTCCCGCACCTCGCGGCGCTGGATGAAATGTCGCGCGGCCACATGATCGCCGACGCGGTGGCCGTGATTGGCACCATGGACATCGTGTTTGGAGAGATCGACCGGTGAGCGCCGCCACTGCAACCCTCAGCGAGGCCACGCGCGCCCGCTTCGACCGCGAGGTCGCCAAGTACCCCGCCGACCAGAAACAGTCGGCCGTGATGGCGTGCCTGTCCATCCTGCAGCAGGAGCAGGGCTACGTGTCGGCCGACGGCGAGCGCCTGATCGCCGACTACCTCGGCATGCCGCCGATCGCGGTGCACGAGGTCACGACCTTCTACAACATGTACAACCAGCAGCCGCTGGGCACCTTCAAGCTCAACGTCTGTACCAACCTGCCGTGCCAGCTGCGCAACGGGCAGGGCGCGCTCAACCACCTGTGCGAGAAGCTCGGCGTGGAAGAGGGCGGTACCACGGCCGACGGCCTCTTCACCGTGCAGAAGAGCGAGTGCCTGGGTGCCTGCGCCGACGCGCCGGTGATGCTGGTCAACGACCGCCAGATGTGCAGCTTCATGGACAACCAGCGGCTCGATGCGCTGGTCGACACGCTGCGCGCCGGCGCCAGGAAGTGAGTTCGACGATGCAACCCCAGATCGACCTGTCGCAGTTCCAGGCCAAGGGCACGGAGACCTGCTTCCACGGCCGCCACATCGGCGCGCAGATCTATGACGGCCTCGACGGCAAGAACTGGTCATTGAAAGACTACGAGGCACGCGGCGGCTACCAGGCGCTGCGCCGCATTCTCACGGGCGGCAACGGCCTCGAGCCGATGACGCCCGAGCAGGTGATCGCCGAGGTGAAGACCTCAGGCCTGCGCGGCCGTGGCGGTGCCGGTTTCCCGACCGGCCTCAAGTGGAGCTTCATGCCCCGCATGTACCCGGGCGCGAAGTACCTCGTCTGCAACTCCGACGAGGGCGAGCCGGGCACCTGCAAGGACCGCGACATCCTCATGTTCAACCCGCACATCGTGATCGAGGGCATGGCCATTGCCGCCTTTGCGATGGGCATCGCCACCGGCTACAACTACATCCACGGCGAGATCTTCGAGGTGTACGAGCGGTTCGAAGCCGCACTTGAAGAGGCCCGCGCTGCCGGCTACCTCGGCAACAACATCTTCGGCTCGTCGTTCAACTTCCAACTGCACGCTGCGCACGGTTTCGGCGCCTACATCTGCGGCGAAGAAACCGCGCTGCTCGAGTCGCTCGAAGGCAAGAAGGGCCAGCCGCGCTTCAAGCCGCCGTTCCCGGCCAGCTACGGCCTCTACGGCAAGCCGACCACGATCAACAACACCGAGACCTTCGCGGCGGTGCCCTGGATCATCCGCAACGGCGGCCAGAAGTACCTCGAGATCGGCAAGCCCAACAACGGCGGCACGAAGATCTTCTCGGTGGTGGGTGACGTCAACCAGCCGGGCAACTTCGAAGTGCCGCTCGGTACGCCGTTCCCGAAGCTGCTCGAACTGGCGGGCGGTGTGCGCACCGGCCGCAAGCTCAAGGCGGTGATCCCCGGTGGCTCGTCGGCCCCGGTGCTGCCGGCGTCGATCATGAACGAGTGCACGATGGACTACGACTCCATCGCCAAGGCTGGCTCCATGCTCGGCTCGGGCGCCGTCATCGTGATGGACGACTCGCGCTGCATGGTCAAGAGCCTGCTCCGCCTCTCGTATTTCTACATGCACGAAAGCTGCGGCCAGTGCACGCCCTGCCGCGAAGGCACGGGCTGGCTCTTCCGCATGGTCGAGCGCATCGCCAACGGCCAGGGCCGCATGGAAGACATCGACCTGCTGAACTCGGTGGCCGACAACATCCAGGGCCGCACCATCTGCGCGCTGGGCGATGCCGCCGCGATGCCGGTGCGCGCCATGATCAAGCACTTCCGCGATGAGTTTGTCCACCTCATCGAGCACAAGACCAGCGTGGTCCCGGCCTACGTCTGACGCGGGCCCCCAAGGCAACACGACATGATCGAAATCGAACTCGACGGGAAGAAGGTAGAGGTCGCCGAAGGCAGCATGGTGATGCATGCAGCCGACAAGGCCGGCACCTACATCCCGCACTTCTGCTATCACAAGAAGCTCTCCATCGCTGCCAACTGCCGCATGTGCCTGGTCGAGGTGGAGAAGGCCCCGAAGCCCATGCCCGCCTGCGCCACGCCGGTGACGCAGGGCATGATCGTCCGCACCAAGAGCGACAAGGCGATCAAGGCCCAGCAGGGCGTGATGGAGTTCCTGCTGATCAACCACCCGCTCGACTGCCCGATCTGCGACCAGGGCGGCGAGTGCCAGCTGCAAGACCTGGCCGTGGGCTACGGCGGATCGTCCTCCCGCTACACCGAAGAGAAGCGCGTCGTCTTCCACAAGGAAGTCGGCCCGCTGCTCTCGATGGAGGAGATGAGCCGCTGCATCCATTGCACCCGCTGCGTGCGCTTCGGCCAGGAAGTGGCCGGCATCATGGAGTTGGGCATGGTGCACCGGGGGGAGCACTCCGAGATCACCACCATCACCGGCGACACCGTCGACTCCGAGCTGTCGGGCAACATGATCGACCTGTGCCCGGTCGGCGCGATCACCAGCAAGCCTTTCCGTTACAGCGCCCGTACGTGGGAGCTGTCGCGCCGCAAGAGCGTGAGCCCGCATGACGGCACTGGCGCCAACCTGATCGTCCAGGTCAAGAACCACAAGGTCCTTCGGGTGGTGCCGCTTGAGAACGAAGACGTCAACGAGTGCTGGCTCGCCGACCGCGACCGTTTCTCGTACGAAGCCGTCAACAGCGAAGACCGCCTGACCGCCCCCATGCTCAAGCAGGGCGGCGAGTGGAAGACGGTCGACTGGACGACCGCGCTCGAATACGTCGCCAACGGTCTGAAGCAGATCAAGACCGACCATGGTGCCAAGGCCATCGGCGCCTTGGGCTCCGCCAACAGCACCACTGAAGAATTGCACCTGCTGGCAAAGCTGGTGCGTGGGCTCGGCAGCGAGAACATCGATTACCGCCTGCGTCACGCTGACTTCGCCAATGTGGGCGGCGTGTCGTCCGGCTCGCCTACGGCTCGATGGCTTGGCACTTCCATCGCCTCTCTCTCCACGCTGCAAAGCGCGCTGGTGGTGGGTTCGTTCCTGCGCAAGGACCACCCGCTCTTCGCCCAGCGCATCCGGCAGGCTGCGCGCAAGGGCGCCAAGGTGTCGCGCATCAACGCCGTGGCCGATGACTGGCTGATCCCGACCGCGAACGACCTCATCGTCGCCCCGAACCTGTGGGCACAGGCGCTGGCCGAAGTGGCCAGCGCCGTCGCCGCCAGCAAGGGCATCGCTGCACCCGTGCAGGCTGAAACGACCGATGCGGCCAAGGCCATCGCCGCCGCATTGCTGGCCGGCGAACGCAAGGCCGTGCTGCTCGGCAATGCCGCCGCGCAGCACCCGCAAGCCAGTCAATTGCTGTCGCTCGCGCAGTGGATCGGCGAGCAGACCGGGGCGTCTGTCGGCTATCTGACCGATGCGGCCAACACCGTCGGCGCACAGCTCGTCAACGCGCTGCCCGGCAGCGGCGGCCTGAACGCCGGTCAGATGCTGTCGACCGGCGGGCTGAAGGCGGCCCTGCTGCTCAACGCCGAACCGGCCTACGACGCCGCCAACCCGGCTGCCGCCCGTGAAGCGCTGAACGGTGCTCAGATGGTGGTCGCGCTGACCTCGTTCAAGAACGCCGCCGTCGACAACGCCGACGTGCTGCTGCCCATCTCCCCGTTCACCGAGACCTCGGGCACCTTCGTCAACGCCGAAGGTCGCGTGCAAAGCTTCCACGGCGTGGTGCGCCCGCTCGGCGACACCCGTCCCGCGTGGAAGGTGCTGCGCGTGCTTGGCAACATGCTCGGCCTGAAGGGCTTCGAGTTCGAAACCTCGGAAGAGGTGAAGGCCGAAGCGCTGGGTGATCTGAGCACCGTTGCCGGTCGCCTGAGCAACAAGCCTGCTGCCGCACGGGCGGCTGCACCGACGGCCACACCCGGCCTCGAGCGCATCGCTGATGTGCCGATCTACTGCACTGACCCGCTGGTGCGTCGCGCCCCCTCGCTGCAGCTCACCGCCGATGCCAAACCGCCGGTGGCCGACATCCCGTCTGCCCTCTGGCTGCAACTCGGTTTGAGTGAAGGCGCCTCCGTGCGCGTTGCGCAGGGCAAGGCGCAGGCCGTGCTGCCTGCTCGTCTTGACGCCACGCTCGCGGCCACCGCCGTGCGTGTGCCGGCCGGCCACCCGTGCACCGCGTCGCTCGGCGCGATGTTCGGTGCCATCACCGTGGAGAAGGCCTGACCATGGTCGACTTGTTCAACCAGTTCACCCAGGCCTACCCCAACACCTGGGCCGTGGCCTGGAGCCTGATCAAGATCATCGCGCTCGTCGCACCGCTGATGATCTGCGTCGCCTACCTCACGCTCTGGGAGCGCAAGGCCATCGGCTGGACGCAGATCCGCCCCGGTCCCAACCGCGTGGGCCCGTGGGGCCTGCTGACGCCGATCGCCGATGCGGTGAAGCTGATCTTCAAGGAGATCATCCTCCCGACCGCTGCCAACAAGGGCCTCTTCCTGCTCGGCCCGATCATGACCATCATGCCGGCGCTGGCGGCCTGGGCGGTCGTGCCCTTCGGTCCCGAGAAGGCGGTGTCGAACATCAATGCCGGCCTGCTGTTCCTGATGGCGATCACCTCGATGGAGGTCTACGGCGTCATCATCGCCGGCTGGGCCTCCAACTCGAAGTACGCCTTCCTCGGCGCGCTGCGAGCGTCGGCGCAGATGGTGAGCTACGAGATCGCGATGGGCTTTGCGCTCGTCGTGGTGCTGATGGTCTCGGCCAGCCTCAACATGACCGACATCGTGCTCGGCCAGAACAAGGGCACCTTCGCATCGGCGGGCTGGAACTTCCTGTCGTGGAACTGGCTGCCGCTGCTGCCGATCTTCGTCGTCTACTTCATCTCGGGCCTGGCAGAAACCAACCGCCACCCGTTCGACGTGGTCGAAGGCGAATCCGAAATCGTCGCCGGCCACATGATCGAGTACTCGGGCATGGCCTTCGCCATGTTCTTCCTGGCCGAGTACGCCAACATGATCCTCGTCTCGGCGCTGGCCGTGACCATGTTCCTCGGCGGCTGGCTCGCGCCGATCTCGTTCTCGGCGATCGGCATGCAGACGCCGGCCTGGATCGAAGCCACCTCGTGGTTCTGGGACTGGTTCTGGCTCTTCGGCAAGACCTTCGTCGTGGTGACCATCTTCCTGTGGGTGCGCTCGACCTTCCCGCGCTACCGCTACGACCAGATCATGCGTCTGGGCTGGAAGATCTTCATCCCCGTCACGCTCGTGTGGCTCGTGGTCGTGGGTCTCTGGATCCAGTCCCCCTGGAATATTTGGAAGTAATCAGAGGGCAATGCCATGAGCGCTGTTGCATCCGTCAAGAACCTGTTTTCGAGCTTCCTGCTCACCGAGCTTTTCAAAGGCATGGCCCTGACCGGCCGCCACTTCCTGTCGCGCACGATCACCGTGCAGTTCCCGGAAGAGAAGACGCCGCTGTCGCCGCGTTTCCGCGGCTTGCACGCGCTTCGCCGTTATGAGAATGGTGAAGAGCGCTGCATCGCCTGCAAGCTGTGCGAAGCGGTGTGCCCGGCGCTGGCGATCACGATCGAGTCGGACATCCGTGATGACGGCTCGCGTCGCACCACCCGCTATGACATCGACCTGACCAAGTGCATCTTCTGCGGCTTCTGCGAAGAGAGCTGCCCGGTGGATTCGATCGTCGAGACCCACATCTTCGAATACCACGGCGAGAAGCGCGGCGACCTGTACTTCACCAAGGACATGCTGCTGGCCGTGGGTGACCGCTACGAGAAAGAAATCGCGGCCAACAAGGAGGCTGACGCGCGCTATCGCTGACCCAGCGGGCCGCAAGGCCCGGTCAGCGTGACCGTCACAAGAACCACATGGATACATCCACCGCGCTCTTCTACGTCTTTTCTGCCGTGCTGCTGGTCGCCGCGTTTCGCGTGATCACCGCACGCAGCGCCGTGCACTCTGCGCTCTTCCTCGTGCTTGCCTTCTTCTCCGCCTCGTGCGTCTGGCTGCTGCTGCGCGCCGAGTTCCTCGCCATCTCGCTCGTGCTCGTCTACGTGGGCGCGGTGATGGTGCTGTTCCTCTTCGTGGTGATGATGCTCGACATCAATGTCGATGCATTGCGCGTCGGCTTCTGGAAGCACTTCCCCGTGGCGGCCATCGTCGGCGTGGTGATCGTGCTCGAGATGGCACTCGTGCTCATCCCGGGCTTCGACGTTGTCAACGCGCCGCCGGCCGATGCCAAGTCGATCGCGATGGGCAACACCAAGCTGCTCGGCATCGAGATCTACACCCAGTACCTATACCCCCTGCAGATCGCGGCGCTCGTGCTGCTTGTCGCCATCATCGCGGCCATTGCGTTGACGCTGCGCCAGCGCAAGGACAGCAAGGCGATCGACGCGTCGCAACAGGTCAAGGTGAAGAAGGCCGACCGCCTGCGCATCGTGAAGATGCAGCCGGTCGTGGAGCCTCCGCCTGCGCCCCCCGCCCCGCCCGCAGGAGAGACCAAATGACAAGCCTCTTTGCCGGCCCGGTTGCGCTGGGGCATTACCTGACGCTGGGCGCGATTCTCTTCGCTCTGTCGGTGATCGGAATCTTCCTCAACCGCAAGAACCTGATCGTGCTGCTGATGGCCATCGAGCTGATGCTGCTGGCGGTCAACCTGAACTTCGTCGCCTTCTCGCACTACCTGGGCGACATGGCCGGGCAAGTGTTCGTGTTCTTCATCCTCACCGTGGCCGCCGCCGAGTCGGCGATCGGCCTCGCGATCCTGGTGGTGTTGTTCCGCAACCGCTCCAACATCAACGTCGACGAGCTCGACACGCTGAAGGGTTGATGGCATGAGCGCGACTTTGAACCCGAACCTGCTGCTCGCCGTTCCGCTGGCACCGTTGGCCGGTGCCATCCTCGCCGGCTTCTTCGGCAAGGCGATCGGCCGCCGCGGAAGCCATATCGCGACCATCCTGGGCGTGCTGGTGTCGTTCATCATCTCGGCCTTCGTGCTGAAGGACGTGATCGACGGCGCCCGCTTCAACGCCACCGTCTACGAGTGGATGGTGCTCGGCGGCCTGAAGATGGAAGTCGGCTTCCTGATCGACGGCCTGTCGGCCATGATGATGTGCGTGGTGACCTTCGTGTCGCTGATGGTGCACATCTACACCATCGGCTACATGGAAGAAGACGCCGGCTACCAGCGTTTCTTCTCGTACATCTCGCTCTTCACTTTCTCGATGTTGATGCTCGTGATGAGCAACAACTTCCTGCAGCTCTTCTTCGGCTGGGAAGCGGTGGGCCTGGTGTCGTACCTGCTGATCGGCTTCTGGTACACCAAGCCCACGGCGATCTTCGCCAACATGAAGGCCTTCCTGGTCAACCGGGTCGGCGACTTCGGCTTCATCCTCGGCATCGGCCTGATCGTGGCCTACGCCGGCACGCTGAACTACAGCGAGACCTTCGCCCGGGCCGGCGACCTCGCCAAGCTCACCTTCCCGGGCACCGAGTGGATGCTCATCACCGTCACCTGCATCTGCCTCTTCATCGGTGCGATGGGCAAGAGCGCGCAGTTCCCGCTGCACGTGTGGCTGCCCGACTCGATGGAAGGCCCGACGCCGATCTCCGCGCTGATCCACGCGGCGACCATGGTCACGGCCGGCATCTTCATGGTGGCGCGCATGTCGCCGCTGTTCGAGCTGTCGGACACGGCGCTGAGCTTCATCCTCGTGATCGGTGCCATCACGGCGCTCTTCATGGGCTTCCTCGGCATCATCCAGAACGACATCAAGCGCGTCGTCGCGTACTCCACGCTCTCGCAGCTGGGCTACATGACGGTGGCGCTCGGCGCCTCGGCCTACTCGGTCGCCGTCTTCCACCTGATGACGCACGCCTTCTTCAAGGCGCTGCTGTTCCTCGCCGCGGGCTCGGTGATCATCGGCATGCACCACGACCAGGACATCCGCAACATGGGCGGCCTGCGCAAGTACATGCCGATCACCTGGATCACCTCGCTGCTCGGTTCGCTGGCACTGATCGGCACGCCGCTGTTCTCGGGCTTCTACTCGAAGGACAGCATCATCGAGGCGGTGCACGAGAGCCACCTGTGGGGCGCGCAGTTCGCGTACTTCGCAGTGGTGGCGGGCGTGTTCGTGACGGCGTTCTACTCATTCCGGATGTACTTCCTCGTCTTCCACGGCAAGGAGCACTTCCACCACAAGCCGTTCCCCGGTGAACACGATCACCATGACGACGAGCACGGCCACCACGAGCCGCACACACCGCACGAATCGCCCTGGGTGGTGTGGCTGCCGCTCGTGTTGCTGGCCATCCCCTCGGTCCTCATCGGCTACCTGACCATCCAGCCGATGCTGTATGGCGAATTCTTCAAGGACTCGATCTTCGTCGACGCGACCAAGCACCATGCGATGAAGGAGATGGGCGCGGCCTTCCACGGCGCCTGGGCCATGGCGCTGCACGGCCTGCAGACGCTGCCGTTCTGGCTGGCGCTGGGCGGTGTGGTCACGGCCTACGCTTTCTATCTGGTCAAGCCCGAGATCCCGGCCTGGTTCCAGTCGAAGTTCGGCTTCATCAACCGCGTCCTCGAGAACAAGTACTACTTCGACGCCTTCAACGAGAAGGTGCTGGCTGCAGGCGCGCGCCTGCTCGGCACTGGCCTGTGGAAGGGCGGCGATGCGGCGGTGATCGATGGTGTGCTGATCAACGGCACGGCCCGTGGCGTGGGCGGTGTTGCCTCGCTGGTGCGGAATGTGCAGACCGGGCGCCTGTACTGGTATGCGCTGGTCATGATCCTCGGCGTGCTGGGCCTGATGACCTGGCAGTTGTGGCCCAACCTCGGCGCGGCGCTGGATGCTTTGCTCCGCGCCCTGTTTGGACGCTGATCGGGCACGGAGAACAAGAACATGGGTTTGATCAGTCTCGCCATCTGGCTGCCGATCGTCGCGGGCGTCCTGCTGCTCGCGCTCGGCCGCGATGAAAACGCCAAGGCCGTTCGCTGGATGGCGCTCGTCGCTGCCATCGTCAGCTTCCTCGTCACGATCCCGTTGATCACGGGCTTCGACTCCACCACCGCCGCGATGCAGTTCCAGGAAAACATCGCCTGGATCGAGCGCTTCCGGGTGCGCTACCACCTGGGCCTGGACGGCATCTCGGTGTGGTTCGTGCTGCTCACTGCCTTCATCACCATCATCGTGGTCATCGCCGCGTGGGAAGTGATCGACGAGCGCGTGAATCAGTACATGGGGGCCTTCCTGATCCTCTCGGGGATCATGATTGGCGTGTTCTCCGCGCTCGACGGCCTGCTGTTCTACGTCTTCTTCGAGGCCACGCTGATCCCGATGTACATCATCATCGGCGTGTGGGGCGGCCCGCGGCGTGTGTATGCGGCGTTCAAGTTCTTCCTGTACACGCTGGCGGGCTCGCTGCTGATGCTGATCGCCCTGATCTTCCTGTACTTCAAGTCGGGCAGCAGCTTTGAGATCCAGACCTGGCACAACGTGCCGCTCACGATCGGTGAGCAGACCTTGCTCTTCTTCGCCTTCTTCGCCGCCTTCGCGGTGAAGGTGCCGATGTGGCCGGTGCACACCTGGCTGCCCGACGCCCACGTCGAGGCACCCACCGGCGGCTCGGTGGTGCTGGCGGCCATCATGCTGAAGCTGGGTGCCTACGGCTTCCTGCGCTTCTCGCTGCCGATCACCCCGGACGCCTCGCACAAGTGGACCTGGGTGATCATCGCGCTGTCGCTGATCGCCGTGATCTACATCGGCCTCGTGGCGCTGGTGCAGCAGGACATGAAGAAGCTGGTGGCCTATTCGTCGATCGCCCACATGGGCTTCGTGACGCTGGGCTTCTTCCTCTTCAACGAGCTCGGCGTGTCGGGCGGCCTTGTGCAGATGATCTCGCACGGCTTCGTGTCAGGTGCCATGTTCCTGTGCATCGGCGTGCTGTACGACCGCGTGCATTCGCGGGAGATCGCAAGCTACGGCGGCGTGGTCAACACCATGCCCAAGTTCACCGCCTTCGCCGTCTTCTTCGCGATGGCCAACTGCGGCCTGCCGGGCACCGGTGGCTTCGTCGGCGAGTGGATGGTCATCCTCGGCACGGTGAAGGTGAACTTCTGGCTGGCCGCACTTGCCGCGACTGCACTGGTGTTCGGCGCGGCCTACAACCTGTGGATGGTGAAGCGGGTTTACTTCGGCCCCGTGGCCAACGAAGACGTGCGCGCGCTGAAGGACATCAATGCCCGCGAATTCGCGATGCTTGCCGTGCTGGCCGTGGCAGTGCTCTGGATGGGCCTCTACCCCAAGCCCTTCACCGACACCATGCACGTGAGCGTGACCGAGCTGCTGAAGCACGTGGCCATCTCCAAGCTGAACTGACGGAAGCTCAATTGAGCAACGCTGAACTGAGCGCAAGAACATGAACGACATGAACTGGCTGGCCGTCTACCCCGAGCTCGTGCTCCTGGGCATGGCCTGCGTGGTGGCCATGGTGGACCTGTGGGTCAAGCACCCGCGCCGCACACCGACCTACCTGCTGACGCAAGCAACGCTCGCCGTCGTGGCGGTCATGCACTGGCTGTACTTCGAAGGCGGCTTCACCATCTACGGCATGCAGCGCATGGTCGTGACCGACCCGCTGGGTCACTTGCTGGGTGTGTTCGCGACCATCTCCGTGATGATCGCGCTGGCCTATGCGCGGCCGTATGCCGAGCACCGCGAGATCCTCAAGGGCGAGCTCTTCACGCTGAGCCTCTTCTCGCTGCTGGGCATCTCGATCATGCTCTCGGCCAACAACTTCCTCGTGGTCTACCTGGGCCTGGAGCTGATGTCGCTGTCGCTCTATGCCCTGACGGCGCTGCGCCGCGACCATGCCGACTCGACCGAAGCGGCGATGAAGTACTTCGTGCTGGGCGCACTCGCCAGCGGCTTCCTGCTCTACGGCCTGTCGATGATGTACGGCGCCGCCGGCTCGCTCGACATCCCGAAGGTCTTCGAAGCCATCGCCACCGGGCAGATCAACAAGGCGGTGCTGGTGTTCGGCGTGGTGTTCATCGTGGCAGGCCTCGCGTTCAAGCTCGGCGCGGTGCCGTTCCACATGTGGATCCCGGACGTGTACCAGGGTGCACCCACTGCCGTCACGCTGCTGATCGCCGGTGCGCCGAAGCTGGCGGCCTTCGCCATCACTTTCCGTCTGCTTGTCGAGGGCATGTCAGGCGTGGCCAACGACTGGCAGCAGATGCTGATGTTCCTCGCCGTCGCGTCGCTCGTGATCGGCAACCTGGCCGCCATCGCTCAGAGCAACCTCAAGCGCATGCTGGCCTATTCGACCATCGGGCAGATCGGCTTCATGCTCCTGGGCTTCACGCCGACGGTGATCTCCAACAACACCTTCTCGGCCGCCAACGGCTACTCATCGGCGCTGTTCTACCTGGTGAGCTACGTGCTGACCACGCTCGGCACCTTCGGCATCATCATGCTGCTGTCGCGCCGTGGCTTCGAAAGCGAAGAGATCGACGACTTCAAGGGCCTCGCCAGGCGCAGCCCCTGGTACGCCGCGGTGATGGCGATCTTCATGTTCTCGCTGGCCGGTATCCCGCCGACGGTGGGCTTCTACGCCAAGCTGGCGGTGCTGCAGTCCCTGGTGTCGACCAACGATTCGCTCTACATCTGGCTGGCCGTGATCGCGGTCGTGCTGTCGCTGATCGGTGCCTTCTACTACCTGCGCCTGGTCAAGGTGATGTACTTCGACGAGCCGGTCGAAACCGCCCCGATCACCAGCACCGGCGACGTTCGCATCCTGCTTTCGCTCAACGGTGCGGCCGTGCTGATCTTCGGCCTGCTGCCCGGCTGGCTGATGATGGTCTGCGCCAACGCCGTGCTGCTCGCGCTCAAGACCTGAGCCGACGCGGCAAGATGAAAACCCCACGTCGCTTTGCTCTGCCCCGAGGGGGCGGTCAGCGGCTTCGGGCGGCCGGGCGCCGCTGACATGAGCGATCGCCATCTGACCGAGGAGCAGGTCAGCTCCGAGCAGGTCTACCGCGGCCACTTCCTCGACGTGCGACGCGACGAGGTGCGCCTGCCCGATGGCACGCTGGCGGCGCGTGAATACATCGTCCACCCAGGCGCGGTGATGATCGTGCCGCTGCTCGACGACGGCCGCCTGGTGGTGGAGCGCCAGTACCGCTACCCCCTGGGCCGTGTGATGCTCGAGTTCCCCGCCGGCAAGCTCGACCCGGGCGAGCCGCCGCTGCAGTGCGCCATCCGGGAGCTGATGGAAGAGACCGGCTACACCGCCCGCGAGTGGGCGAGGGCGGGCATCCTGCACAACGCCATCGCCTACTCCAATGAGGGCATCGAGGTCTGGTTCGCCCGCGGGCTGCAGGCCGGCGAGCGCTCCCTGGACGCGGGTGAGTTCCTCGACGTCGGCATCGCGACCGCCGAAGAGCTCGAGGCCCAGGCCGCCAGCGGCGAGCTGACCGACGCGAAGACCTTGATCGGCCTGCTGTGGCTGCAGAACTGGCGCGCGGGCCGCTGGGCCTTGAATTGGGGGCCTGCGTAAGCGCCATTCCCCCGCCCATAATGTGGGCATCATGAAGGTCCTGAACCTGCGCTGCGCCCACCACCATGCCTTTGAAGGCTGGTTTGCGTCCGAAGACGACTACCAGTCCCAGAACGAGCGGGGGCTGATCGAATGCCCGATGTGCGGCGACAAGGCGGTGGTCAAGCTGCCTTCGGCGCCGCGGCTGAATGTCTCTGGCGCGCGTGAGCCGGCGCCCCCAGCTGCGCCCGCTTCACCTCAGCAGGACCAGTCCATGACCTTGCAGTCGCTCTGGTTGCGTGCGGTCCAGCACGTGATGTCGACGACCGTCGACGTGGGCGACAAGTTTGCCGAAGAGGCTCGCCGCATTCACTACGGCGAAACGGAAGAGCGTGCCATCCGCGGCAAGGCCTCGGCTGAAGACGCCCAGGCCTTGCAGGAAGAAGGCATCGAAGTCATGGCCTTGCCGATCCCGGCGGCGGCCAAGGGCAAGCTTCAGTAGGCTGCGGCGCAGTCCCGCACGGGCAGGGCGGCCTCGGATGCCGCGGGCCTCGGGCTCAGCACCATGCTGGCCGACCGGCGGTAGACGAAGGCCGCGTCCTTCAGCGCCGACACGACGGCAGTGCCCGCGCGGTCCAGCGTGAAGCATTCCCTAGGGCCGAGCACGATGTCGCGCGGGTCGCCGTCCTGCGTGATCCACAGTTCCCCGCTTTGGCACTCGATGCGCTCGCCGCGGCGGGCACGCAGTTGGAAAGTCTGGCGGCGCTGCAGCCGGGTGACGGGGGTGATGGCGACTTGCATGGTGAGCTCCTTCGGTTGGGGGCCTGCATGCCATCCGGTCATGTGAGCGGCCGGTGACTGCGGGCTTGTACCTAGTGTCTGCAGCGATGGCGCGCATGACAAACGATCGTTTGGCATCCTTTGCATGCGAAATTGGAATGCGAGGTGTTCTCCATGCGACGCTACAAGCTGCCCCCACTCGACCTGCTCGAAGCCTTCGAGGCCGCAGCCCGCCATCTGAGCTTCACCCGGGCGGCCGATGAACTCGCGCTGACGCAATCGGCCGTCAGCCGGCAGATCGCGGCGCTCGAAGACAGCCTTGGCGTGCCGCTCTTCCAGCGCATGCACCGTGCCCTGCGGCTCACTGAATCGGGCGAGCTGTTTGCGCGCACCGCGAGTGCCGTGCTGATGCAACTGCAAGGCGCCACCGAGCAACTGCGCCAGATCGAGCGCCAGAAGACGGTGGTCGTCACCACCACGCCGGGCTTTGCAGGCTTGTGGCTGATCCCGCGCCTGTCCTCGTTCACCGCGCGCCACCCCGGGGTGGACGTGCGCATCTCCGCGAGCTTCACCCTCGTCAAGCTGGAACGCGAGGGTGTCGACATCGCCATCCGCTATTGCGCGAGCGCCGCCGCAGGCCCGCAGGCGGTGAAGCTCTTCGGCGAGGTGATGACGCCGGTGTGCAGCCCGGCCCTGCGTCGCACGCCGGGCAAGCCGCTCAAGAAGCCCGAGGACCTGCGCCACCACACCTTGCTCTACACCGAGCAGTCGCACAGCGCGCCGCTCTACGACTGGTCGATGTGGCTGCGGGCGATGCAGCTGGACATCAAGCCCGCCGCCGCGCTGTATTTCTCTGACTACGACCAGATGGTGAGCGCCGCGCTGCGCGGTCAGGGCGTTGCGCTCGGCCGCCTGCCGCTGGTCGAGCAGCTGGTGCGCGAGCGCAAGCTGGTCACCCCGTTCAGCCAGAGTGTGGCGTCACCGATGGGCTACCACCTGCTGCGTTCGGCGAACTCCGCCGACAAGTCGGAGGTGAGCGACTTCAGCGCCTGGCTGATGGAGGAAGCGGCGCGCTGAGCTTTGCTCAGAGCACCCGGCCCGGGTTCATCAAGCCTTGCGGATCGAGCGCGCGCTTGATGGCCCGCATCATCTGCAAGGCCACCGGCGACTTGCGGTGCGTCAGCTCGTCGCGCTTGAGTGCCCCCACGCCGTGCTCGGCCGAGATCGAGCCGCCATAGGCGGTGACGGCGTCGTAGACGATGGTGTTGACCGAGGGCTCGTGCAGGCGCAGGAACTCCGAGCCGTCCACGCCCAGCGGCGCCTGCAGGTTGTAGTGCAGGTTGCCGTCGCCCAGGTGGCCGAAGTTGACCGAACGCGTGCCGGGGTGGGCGGCTTGCAGGGCCGCATCGGTCTTCGCCACGAACTTGGGGATGCTGGAGACCGGCAGCGAGATGTCGTGCTTGATGTTCGGCCCTTCCTCGGGCTGGGCGAGCGGGATCGATTCGCGCAGGTGCCACATCGAGCGCGATTGCTCGATGGATTCAGCCACCGCCGCGTCCGTGATGAGGCCGGTCTCCATCGCGCTTTCGAGCAGGCCCTCGAAGAGGGCGCGGGCGTGGGCCTCGCTTTCGGTGTCCGACTGCTCCAGCAGCACCGTCCACTCGGCCTCGGGCAAGGGCTGGCGCAGCTGCGGGAAATGCTTGCGCACCAGCGACAGCGAAAAGCGGTTCATCACCTCGAAGCCGGTGAGCCCGGCACCCAGGCGCGCCTGCGCCATCTGCAGCAGCGCGACGGCGTTGGGCAGCGAGTCCAGCGAGGCGAGCGCCGTGGTGCGCGCGGCCGGCTGCGGGTAGAGCTTCAGCGTGGCGGCGGTGATGATGCCCAGCGTGCCTTCGCTGCCGATGAAGAGATCGCGCAGGTCGTAGCCGGTGTTGTCCTTGCGCAGGCCGACGAGCCCGTCCCACACCTCGCCGCCCGCGTTGACGACTTCGAGCCCCAGGCACAGCTCGCGCGCATTGCCGTAGCGCAGCACCTGCGTGCCGCCCGCGTTGGTGGCGAGGTTGCCGCCGATGGTGCAGCTGCCTTCGGCCGCCAGGCTCAGCGGGAACAGCAGGTTGCGGGCGGCCGCCGCCTGCTGCACCGCCTGCAGGATGCAGCCGGCCTCGACTGTCATCGTGAGGTTGGCCTCGTCGATCGCGCGCACCTTATTCATGCGCTGCAGGCTCAGCAGCACCTGAGAGCCACTGCCATCGGGCACGGAGCCCCCCACGAGCCCGGTGTTCCCACCTTGCGGCACCAGGCCGGCCCCATGGCGTTCGCACAGCTTGACGACGGCCGCCACTTCGGTGGTGTTGGCCGGCCGCACGACGGCGAGCGCCTTGCCGCGGTAGCGGCGGCGCCAGTCGAGCTCGTAGGCGGAGAGGTCGCCTTCGACCATCACGTTCGCCGCGCCGACCACCGTGCGCAGTGCGTTGACGAGCGCGGTGCTCATGCTTGTGCCTCCTTCGCGCTGCGCAGCCGCCAGCGCACGTGCATCGCACACGCGGTGAAGAGCGCCAGGCACAGCAGCACCTCGGCACCGGCCAGCCACGCGCTCAGGCCGCGGTCGCTGGTGGCACGCACCACGCCCTCGGTGAAATACAGCCACACCATCAGGCTCACCCAGCGGTAGGTGTACATGCGGTTGCGCCAGAGGCCAGGAATCGGAATCAGCAAGGGCAGGGCCTTGACCGCGAGCGTGCCGCGGCCGACGGGCGCAAGCCACAGCTCCCAAGCAAGGCACAGCACGAAGAGCGCGATCAGGCTGGCGAGCGCCAGCGCGCGGGTGCGGGCGACGAAAGGCGGGATCGGGGCGGGCGCGGCCGGTGCGGGCGGCGCGCCAGAGGAGGGTGTTGTAGAGGGCATGGCAGAGGTCATCGCTGGCTATGATGCCGCAAATGAATGTCCCGACCGTCTTCAAGCTCAGCTGGCGCGCACGTGTGAGCGAGTTGCTCGAGACCTTGCAGAACTGGCCGTGGCTGGAGACGCTGCGCACCCTGCGCCAGCGATTCCGCGAAGACCGACTGGGCCTGACCGCCGGCAGCCTGACCTTCACGACGCTGATCTCGCTCGTGCCGCTGGTGACGGTGATGCTGGCGCTCTTCACCGCGTTTCCGATGTTCGCCAAGTTCCAGGTCTCGCTGCAGAAGTATTTCCTGCAGGCCCTGGTGCCCGACAGCATCGCCCGCCCGGTGCTGGGCGCGCTGACGCAGTTCGCAAGCCAGGCCAATCGCCTCGGCACCTTCGGCCTGATCGTGCTGGTCCTCACGGCGCTCGCACTGATGCTCACGATCGACCGCACGCTCAATGCGATCTGGCGCGTGCGCAAGTCGCGCCCGATGACGCAGCGCGTGCTGGTCTACTGGGCGGCCGTGACGCTCGGGCCACTCGCGCTGGGTGTGAGCCTCTCCATCACGTCGTACTTCATCTCGGCCAGCAAGGGCCTGGTGAGCGACGTGCCCGGCGTCGTCACCGTGGTGCTCAACACCTTGCAGTTCGGGCTGCTGGCCGGCGGCATGGCGAGCCTCTTCCACTACATCCCCAACACGCACGTGCAGTGGCGCCATGCGCTCGCCGGCGGCCTTTTCGTGGCGGCCGCCTTCGAGCTGGCAAAGCGAGGCCTGGGGCTCTATCTCGCGAGCGTGCCGACCTACCGCACGATGTATGGCGCCTTCGCCACCGTGCCCATCCTGCTGATCTGGATCTACCTCGCCTGGGTGATCGTGCTGCTGGGGGCCGTGATCGCGGCCTATGCGCCGAGCCTGCAGATGCGGGTGGTGCGCCGCCCGTCTGTGCCGGGCTTCCGCTTCCTGCTGGCGGTGGGCATGCTGCAGGAGCTCATGCTGGCCCGCAAGCTCAACACCCACGGCATGAGCGCGGCGCAACTGTCGGCCACCCTGCGCACCGATCCGCTGCAGATCGAGCCCTTGCTCGACACGCTCGTCGCCATCGACTGGGTGGGCCGGCTCGACGAAGCCGGCAGCTCACGTTACGTGCTGCTGTGCGACCCCGAGACCACGCCGGCGAAGCCGCTGCTGGAGCAGGTGCTGCTCGACCCGGCGCCCGCCGTGCGGGCCTTCTGGGAGCACGCGCGCTTTTCAGAGCTCAAGCTGAAGGACGTGCTCCAGGCCTGAGCGGTCTCGCCTCAAAGCGGGATGCGGCCGGTCCAGATGTCCTTGTACATGACCCAGTCGCCCATGAAGCTGTAGAGCGGGCGCTTGAACGAGGCCGGCTTGTTCTTCTCGAAGCCGAAGTGCCCGATCCACGCGAAGCCGTAGCCGAAGACGAGCCCCAGCAAGATGAATGCGGGCGCTGTCGTCACGATCGCCGCGGCCAGGCAGAGCAGGGCCAGCGTGGAGCCCACGAAGTGCAGCCGCCGGCAGGTGCGGTTGCTGTGCTCGCTCAGGTAGAACGGGTAGAACTCGTCGAAGCTCTTGAGCGACTTCGGGTCAGGGGTAGTCCCGCCAGTGACGGTGGTCATGGTGTACGGCTGAGGAATGATCTGATGGCATTCAACACCCCATCGGGGGCTTCTCCCATCAGGGAATGTCCTGCGGGCAGCAAGACCTTGTCGGCCTCGAGGGCAGAGGCCAGCGCGTCGGCCGCCTTCGGTGGCGTCATCTGGTCAGCCGTGCCCAGCACGAGTGTCACCGGGCAACGCACCTTGGCCGCCGCCTCCAGCCCACGCGCATAGCCGTCGCAGGCCAGGAAGTCCTGGTGGAAGAGGTTGCCGTGGCCCTGTGCGGCATAGGCCGCTTGCAAGCGGCGCATCAGCGCGCGGTTGCCACCCTGCAGCCAGAAGCCGGGGGCAGGGGCCGAGGGCTTGGCGGCCAGGGTCGAATGCGAGAAGGCGTTGACCATCTCGATGGCTTTGAGGGGCGCCTCTGCGGCGGTCGAGATCAGCGCCGGCGACACCTTCATCGGGAATGCCGTGCCCACCATCACCAGGTGCGTCGCACCTTCGCCCAGGCGCGCCGCGGCTTCGAGTGCGATCAGCGAGCCCATGCTGTGGCCGACGAACGCCGCGCGCTCCACGCCGGCCGCCTGCAGCAGGTCGACGATCCATTGCGCCGCGGCTTCCACGGTCGCCGGCGCCGGCCCCTCGCTTCGACCGTGCCCGGGCAGGTCGACCGCCAGCACCGCGTGGCCGTGGTGTGCCAGCGAGCGCGTCTGCAGGCCCCACACACTGTGGTCGTGCATCGCGCCGTGGATGAAGACGATCACCGGGAGCTTGCCATCGAAGGGCTTGCCACCGGTGTACGCAAACGCGTCACGGCCTTGCACGCTGAGCTTCATGCGCCCGCCTTCTGCGCGGCCTTGAGTGCGCGCGAGAGGTCGTCGATCAGATCGTCGGCATCTTCCAGCCCGATCGACAGGCGGATCGTGCCCTGCGTGATGCCCGCCTGCGCCAGCGCCGCGTCGTCCATGCGGAAGTGGGTGGTCGATGCCGGATGGATGACGAGCGAGCGGCAGTCGCCCACGTTGGCCAGGTGCGAGAACACCTTCAGCGCCTCGATGAAGGCCTTGCCCTGCGCGCGATTCCCCTTGAGGTCGAAGCTGAACACCGAGCCGCAGCCGCGTGGCAGCAGCTTCGTCGCGAGCGCGTGGTCGGGGTGGTCGGGCAGCTCGGGGTAGCCCACGCGCGCGACCATCGGGTGCGCCGCAAGATGGGCCACCACCTTGCGCGCGTTGGCGACGTGCCGCTCCATGCGCAGCGACAGCGTCTCGATGCCTTGCAGGATCAGCCACGCCGTGTGCGGGCTCATGCAGGCGCCGAAGTCGCGCAGGCCCTCGCGACGCGCGCGCAGCAAGAAGGCACCGACCGTGCTCTCGTCGGCGAAGACCATGTTGTGGAAGCCGGCATAGGGCGCCGCGAGCTCGGAGAAATGGCCGTGTTTCGCGAATGCAGCCGCCCAGTCGAAGCGCCCGCTGTCCACCAGCACGCCCCCCACCACCGTGCCGTGTCCGCTCAGGAACTTGGTGGCCGAGTGGTAGAGCAGGTCGGCCCCATGGTCGAAGGGCTTGATGAGGTAGGGCGAGGTGAGGGTGGAGTCGACCAGCAGCGGCAGCCCGCGCTCGTGTGCGATGTCGCTCACGCTCGGAATGTCGAGCACGTCGAGGCCGGGGTTGCCGAGCGTCTCGCCGAAGAGCAGCCTGGTGTTGGGCCGGATCGCGGCGCGCCAGCCGTCGAGGTCGCCGGGCTTGACGAAGGTCGTCTCGATGCCGAATCGAGCGAGGGTGTAGTGCAGCAGGTTGTGCGAGCCGCCGTAGAGCGCGCTGCTCGACACGATGTGCGAGCCCGCCCCGGCGAGCGTCGCGATCGCGAGATGCAGCGCGGCCTGTCCGCTCGCGGTGGCGATCGCACCCACGCCGCCTTCGAGCGCGGCCACACGCTCTTCGAAGACGGCGGTCGTCGGGTTGGAGATGCGGCTGTAGACATGCCCCGAGCGCTCCATGTTGAAGAGCGCAGCGGCGTGATCGCTGCTCTCGAACACGAAGCTCGTGCTCAGGTAGATGGGCAGCGCGCGTGCGCCTGTGGTCGGGTCGGGCGCGCTGCCCGCATGCAGCGAGAGGGTGTCGAAGCCAGGGTCGGA
Source organism: Piscinibacter sp. HJYY11 (assembly GCF_016735515.1). Taxonomy (NCBI): domain Bacteria; kingdom Pseudomonadati; phylum Pseudomonadota; class Betaproteobacteria; order Burkholderiales; family Sphaerotilaceae; genus Piscinibacter; species Piscinibacter sp. HJYY11. The sequence goes on along the minus strand of NZ_JAERQZ010000001.1, from coordinate 1,001,928 downwards.
GGGTCCGGGCATGGGGTCTCCCCGTAGTTGATGCGAGGGGATCTGTCTAGGGGGCAGGGGTGTTGCGTCGCGGGATTGTGGGCTATATTGGCCCGACACCTGCCACGGGAGATACCCATGAAAGTCTCGGACATCCTGCGTGTCAAGGGCGGCACCCTGTACACGGTTTCGCCCGACCAGCCTCTGGGCGATGCCGCCAAGACCATGGCCGAATTCGACATCGGCTCCCTCGTCGTGATGGACCACGGCGACCTGGTCGGCATGCTGACCTTCCGCGAAGTGATCCTCGCCGTCGTGGGCAACGGCGGCTCGGTGGGCAACAGCACCGTGCGCGGCGTGATGGACGACCACCCGCTCACCTGCACCCCCGAGACCGAGATCGACGAAGTGCGCCGCATGATGCTCGAGCGCCATGCGCGCTACATGCCGGTGGTGAGCCAGCGCACCCTCATGGGCGTGATCTCCTTCTACGACGTGGCCAAGGCCGTGGTCGACAGCCAGGACTTCGAGAACCGCATGCTCAAGGCCTACATCCGCGACTGGCCCGCCGCCGAAGACGCCCAGCCGCAAGCCCGGCTCTGACCTCTCTTCACGCGAGGGATAATCGCCGCCCATGAGCGGCAGCACCTTCGGCACACTTTTTCGCGTCACCAACTTCGGTGAATCCCACGGCCCCGCCATCGGCTGCGTGATCGATGGCTGCCCGCCGGGCATGGCCTTGTCGGACGCCGACATCCAGCCCGAGCTCGACCGCCGCCGCCCCGGCACCTCGCGCCACGTGACGCAGCGCAACGAGGCCGATGCGGTCGAGATCCTCTCCGGCGTGTACGAGGGCAAGACCACCGGCACGCCCATTGCCCTGCTGATCCGCAACACCGACCAGCGCAGCAAGGACTACGGCAACATCCTGCAGACCTTCCGCCCGGGCCATGCCGACTACACCTACTGGCACAAGTACGGCATCCGCGACCCGCGCGGCGGTGGCCGTTCATCTGCTCGCCTGACCGCCCCGACGGTGGCCGCGGGTGCCGTGGCTCGCAAGTGGCTGAAGGAAAAGTTCGGTACCACCTTCTTCGGCCACATGACGCAGCTGGGCGAGATCGCGATTCCGTTCGAGTCGCTCGACCACATTCCGAACAACCCTTTCTTTGCCGCCAACACGAGCGATATCGCGCGCCTCGAGGGCTACATGGACGAGCTGCGCAAGGCCGGCGACAGCTGCGGCGCGCGCATCGCCGTCGTGGCGCGCGGCGTGCCGGCAGGCCTGGGCGAGCCGCTGTACGACCGGCTCGATGCCGACATCGCCCACGCCATGATGGGCCTGAACGCGGTGAAGGGCGTCGAGATCGGCGCGGGCTTCGCGAGCGTCGCGCAGCGCGGCACCGAGCACGGCGACGAGCTCTCGCCCGAAGGCTTCCGCAGCAACAACGCGGGGGGCGTGCTGGGTGGCATCTCCACCGGGCAGGACATCACCGTCTCCATCGCCATCAAGCCGACGAGCTCGATCCGCTCGCCGCGCCAGTCGATCGACCTGCAGGGCCAGCCGGCCACGGTCGAGACCTTCGGCCGCCATGACCCCTGCGTGGGCATCCGCGCGACGCCCATCGCCGAGGCGCTGCTGGCGTTGGTGGTGATGGACCACGCGCTGCGCCACCGTGCGCAGTGCGGCGACGTGCACGTCGAGCCCGGCCCGATCCCCGGCGCGGCACCCTGATCCGCGTCAAGCGCGGAGAAAACCACGCTCAGGCGGGCTCACCCGCACTCAAGTTCGTCGGCCAGTCGGCCGAAACCCGTTGAGAAACCACCTCAAAGGTGGCGAGGGAGCCAGCCTCCCATGAAAACCAACGGGGATCGACATGAGCAGCACACCAGACGCGACGCGCCTGCCGGAAGCAACCTCCCGTCACCACGCCTTGTGGTCGCCTGGGGTGAGCCTCTTCCAACGCCTGCGGTTCAAGGCCAAGGCGGCCGTGGTGTCCGTCATGTTCCTCGTGCCGATCGTGGCGCTTGGCTGGAGCTTCTACAACGACAAGGCGGCCTCCATCGGCTTCTCGGCCAAGGAACGCCTGGGCATCGAATACATCCGTGAACTGATGCCGGCGCTCAAGCTGGGCGTGCAGCAGCGCAGTGCTGCAGGCACGCCCGCCGCCGCCGAGCTGGCCGGCAAGCTCGACGCGCAGCTCAAGCTCGTGGCCGTGGTCGAGCAGCGCCTCGGGGCCGAGCTCGGCACCACGCCGCTGCATGCCAAGCTGGTCGACGCGCACAAGGCCGTGGTCGCCGTTGCCGGCCAGAAAGACGAAGCGGCGTTCAAGGCCCACACCCAGTTCATCGCCGCGGTGCTCGACGTGCTGGGCCAGGCAACCGACGGCTCCAACCTCATCCTCGACCCGGACCTCGACACCTACTACCTGATGGACCTGTCGACCACCCGCGTGCCGCAGCTCATCGAGCTCGTCGCCCGAATGCAGCTGGCCGGTGACGCGGTGCTGGGCAGCTGGGCCGAACCGGTGCAGATCCGCGTGCTGGCCGACCGCGTGCCGCTGGTCGAGTTCCATGAAGAGCAGGTCAAGATCGGCCTGGCCAAGAGCACCGGCGCCACGGCCGAGCTCAGCGCCACGCTGAAGGCCGAGGCACCGATGAAGGACCTGCGCGCCTTCATCGAGCTGTCGCGTGCGTCCTTCTTCGGCGATGCGGTGAAGGGTGACAAGGCCGCGTACTCGCAGGCTGCGGCCAAGGTGATCGAGTCGCAGGTCGAGTTCTCGACCCGACTGCTCGACGACCTCGACCGTCTGATCGCCAAACGCGTGGCCGGCATGACCGCCGTGCGCGACGTGACGACCGCGATCGTCGCCGTGGCGCTCGCCGCGGGCCTCTACCTTTTCTACTGCTTCTTCCTTGTCACGCAGACGGGCTTGCGCGAGGTTCAGAAGCACCTCGAAGCCATGACCTCGGGCGACCTCACGACCCAGCCGCAACCCATGGGCAGCGACGAGCAGGCGCGCCTCATGGTGTCACTCGCCGACATGCAGCGCTCATTGCGCGCCATCGTGTCGCGCGTGCGCGGATCGTCCGACCAGCTCGTGCAGGCCAGCGGCGAGATCGCGTCCGCCGCGATGGACCTGTCGGCCCGTACCGAGCAGACCGCGTCCAACCTGGAGCAGAGTGCAGCGTCGATGGAGCAGATCTCCTCCACCATCAAGCACACCGCCGACAACGCCCATGAAGCGGCCAGCGTGGCCGTCACCAACTCGGGTGTGGCGCAGCGCAGCGGCGAGGTGATCGGCCAGGTGGTGAGCACCATGCAGGAAATCCACGCCTCGTCGACCAAGATCAGCGACATCATCGGCGTGATCGACGGCATCGCGTTCCAGACCAACATCCTGGCGTTGAACGCGGCGGTCGAAGCCGCGCGTGCCGGCGAGCAGGGCCGTGGCTTTGCAGTGGTGGCGAGCGAAGTGCGCAGCCTCGCGCAGCGCAGCGCGCAGGCCGCGAAAGAGATCAAGAGCCTCATCTCCGCCAGCGTGGAGCGTGTCGACTCCGGCACGCGGGTGGTGCAGGGCGCGGGTGCCACGATGGACGAGCTGCTCGGAAGCGCCCGCCGCATGAGCGACCTGCTGCACGAGATCTCGACTGCGGCCAAGGAAGAAAGCGCCGGCGTCACCCAGATGGGCGCCGCGGTGCAGGACCTCGACCGCATGACGCAGCAGAACGCCGCGCTCGTGGAGCAGACGGCCGCGGCCGCGTCGTCGCTGAAGGATCAGGCCACCGACCTGGCCGCCGAAGTGGCCAAGTTCCGCCTGCCCTGAGGCCCTCTCTTCGCCTCTGGCGGCCAGGCAGGATCAGCCTGCGAGTGCCAGGCGCTCGGTCGCAGGCTGCTGGGCGGTCTGTCGGGCACCGAGCCAGCGCCTGATTGCCGTGGCGGCTCGCTCTGCGCCGTTCACGCCTGCATACCAGCGCTGCACCCGTGCCGCGCCCTCGGCGAAGCCTGGCTCTTCGAGGAGGCGGTGAACCATGGCCGTCATCTTCGGTGTGTCGACATGGCGCGGCGCGATGGCCAGGCCTGCGCCGTGGCGGGCCGCGAGGTCGACGTTGAGCTCCTGCTCCGGGTGCAGCGGGATGCCCAGCAGCGGCGTGCCGCAGGTCATGGCGGTCTGCACCGTGCCCTGGCCGCCCATGCACACCGCGAGATCGACATGCGGCATCACGAGGTGGTTGGGCAGCAGGCCCGCGACCACGACGTCGGCGTCATCGCTCGGGCCATAGTCGTGGATCGTCGCGCCCACGATCACCCGCGCCCCCGTGGCGCGCACGCGCTTGACCGCGTTGCACAGCAGCTCGGGTGTGGCAGATGACAGCACCACCAGCACCGTGGGCCGTGAGCCGTCGAGGAAGGGCGTGACGACCGGCGGCACCGGAACATCGAGGCGGGCAAACAGCGGCCCGGTGTTCGCGAGTTGCGTGCCGGGCCGGAATGCCGCGGGGCGTCGCGGCTGCCAGCGGGCCATGTCGTCGTCCGACACGCCGAGCACCTCGGCGACGTCGGTCACCAGCGTCAGGTCGCCGAGCATCAGCGCGGCCAGCGTGGGCACCGGCTCCACGCCGAGTTCGGCGGCCACCACGTTGAGAAACCGCGTCGGGTCGCGCATGCGCGTGGCGCCCTGGTTGGCGAGAAAGCGCTTGACGGCGCGCGGCAGCCACTCGGTGCCCGGGATCGGCATCGTCGTGGGCACCGGCGCCAGGCCCCGCTCGAACACCGGCGGCACGTAGGAGCCGCCGTGCGAGGTGATGAGCGGTATGCCCGCGAGCCGCGACGACAGGTAGGTGGTGAGCGTGAAGCCCGTGACCACGGCGCGCGCGCCTACGCCGCGCAGGAATGCCGCCTCGGCCTGCACGCTCTCGCGCACTTCGTCGGGCGGCTGCATGCGCACGCCGGGCCGGCCGATCTGGATGAGGTTGCGCAGGAAGACCTCGCAGCGCGCCCGGTCGAAGTGCGGCGCCAGTGGTGTGGCCTGCTCGCCGGCCCGGCTGAGCACATCGGCATAGGGGCCGCCGTGCGTGGCAAGGCACACCGCCTCGCCCTGCGCGCGCAGGGCCTGCGCGATGTGCAGCATGCGTGTCGTCTCGGAGAGAAAGCCGCAGTGGGGCAGCAGTGCAATCATGTCGGTCCTCCGTGTGGATCGATAATAGGTAATATATTGGATATGTCAACCGACAAGCAGCGCCTCGACCAGTCACTCGAGGGGGTCGCGCCCGAAATCGCCGAGCGCGTGCGTGCCTTCCGGCTGCTGCTCGTGAGTGGCGCGCGGCTGCGCAAGCTGCTCGACCGAGAGCTCGCGCCCAGCGGCATCACGGTGCAGCAGGGCTCGATGCTCTCGTGGATCGAAGCCCAGGCCGAGCCGCCGACGCTCAAGCTCGTGGCCGAGGGCCTGGGCATGACGCACCAGAACGTCAAGCAGATCGCGGTGGCCCTGGAACGCAAGGGCTTCCTGGAGATCGCGGTCGACCCGGCCGATCGCCGCGCACGCCGCCTGCTGCTCACCGAGCAGCACCGCCGTTTCTGGCGCGAGCGCAATGTCGATGACTTTTCGGCCGTGCAGTCGTGGCTGTCGGTGCTGAGCGATGCCGAGGTGAGGCAACTCGTGCGGCTGATGCGCCGGCTGCACCAGCACCTGGGCGCGTTCGACGGCCCAGGCTGACCCGGCGACAACAACCATGGTTTTTCGCGGCGCTGCCGCAGGCGCTAACCTTGCGGCTCCGCTTCAGCGATCAAGCACACCATGAAATACACCCGCCTCGGCTCGACCGGTCTCAACGTTTCTCGCCTGTGCCTGGGCATGATGACCTACGGCACGCCGGAGTGGCGGCCCTGGGTGCTCGACGAAGCCGCGAGCCGGCCGCTGGTGAAACGCGCCGTCGAGCTCGGCATCAACTTCTTCGACACCGCCGACACCTACTCCGCCGGCGAGAGCGAGGTGCTCACCGGCAAGCTGCTCGGCGAGTTCTGCAAGCGCGACGAGATCGTCATCGCCACCAAGGTCTTCTTCCCCGTGTCGATGGAGACCAAGTTCGGCACCCACACCTCGGCCCAGCGTGTGCCGCTGAACACCCATGGCCTCAGCCGCAAGCGCATCTTCCACGCCATCGATGCCAGCCTGAAGCGCCTGAACACCGACTACGTCGACCTCTACCAGATCCACCGCTGGGACCCGCACACGCCGATCGAGGAGACGATGGAAGCGCTGCACGACGTGGTGAAGGCCGGCAAGGCGCGCTACATCGGCGCGAGCTCGATGTGGGCGTGGCAGTTCGCCAAGGCGCAGCAGGTGGCGAAGGAAAACGGCTGGACGCGCTTCGTCAGCATGCAGAACCACTACAACCTCGCCTACCGCGAGGAAGAGCGCGAGATGCTGCCGCTGTGCCGCGAGCAGGGCGTGGGCGTGATCCCGTGGAGCCCGCTGGCGCGCGGTTTCCTAGCCGGCAACCGGGCGCGTGACGACAAGACGAGTGGCGCCACCGCCCGCGCGAAGACCGATGACCTGGCCCAGCACCTCTACTACCGCGACAGCGACTTCGCGACCGTCGAGCGCCTGAAGGCGATGGCCGCGCAGCGCGGCGTGAGCGCCGCGACGCTCGCCTACGCCTGGCTGCTGCACCAGCCGGGCGTCACCGGGCCGATCATCGGCGCGAGCAAGATGCCGCAGTTCGACGATGCCGCCGCGGCGGTGGAGCTGAAGCTCTCAGCCGATGAGGTGAAGGCGCTCGGCGAGGGCTACGAGCCGCATCCCGTGCTCGGCCATTCCTGATGCGTGATCAGCTGCTGCCGCGCTGCACCAGCTGGTAGCCCACGTCGACCGAGGTCTGCGCGACCGGCTCGCGCTTCATCAGCGCGAGCAGCATGCGCGCCGCCTGCTCGCCGATCTCGGTGCGCGGCGTGTGCACGGTGGTGAGCGGGGGCAGCATCTGGTCGCTGCCGGCGAGGTCATTGAAGCCCGCCACCGCCACGCGCTCGGGCACCTTCACGCCCATGCGCAACGCGGCGAGCAGCCCGCCCTGGGCGAGGTCGTCGTTGCAGAAGAACATGGCATCCACATCGGGCCGCGTCTTGAGCAACTGCTCGAAGAGCTGGCCGCCAAGCGCCATCGACGAGCGCTCGGGGTTGAGCAGCTCCAGCTTCGGGTCGTAGCAGCCCGCTTCGCGCAGACAGCGGCGGTAGCCCTCGGCGCGCTGCATCACGCGCGGGTCGAGCTGTGCGGCGACGAAGGCGATGCGCTGGCGGCCGCGCGCGAGCAGGTGCGCGGTGATCGCATGCCCGGCATCGGCCTGCGAGAAGCCCACGCTGTGCACGCCGGGGGCCTGCGTCGTCTCCATCACGTGCACGCATGGCACGCCGCTCGCGGCGATGAGCTGGCGGCTCGCTTCGGTGCGGTCGAAGCCGGTGACGAGCAGGCCGGCGGGGCGGTGCGCCATGTAGCTGCGCAGCAGTTGCTCTTCTTCCTGCGGGTCGTAGTGCGTCACGCCGATGAGCGTCTGGAAGCCGGCGGGCAGCAGCGTGCGGTGCACGGCTTCCAGCAGGTCGACGAAGAGGGTGTTCGTCAGCAGCGGGATCAGCACCGCCACGTGAGAGCTGCGAGCAGACGCGAGCGCGCGGGCCGCGGGGTCGGGCACGTAGCCGAGCTGTTGCGCAGCGGCCTGCACGCGGGCCACCAGATCGGCGGCCACGCTGCGCTCGCCGCGCAGTGCGCGCGACACGGTGATCGGGCTGACGCCGGCCGCAGTGGCGACGTCACCCAGGGTCACCCGGCCGGTGGCGCGGGGACGGCGGGAAGAGGGCATGGGGGCGCTTGGAAAAGGACTTACGGGTTAGCCCGGATGGCGATGAAAGCTGTGGCGCCTAGGATAGCGCTGTCCAACGCAGTGCAGCAAGGCCGATCTCTCGTGGGTTTCCCTGAGAGAGCCTGATGCCACGGAAGGTCTGGCGGCCGCATGAAAGGGCCGTTTTTCTCCTCGATCGAGATAGCGCTATCCAATGTCTTCTGTCGTGTTCATGGGTGTGGCGGGTTGCGGCAAGTCGAGTGCGGGTCAGGCTGTCGCGCAGCGCCTGGGCTGGCCGCTGATCGAGGGGGACGATTACCACCTCGAGGCCAGCAAGGCCAAGATGAGGCAGGGCATCGCGCTCACCGACAACGACCGCGCCGAGTGGCTCGCCCTCCTGGGTGGACTGCTGGCCGACCATCAACGGCGCGGCCAGAGCGCGGCGCTCACCTGCTCTGCGCTCAAGCGCAGCTACCGCGACCTGCTGCGCAGCCGCAATGCCGGCTTGCGCTTCGTCTATCTGGAAATCGACAAGCCGCATGCGCTCGAGCGTGTGGCGGCGCGCGCGGGCGAGCACCTCTTTCCGCCCAGCCTAGTCGACAGCCAGTTCGCCACGCTGGAGCCGCCGCATGGTGAGCCGGGCGTGCTGTGCATCGATGCGCTGCTGCCGCGCGACGTACTGGCCGACCGCGTGGCCGACTGGGTGAGGACCACCGCATGACCCGACACGACGCCCCCCGTTCTCGCGTTCAGCGCCTCGCCGAAAGTGCGATGGCGCTTGCGCTCGCGGTGATGGCACTCGCCGTCTTCATCAACGTGGTGCTGCGCTATGGCTTTGGCAGCGGCATCGCCGCGAGCGAAGAGCTCTCGCGGTTGCTCTTCGTGTGGATGGTGTTCATCGGCGCGACGGCGGCGTATCCGCTCGGCGAGCACATGGCGTTCACGAGTCTCCTGCGCCCCTTGCAGAACAAGCCCATCGCGATGCGCGTGATGGCGGTCGTGATCCACGGGTTCGTCGTGCTGGCCTGCGCGCTGGTGGGGTGGGGCGCCTGGCAGCAGGTGGTGGTGGGCCTCGACAGCAAGAGCGTCGTGATGGGCTACTCGGCGGCATTGTTGCCTTTGCCGGCGTTCCTGTCGTCGGTCGCCATCGGCGTGATGGCCTTGATCAATCTCGTTCGTGGCAAGGCCATCGAGCTGGGCCATGAGGTGGACGTCGAATGATGACCCCCACGCTCACTTCGTTCGCTGCCCCCCGAGGGGGCGCAGGCCTTCCTTGGGGCGGCCCGGCGGGAGGCCTGTCATGAGCCAAGGCGCCGTCACCGTCCTCTTCATCGTGGTCATGCTGGGCCTGATGGGCATCGGCGTGCCCATGGCCTTTGCGCTCGTGCTCACCGGCGCCTCGATGGCCTGGGGCCTCGGCTTCTGGGACACCCAGCTCTTCGCGCAGAACCTCGTGGCCGGCATCGACAGCTTCCCGCTGCTCGCGGTGCCGTTTTTCATCCTCGCCGGCGAGCTCATGAACACCGGCGGCATCAGCCAGCGCATCATCGGCATGGCGCAGGCGTGGCTGGGCCACGTGCGCGGCGGTCTCGGCTTCGTGACCATCGGCGCGGCGATCCTCTTGTCGGCCATGTCAGGCTCGGCGCTCGCCGATGCGGCGGCGATGGCCACCATCCTGCTGCCGATGATGCGCAAGCACGGCTATCCGGTCGCGCCCTCGGCCGGCCTGATCGCGGCCGGGGGTGTCATCGGCCCGATCATTCCGCCGTCGATGGCCTTCGTGATCTACGGCGTCACGACCAACACCTCGATCTCCTCGCTCTTCCTCTCGGGCATCGTGCCGGGCTTGATCATGGGGGCGGGCCTGGTGCTCGCGTGGAAGATCGAGATCCGCAAGTTCGAGCTGGAGACCGACCCGCCGCTTCCCATCGCCGACCGACTGCGTGCGAGCGTGCGTGCGGTGTGGGCGCTGCTCATGCCGGTCATCATCATCGGCGGCATGAAGACCGGCTGGTTCACGCCCACCGAGGCGGCGGTCGTGGCGGCGGTCTACGCGCTCGTGATCTCGTTCTTCGTGCACCGCGAGATGAAGCTGTCTGACCTGCACGGGGTGCTGGTGCGTTCGGCCAAGACGACCGCGGTGGTGATGTTCCTCTGCGCCGGCGCGCAGGTCACGAGCTACATGATCACGCTGGCCGACCTGCCGGCCACGCTGTCCGCCTGGCTCGGGCCGATGGTCGAGAACCCGCGCCTCCTGATGGCCGTGATGATGGTGACGCTGGTGGTGATCGGCACCGCGCTCGACCTCACGCCGACCATCCTCATCTTCGCGCCGGTCATGCTGCCGATCGCCGTCAAGGCCGGCATCGACCCGGTGTACTTCGGCCTGATGTTCGTGCTCAACGGTTCGATCGGCCTCGTCACGCCACCGGTGGGCACCGTGCTCAACGTGGTGGCCGGCGTCGGCCGCGTGCGGCTCGACCAGGTCATCAAGGGCGTGAACCCCTTCCTGATCACCTACCTCGTGATCCTCGTTCTCTTCGTCGTGTTTCCCCAGCTCGTCACTGCACCGGTCAAGTGGATGCGGTGACCACCACAAGCAACGCTCACTCCCCAGGAGACAAACCATGAAGCTCATCCGCCGCACCCTGCTCGCCGCGCTCGCCGCTGCGTGCGTCGCCCCTGCGTTCGCGCAGGACATCAAGCCCCGCCTCATCCGCTTCGGCTACGGCCTCAACGAACAGTCGAACCAGGGCCGCGCCACCAAGGTCTTCATCGACGAGGTTGACAAGCTCTCGGGCGGCAAGATGAAGGTGCGCGCCTTCGGCGCCGCGAGCCTGGGCACCGACGTGCAGATGCAGCAGGCGCTGATCGGCGGCGCGCAGGAGATGATGGTCGGCTCGACCGCCACGCTCGTGGGCATCACGAAGGAGATGGCGCTATGGGACACGCCGTTCCTCTTCAACAACGCGCAGGAGGCCGACGCCGTGCTCGACGGCCCGGTCGGCACCAAGGTCAAGGCCAAGCTGGAAGAGAAGGGGCTGGTCGGCCTCGTCTACTGGGAAAACGGCTTCCGCAACCTCACCAACAACAAGCGCGCGGTCGCCAAGCTCGAAGACCTCGACGGCATCAAGCTGCGTGTGATGCAGAACACCGTCTTCCTCGACAGCTTCAAGACGCTCGGTGCCAACGCCGTGCCGCTGCCCTTCAGTGAGCTCTTCAGCGCGCTCGAGACCAAGGCGGTCGATGGCCAGGAGAACCCGTACAACACCATCCTCTCCAGCAAGTTCTACGAGGTGCAGAAGTACCTGACCGTCACCAACCACGTCTACAGCCCGTGGATCGTGACGGTGAGCAAGAAGTTCTGGGACCAGCTCTCGCCGGCCGAGAAGAAGGTGCTGCAGGACGCCGCGGTGAAGAGCCGCGACTTCGAGCGCAAGGACACGCGTGACGAAGCCGCCAAGGCCCTGGCGGATCTCAAGGCCAAGGGCATGCAGATCAACGAGCTGCCGGCCGCTGAAGCCGCACGCATGCGCGAGAAGCTGGGTTCGATCAACAGCTCGATCGCGGCCAACGTCGGCCAGGACCTCTGGAACGAGACCCAGGCCGAGCTCGCCAAGCTGCGCAAGAAATAAATGACGGCCCCTCGGCCGCGGGTACGCGGCCGATCCCCCGAGGGGATGCCGGCCGGCTTGGGGCGGCCCGGCGCTCGGCCGGCCCGCGCTGTTCACCGCTTCACTGCGAGACGTGGATCACGTCTCGCACCACCGGATAGATCTGGCTTCTCCAGCGCCGGCCACTGAACACGCCATAGTGGCCGACGCCGGCCTGCACATAGTGCGTCCGCATGTACGGCCGCAGGTTGGTGCAGAGGTCCTGCGCGGCGAGCGTCTGGCCCGTGGAGCAGATGTCGTCGCGCTCGCCTTCCACCGTCAGCAGGGCCGTCCTGCGGATCTTCGACGGGTCGATCGTGCGCCCGCGGAACTTGAGCTGCCCCTGCGGCAGCGCGTACTCCTGGAACACCAGGCTCACCGTCTCCAGGTAGAACTCGGCCGGCAGGTCGGCCACCGCGAAGTACTCCTCGTAGAACTTGCGGGTGTGCTCGGCCGCCTGGATCGTCTCTTCGTCTGGGTCGGGGTGCGCGAGGTTGGCGTAGTAGGTCTTGAAGGCCTCCATGTGCCGCTCCTTGTTCATCGACATGAACGCGGTCAGCTGCATGAAGCCCGGGTAGACGCGCCGCCCGCCGCCCTTGAAACGCCAGGGCACGCGGCTCACCAGGTTCTGCTCGAACCACTCGATGCCCTTGGTCATCGCGAGCTTGTTCACCTCGGTCGGGCTGATGCGGCAATCGATCGGGCCGGCCATCAGCGTGAGGCTCGCAGGCGTGGCCACGTCGCCGTCTTCCGACATCAGCGCCACCGCGCTCAGGGCCGACACACACGGCTGGCAGATCGCCATCAGGTGCGCGCCGGGCCCAAGCACGCGCAGGAAGTCCATCAGGTGCTCGGTGTACTCGTCGAGGCCGAAGCGGCCGTTCATCAGCGGCACGTCGCGCGCGTTGTGCCAGTCGGTGATGTAGACGTCGTGGTCGGGCAGCATGGTCTCGACCGTGTCGCGCAGCAGGGTGGCGAAGTGGCCCGACATGGGCGCCACGATCAGCACCCGTGGCTGCGCGGGCGTTCCGGCAGGCAGATCTTTCTTGAAGTGCAGCAGCGTGCCGAAGGGGGTGACGTGGGTCGCTTCCTCGGTCACGTCGACCGTGGCGCCCTTGAACTGCACGCTGTCGATGTCGAAGGGTGGCCGCTGGTGCGTGATCTCTCCGAGCTTGATGACCTCGAGCATCGCGGCGAACTTGCGGTTGGTCTCCACCTCGTCCCAGCCCAGGGTCTTGTCGCGCAGCAAGGGCAGGGTGCTCTTGGCAAAGGTGCGCAGCGGCCACATCAAGTCGGCATGGGCTTGGTAGGCCTCGTACATGGGCGTCTCCTGTCGCGCTGTTCGATGTGAGCTGCTTCTGCAACTTGTGCGCCAGCAGCGCTGCACCAAAGGGCACCGCCTTGGTGTGCGGCCGTGGCACATGCCTTGCAGAACGGGCCACCATCACGCCAACGGGAGACACGCTTCATGCCCTCAGTCGCCACCAAGGCCGCCCCGAAGAAGACCGCCGCCAAGCCGGCGAGCAAGCCCGCCGCTGCGCCCAAGCCGGCGAAGAAGCCCGTCGCGACGCTCAGCCTGTCGAGCAAGAACTATTCGTCGTGGTCGCTGCGCGGCTGGCTGCTCGCCAAGTTCGCGGGGCTGGAGTTCGAAGAGGTGATGGTCCCGCCCGACGATGCCGATGCACGCAAGGAGCTGCTGTTGCTGGCCCCGTCGATCCGCGTGCCGTGCCTCGAGCACGACGGCGCCAAGGTGTGGAACACGCTCGCCATCGCGCAGTACCTCAACGAGATCAAGCCCGACGCCGGGCTGATGCCCGACGACCGCATCGCCCGTGCGCACTGCCGCTCGGTCAGTGGGGAGATGAATTCGGGCTTCTCGAACCTGCGCTCGTCGCTGCCCATGAACCTGAAGGCACACCACCCGGGCTACAAGATCTGGGCCGGCGCCCAGCCCGACATTGACCGCATCATCGAGATCTGGACCGAGTGCCTCGCCACCTATGGCGGGCCCTATCTCTTCGGCAAGCAGCGCACGATGGCCGATGCGATGTTCGCGCCGGTGTGCACCCGGTTCCTCACCTACGACGTGAAGCTGCCCAAGAGCTGCATCCTCTACTGCCAGACCATCATGGCCATGCCGGAAATGCAGGAATGGGTGGCAGCGGCTCGCGCGGAGCCAGACGACATCGAAGAACTGGACATGGACTTCTGAACGTCGGCGAGGCCGGCGGCTGCGATGGCCGGACCTTGATCGACAGCAGGCCCAGCGTGCACAGCACGCACAAGGCGAGCTTGAGCTTGCCGGGCCTCAAGCCCACGGCGTGAAGGGCGGCACCTCGCACGGGCCTTCGACGTCCACCGTCTTGAAGTCCGCCGGGCTCACGATCTCCAGGTACTCCATGTCGGGCGAGTAGTCGAAGAGGTAGTGCACGATGCCCGGCCGCTGGTGCACGCAGTCGCCGGCGGAGACCAGCGTTTCCTTGTCGCCGTACATGAAGCGCGCCCAGCCCTTGATCATGATCACGATCTGGAACTCCGCTTCATGGCGGTGCCAGCCAGTGCCCTTTTCGGGTGCCATGTTGGCCTTCACGAGGTGGGCGATGACCTTGCCACGCGTGGCCTCGGCGACACCGAGGTCGCGGTAGAGGAAGAAGTCCCGCAGGCCTTCGCCCTTCCACTCCGTTTCGCCCGGTTTGACGTGCGAGAACTTGGTCTGGGTGGTGTCCAACATGTCCGCGCTCCTGGTTTGCTGCGACGCGCCATCGCCATGCATGAAGCGTTCCGCCCTGAACTGGCGCAAAAAGCCGCGAAAAAGGCCGTGGCAGCCTGTTTCGCCTGGGAACGCTTTGCCGGCCGGCCTGTCGGAGAATGCGAAGCATGAGTACCTGGGCACATTTCAAGGGCGCACTGCGCCTGGCCACCGGCGCGCTGGCCAGCTTGCTGCTGGCCGCGGGCGCACTGGCGGCCGACGAGTTCCTCGACCCCGAGGTGGCCTTCCGCCCCTCGGCCCGGGCGCTGGACGCGAACCACATCGAGGTGCGCTTCGACATCGCCCCCGGCTACTACCTCTACCGCGAGCGCCTGGGCGCGACCGCCGAGCCGGCCGGCATCCAGGTGACCGAATTGCGCATTCCCGCCGGCAAGATCAAGTACGACGAGACCTTCCAGAAGGACGTCGAGACCTACCGCGACAGCGTGACGATGACGGTCGCGCTCGCGCACATGCCCGCCACGCCTTTCAAGCTGACGATCACCAACCAGGGCTGCGCCGACAAGGGCCTGTGCTACTCGCCGCAGAAGCGCGGCTTCAAGGTCGAGCCGGGGCAGGGCGCGGGGGGCGCGCCGCGCTTCACCTACCTCAACGAAGCCCAGGCAGCGGCCTATGTGCCGGGTGGCGCCGCCACGGGTGCAGTGGCGGCCGCGTTGACCGGGGGCCCCTCGACCGCATCGCCCACCACCACACCGGCCCAGAGCAGCGCCGCGAACCTGCCGGAGGTGGCTGCACCGGCCGCCACCACCGGTGAGCCCACCGAGCCGGTCGGTCGCGCGCTGCAGTCGGGCAGCACGCTCCTTGTCGTCGGGCTGTTTTTCCTGCTGGGCCTCGGCCTGTCATTCACGCCCTGCGTATTGCCGATGCTGCCCATCCTCTCGTCCATCATCGTGGGGCAGGGGCAGCCGGTCTCCAAGGCGCGCGGCTTCTCGCTGGCGCTTGCCTATTCGCTGGGCATGGCACTCGTGTACACGCTCTTCGGCGTGGTCTCGGCGCTGGCTGGCGAAGGCCTGGGCCAGGCGCTGCAGAACGTGTGGGTGCTGGGCGGCTTCGCCCTGCTGCTGGCGGTGCTGTCGCTCTCGATGTTCGGCTTCTACGAGCTGCAGATGCCGGTGTCGGTGCAGAACCGGCTCAACCAGTTCTCGCAACGCTTCACCGGCGGCCAGTTCGCGAGCGTCTTCGTGATGGGCGGCCTGTCGGCGCTCATCGTCGGCCCCTGCGTCGCCGCACCGCTGGCCGGTGCGCTGGTCTACATCAGCCAGACGCGCGACGTCGTGCTCGGCGGCACGGCGCTCTTCTCCATGGCGGGTGGCATGAGCGTGCCGCTGCTGCTGCTGGGCCTGTCGGCCGGGGCGCTGCTGCCCAAGGCCGGCGAATGGATGAAGTACGTGAAGCTCGTCTTCGGCGTGATGCTGCTGGCCGTGGCCGTGTGGATGGTCGCCCCGGTGCTGCCCAGCTGGGCCGGGATGCTGCTCACCGCGGGTGTGCTGGTCGTCGCCGCGGCCTGCCTGGGGGCCTTCAGCGCCTTGCCGAAGCCGGCGTCGGTCTTGCGCCGCTTCTCCAAGGGCGCAGGCGTGCTGCTCGGCGTGTTTGCAGTCGCGCAGGTGGTCGGCGCGGCCACGGGCGGGCGCGAGCTCGCCCGCCCGCTGGCCCACCTGGGCAAGGGCGCTCCGGCGCATGCCGAGCTGGCGTTCCAGACCGTGCGCAGCGTGGCCGAACTCGACGCCGCGGTGCGCGCCTCGACCAAGCCGGTGATGCTCGATTTCTATGCCGACTGGTGCGTGGCCTGCAAGGAGCTCGAGAAGTTCACCTTCACCGATCCCGCCGTGGCCAAGAAGATGGCCGGCATGACGCTCCTGCGCGCCGACGTCACCGCCAACAACGACGACGACCGGGCGCTGCTCAAGCGCTACACGCTCTTCGGGCCGCCGGCGCTGATCTTCTTCGCACCCGCCGGCAACGAGCTGCCCGCCTCACGCGTGATCGGCTACCAGGACGCCCGCCAGTTCGGCAGCCACCTCGACCGGGTGCTGGCCACGGCCAAGCCGCTGAGCGGCCCGCAGGTCGGCCTCAAATAAGACGTGGCCGGCTCCCAACGCTTCGACCGGCTCGATGCGCTGCGCGCCGTCGCCATCCTGTGGATGGCGGTCTTCCACTTCTGCTTCGACCTGAACCACTTCAGGTTCATCCAGGAGAACTTCTACCGCGACCCGTTCTGGACGGTCCAGCGCACGATGATCGTGACGCTCTTCGTCTTCGTCTCCGGCCTGGGGCAGGCCATCGCGTGGGAACAGAGCCAGAGCTGGCCGCGCTTCTGGCGCCGCTGGGCGCAAGTGGCGGGCTGTGCGCTGCTGGTCACGGCCGGCTCCTATTTGATGTTCCCGAAGAGCTACATCAGCTTCGGCGTGCTGCATGCCTTCGCGGTGATGCTCATCATCGGCCGGCTCACCGCCGGCGCGAAGCGCTGGCTGTGGCCGATGGGGCTGGTGGCGATCGCGCTGCCTCACCTGGTGCAGGACCCGTTCTTCGACACGCGCCTCACCAACTGGGTGGGCCTCGTCACCCGCAAGCCGGTGACGGAGGACTACGCGCCGGTGCTGCCGTGGATCGGCGTCATGTGGTGGGGTCTGGCCGCCGGCCAATGGGTGCTGGCGCATCGGCGCCAGTGGCTCGCCGGGCCGCTGCCACAGCGGCTCTCGCCGCTGGCGGTGCTGGGCCGCTGGTCGCTCAGCTTCTACATGGTCCACCAGCCGGTGCTGATCGGCCTCCTGATGGCGGTGCGCGCGCTGGTCTGAGCCTCAGGCACCGCCGATTGCGCGGTTGACCTTGCCCGTGCCGTTGCAGTTCTGGCAGGGCGCCGAGTCCACGCGGCCCGAGCCGCCGCAGCGCGGGCACAGGCCTTCGCCCGAGCCCGGCGTGCCGGGCGGTGCTTCGTCACCGGGAACCGGCGCCGAGGTGACCGGGGCGCCTTCCCGCGGCGGCGGGACCGACTGGTCGATGGAGGCGCCGGGGTCTTCCTCGCCCGCGACGGACTCGCGGGCCAGGTCCACCGGCTTCGGGGCGGAGGAGGGGGCAGGCTGGTTCATGCCGATGGATCGGCAAGCGGCATGCCGCGCCGCCCGCCCACCCGCCGCGCCTCAGTCGCGCTGGCAGCGGCGCTCGTTCACCAGACAGCGCGCGTAGTCGGGGTCGGTCTTCAGCAGGTACATCGCGCGGGCCGCGTAGGCGGTGTCGGCGAAGTCGCTGAAGAGACCGTCGACGCCCAGCTCGTAGAACGCCAGGTACTCGTTGACCGGGTTGCCCTGGTAGTTGCTCGCCAGGCGCCTTTGCTCGTTGCGGAAGGTGTAGGGGTGCACCACCAGGCCGAGCTTGTGGGCGTTGGCCACGATGTCGGTGGCCGGCACCAGGCGGCGGTCGCGCTCGTCGACCACGCCATCTCCGTTGGCATCGGCGCAGGCCCCGTTGCGAACGGTGATGCACGCGCTGCTGATGAGGTAGGTTTTCCACGGGCCGATGCCGTCGGCGTAGCTGCGCACCTCGGCAAGGCCTTGCGGCGTGAGCAGGTCGCGGAAGAGGCCGGCCCGGCCGGCCACCGTCCAGTCGTAGGGGCGGTCATAGGGCGGGGTGAAGTCGAGCGAGCCGTCGGCATTCACGTCGTTCGCGTCCACCAGCTGCACCAGGCGCACGCTGGTGCGCGAGCGCAGGTACTTGAGGTTGGCCTGCTCGAAGGACTGGATGAACACCGGCGCGTTGCGGTGGTTCCAGCCGGCCTGGGCAAGCACCTGCAGCAGGCGGTCTTCGAGCGCCAGGCCGAGCTTCTGGTGGTAGGTGGGATGCTTGGTCTCGGGGTAGATGCCGATCTGGCGGCCGTGCTCGCGCGACTTGCGCTTCACGAGCTCGATCACCTCGGGCAGCGTGGGGATCAGGTATTTGCCGTTGAAGCTCTGGTCGCGTTCGCCGAACGACTGCACGGCGCGCAGCTGCTTGATTTCGGCCAGCGTGAAGTCGCTGGCGAAGAAGCCTTCTTCCTCCACGCCATCGACCACGGCCTTGCGCTTGCGGCTGGCGAATTGCGGCAGGCTGCCCACGTTGGTGGTGGCGATCAGGTTGGGCTCGTGGCGGGCGATCAGGTGGCCGTCCTTCGTGGCCACGAGGTCGGGCTCCACGTAGTCGGCGCCCAGCTCGATGCCCAGCGCATAGGCCTCCAGCGTGTGCTCGGGCAGGTAGCCATTGGCACCGCCGCGGTGGCCGATGACGAGCGGCGTGGTCTGGTCATGGTGATGGCGGCGGCCATGCGGCTCGGCCATCGCCGTCTGGGCACTGCCCAGGCAGGCCGCGAGCAGGGCCATGGTCATCGGCAGCTTGTTCAGGAATCGCATCGACTGTTCTCCTCTTTTGCAGGTCGGGAAGCCGGCGCACCTTAGGGCCGCCCGATGACATGCCCATGAAACGCGCCTCGGAACAGCAAAGTCGCGCATCGTAGGCACGCCACATTCCCCTGTGAGCGATGGGCCTGCCGGCAGCGGGGCCTGACAGATGTGTCAGTTGTCGCGAGGTGTGACCGGGGGTACGTTCCGCCTGGAGGAGACTCCATGAAGCACATCTCGCCGCAGCGTGCCATCTTGCTTGCCATGCTCGTGGCCGCCGCGGTCCTGACGGCACTGGCTTATTTCGCGTGGGACTTCGCCCGGCAGACCGTCGATGCCGCGCGCTACGTGGCGCACACCCACGAGGTCAAGGCGGTGATCCGCGACCTCGAATCGAGCCTGTACCGGGCCGAAGCCGGGCAGCGCGCCTACCTCACGACCCGCATCACCGCCTACCGCAACGAGCGCGACATGGCATTGCAGTCGCTCGAGAAGGGGCTGGCGGAGTTGTCGCGCCTGACCACCGACAACCCCGCGCAGGCCGCACGTGTCGGGGACCTGCGCCGCGACGTGGCAGCACGCCTGGCCGTCTACCGCGTGAGCGATGGGCTGCTGCAAAGCGGCAGCGCCTATTCGGCCGAGCAGCGCATCGAGATCGGTGCGCAGGCACTGGCCAACATCCGTCCCCACATCGACATGCTCGTGGGCGAGGAGGACCGCCTGCTGGCCGAGCGCGAAAGCCTGCAGGCCCAGCGCACGCGGACCACGGTGATGATCGGCGCCGCCTTCGTGGCGCTGCTGCTGGTGGTGCTGCCGACCACCTTCTGGCGCATGGCGCGCGACCTCAAGGCACGAGCCAAGGCCGAGGTGCTGGTGGCCGAGGAGCGTGCCTTCGACCTGGTGCACGCGCGTGCCCTCACGCTCTACAACGCCGAGAACGACCGCCAGCGCGTACTCGACGGCACGCTTGCGCTCCTGGGCGAGAACCCGCTGTTCCCCGTCGGCGCCTTCTATTGCTACGACGAATGGGCCGGCGGCCTTCGGCTCGATGCCTCGCGTGCCACGCCGGCCGACATCAAGCGCATGGTGCGCCTGGACGAAGGGCCGATCGGCGCAGCCGCGCGCGAGGGCCGCACCCTGTATCTGGACGGCCTGCAGGCCGAAGGCGCGATGAGCATCGAGACGGGCCTGGCCACCGTGCGGCCGGCCGGCGTGCTGATGTGCCCGGTGCAGTACCAGTCGCGACTGCTGGGCGTGCTGGTGCTGGGCGTGGCGCGCCCGCTTGCCGACCGCGACCGCGAGTTCGTGGTGCGCATGAGCTCCCAGCTGGCCGTGGCGATCAACAACCTGAACCACCTCGCCGAGATGAACCTCCTCACCGACCAGCTGCGCAGCCGCGGCGAGGACATCCAGCGCAAGAACGCCGAGCTCGAGCGGGCCAACCGCATGAAGAGCGAGTTCCTCGCCAACATGAGCCACGAGCTGCGCACGCCGCTCAACGCCATCATCGGCTTCTCCGAGATCATGAAGGACGGCCTGACCGGCCCCATCGCCGGCGAGCAGCTGGAGTACGTGCAAGACATCCACGGCAGCGGCAAGCACCTGCTGTCCCTGATCAACGACATCCTCGATCTCTCGAAGGTCGAGTCGGGCCAGGTGGTGCTCGAGCTCGACCAGGCCGACCCGCAGAACCTGGCCGCGAGCACGGCCTCGGTGCTGCGCGAGCGCGCCTCGACGGCGCGGGTGCGCTTCAGCGTGCAGTGCCCGCCCGACATCGGACGTCTCTGCCTGGACATGCGCAAGGCCAAGCAGATCGTCTACAACCTGGTCTCCAACGCCCTCAAGTTCACGCCCGAAGGCGGCAGCGTCACGCTCGCCATGGAGCGGGTGCCGGCGGAGCGGGTGAACACGGTGGTCTCCGAGCCGGGCACGCGGGTGTTCCCGCCCACCGGGCCGGCCTTCGATCACTACCTGGAGCTGCGCGTCGTCGACTCGGGCATCGGCATCGCGCCGGCCGACCTGGAGCAGCTCTTCCAGGCCTTCGTGCAGATCGACTCCTCGCTCTCGCGCCAGTACGCCGGCACGGGCCTCGGCCTCACGATGGTCCGCCGACTGGCCGAGCTGCACGGCGGCGGGGTGATGGTGCGCAGCGTCGAGGGGAAAGGCTCGATGTTCGTCGTGTGGTTGCCGTGGCGCAAGGCGGCCGCGCAGGCCGACGCGACGGGCCAGGCCGACCACGACGCCACGGCGGCACCCCACGAAACCGGCAACGGCGCCAGCGGCCCGGCCCGCCTGCCTGCGGGCAAGCCGCTGGTGCTGGTGATCGAAGACGACCCGCGGGCCGCCAACCTGATGCGGCTGCAGCTCGAGGCCAACGGCTACGCAGTCGAGTTCGCGGGTACCGCGGAAGAGGGCCTGAAACGCGCGTCCGAGCTGCGCCCGACCGCCGTGGTGCTCGACATCATCCTGCCCGGCATGGATGGCTGGGGCATGCTGGCGCGGCTGAAGGAGCAGCCCGACACCAGCAACATCCCGGTCGTCATCGTCTCGATCACCGACGAAGCCCAGCGCGGTTTCGCGCTCGGTGCGGCGCAGGTGCTGGTGAAGCCGGTGACGCAGAGCGACCTGCTCGCGGCGCTGGCCGCCGCGGGGCTCGACGAGCCGCACACCGGCGCGCGCGTGCTCGTGGTCGACGACGACCCCAAGGCCGTGGCGCTCGTGAGCAAGCACCTGCAGGTGGCCGGTTATGAGCCGGTGGGCGCCTATGGCGGCCAGGAGGCGCTCGACATCGTGCGTTCCGAGGCGCCGGCCCTTGTGGTGCTTGACCTGATGATGCCGCAGGTGTCGGGCTTCGACGTGGTGCAAGGCCTGCGCAACCACCCCGACACTGCCGGCATCCCCGTCATCGTGCTCACCGCCAAGCTGCTCACGCGCGAAGACCGCGCGCTCCTGAGCGGCAAGGTGCAGCAGGTGATGGAGAAGACAGACTTCAACTCCATCGGCCTCCTGGCCGAGATCAAGCGCGCACTGGCCGGCCGGCGGCCGCCGACCTGGCACTGAGAGGCCGCAAGGACCCGCATGCGACCCGACCCGACCATCCTGATCGTCGACGACAACGCGGCCAACCGCCGCCTCTACCAGGCCACCCTGGGTGACCTGGGCGCCGAGCTCTTCATGGCCAGCTCCGGCGAAGCCGCGCTGGAACTCTGCGATGCGCACCCCTACGCCATGGTCCTGCTCGACGTGCACCTCTCGGGCATGGACGGCTTCCAGGTGGCACATGCCATCCGCGACAAGTGCCCCGGCCTCGATGCGCCCATCGTCTTCGTCTCGGCGGTCTACGTGCACGAGCAGGACACCTACCGTGGCTACCGGCTCGGCGCGGTCGACTACATCCTCTCGCCCATCGTGCCGGAGATCCTGCGCGCCAAGGCGGCGAACTTCATCCGCATGTACCGGCTGCGCGTCGAGGCGCAGCAGCAGGCGCAAGCGATCGAGAAGGCCTACCGCGAGCTGCGCACCGTGCATGCCGAGATGGAAGGCTTCAGCTACTCGGTGTCGCACGACCTGCGCACGCCGCTCGGCCAGGTCGCCGGCTTTGCCGACCTGATGGCGATGGGCCACGCCGGCGAGCTCCCCGCCAAGGCGCGCGAGTACGTGGGCTACATCCAGGGTGCGGCCCACCGCATGAACAGCCTCATCGACGACATGCTGCTGCTCGGCAACATGAGCCGCACCGAGATGCAGGTGCAGCCGGTCGACCTCTCGCACCTCGCGCAGTCGCTGCTGATGGAGCTTTCGACGCTGCGGCCGCAGGCTCACCTGTCGTGGGAGGTGATGCCCGGGATGCAGGCACAGGGAGACCAGCGCCTGCTGCGTGTGGCGCTCTCGAACCTGCTGTCGAACGCATGGAAATACAGCGCAGGCGTGCCGCGCCCCTTCATCGAGGTCGGCAGCCGGGCCGAGGCGGGCGAGACGGTCTTCTTGGTGCGCGACAACGGCGCCGGCTTCGACGTGCATGCGGCGGGGGAGCGGCTTTTCCGGCCGTTCCAGCGCTTCCATGCCGACTCGGTCTTCCAGGGCAACGGCGTGGGGCTCGCCATCGTGCAGCGCGTGATCGACAAGCACGGCGGCCGCATCTGGGTCGAGTCGGCGCCGGGGCGGGGCGCCGCCTTCTTCTTCACGCTCGGGCGCTTGTCCAGCCGGCCGGCGCCCCTCGTCTGACATCAGGAGCAGTACAACCATGGCCAACATCCTCGTCGTCGAAGACAACCCGCAGAACCTGAAGCTCGCGCAGCTCGTGCTGCACAAGGCCGGCCACGCCGTGCTGGCCGCCGAGAACGGTGAGCTCGGCCTGCAGATCGCGCACGACAAGCAGCCCGACCTGGTGCTGATGGACGTGCAGATGCCGGGGCTCGACGGCCTGGAGGTCACGCGCCGGCTGAAGTCGAACCCGAGCACCTCGCACATCAAGGTGGTGGCGCTCACGGCGCTGGCGATGAAGGGCGATGCCGAGCGCATCCTTGCGGCGGGCTGCGACGCCTACCTCGCCAAGCCCTACCAGTACCAGCAGCTGATGGACGTGGTGAACAAGGCGCTTAACTGAGGCGCCTGCGCGGCGTGGCGCAGATACCATCGCCGCATGAGCAGCAAGACTTCGATCCTCTTCGGCTTCCACGCCGTCACCGTGCGGCTGAAGACGGCCGCCGACTCCATCGTCGAGATCCACGTCGACGCGACCCGGCGCGACCAGCGCATGCGCCAGTTCGTCGAGCGCGCCAAAGACGCCGGTGTGCGGCTGATCGAGAGCGACGACGATCGGCTGCAGAAACTCTGCGGCACCCATCGGCACCAGGGCGTGGTGGCGCGCGTGAACGCGGTGGCCAAGAGCCACTCGCTCGACGACACGCTCGACGCGGTGGAAGGCCCGCCGCTCTTGCTGGTGCTCGACGGCATCACCGACCCGCACAACCTCGGCGCCTGCCTGCGCGTGGCCGATGGGGCCGGCGCTCACGCGGTGATCGCCCCGAAGGACCATGCCGTGGGCATCAACGCCACCGTCGCCAAGGTCGCCAGCGGTGCCGCCGAGACGGTGCCGTACTTCATGGTGACCAACCTCGCGCGCACGCTGGGCGAGCTGAAGGAGCGCGACATCCGCGTCATCGGCACGTCGGATGCCGCCGAGAAATCGCTCTACGACATCGACCTCACCGGACCGGTGGCGCTGGTGCTCGGGGCCGAAGGCGCCGGCATGCGCCAGCTCACCGGCAAGACCTGCGACGAGCTCGTCCGCCTGCCGATGAAGGGCGCAGTGGAAAGCCTCAACGTGTCGGTGGCCTCGGGCGTGTGCCTGTACGAGGCCTTGCGTCAACGCGAGCCGGGCGGATGAACGAGGAGCCCGTGCCGCTGATGCGCGAGGCACGTGCCTTGGTGCAGGGCGCGGGCACTCTCGCGGTGCTCACGGGGGCCGGCATGTCCGCTGAAAGCGGCATCGCCACCTTCCGCGATGCGCAGACCGGCCTGTGGGCCAAATTCAACCCGGCCGAACTGGCCAGCCCCGAAGGCTTTCGCGCGAACCCGTCGCTCGTGTGGGACTGGTATGCGGAACGGCGCCGGGGCGTTCAACGGGCGCAGCCCAATGCGGGCCACGTCGCGCTCGCGCAGTTTGAAAAGACCCATCGCGGCCGCGTGAGCATCGTCACGCAGAACGTGGACGACCTGCACCAGCGCGCCGGCAGCCGCGACGTGATCCGCCTGCATGGCGACATCCTGCAGGACATCTGGCTCGACACCGGCCGCTGCCGCCCCTGCGACATGGCCCGCGTCGAGCCCGGCAGCCCGCCGCGCTGCAGCGCCTGCGGCAACCTGCTGCGCCCCGGCGTGGTGTGGTTCGGCGAGATGCTGCCGGCCGAGGCGCTCTCGCGCGCCGAGCTGCTTGCGCGGGGCTGCGACGTGATGCTCGTGGTTGGCACCTCGGGCGCCGTCTATCCCGCAGCGGGCCTCGCGCATGTGGCACGGCGTGCCGGCGCGAAGGTCATCATCCTCAACCCCGAACCGAGCGAGATCGACGACGAAGCGCACCTGCTCTTGCGCGGCACGGCGGCGCGGATCTTGCCTGCGTTGCTCCAACACGATTGAGGTCCATCCCATGCCTGTCATCGACGTCAAGCACCCCCTCGTCAAGCACAAGATCGGCCTGCTGCGCGAGGCCGACATCTCCACCAAGAAGTTCCGCGAGCTGACGCATGAGCTTGCGCGGCTGCTCGCCTACGAGGCCACGGCCGACTTCCCGCTCGAGAAGACCACCATCGACTGCTGGAGCGGCCCGGTCGAGATCGACCAGGTGAAGGGCCGCAAGGTCACGGTGGTGCCGATCCTGCGCGCAGGCCTCGGCATGGTCGACGGCGTGCTCGACATGATCCCGAGCGCCAAGATCAGCGTGGTGGGCCTGTCGCGCAACCACGAGACGCTGCAGCCCGAACACTACTTCGAGAAGTTCGTCGGCCACCTCGACGAACGCACCGCGCTCATCGTCGACCCCATGCTCGCGACCGCCGGCTCGATGATCGCGACCATCGATCTGCTGAAGCGACGCGGCTGCACCGATGTGCGCGCCCTCGTGCTCGTGGCCGCGCCCGAGGGCATTGCGGCGCTGCAAAAAGCGCACCCCGATGTGCGCTGCTGGACGGCCGCGGTCGACAGCCACCTCAACGAGCTGGGCTACATCATCCCCGGCCTCGGCGACGCGGGCGACAAGATCTTCGGCACGAAGTAAGCGCAAGGCCCCACGCTCTGCGAGGGGTCAACGTGTTGTCACACATCGGCGTCAGGCTGCGGGAACACATGCGGCGGTGCGTCATCACACGACCGAGGGAAGCACCTGAGTGCTTTTACGTTTCTTCGCTTTGCAGTGCCTTGACCGACCGTTTCAAGCAGTCGTAAGGTCGGCGCTCCCGAGCGTGAAAGGAGCTTTCTGATGAAGAAACCGTTTCGCTTCTGGATGACCAGTGGTGTCGCGATCATGGTCGCGGCCGTCAGTGGTGGCAGAAGTCTTGCCAGTGAAGACGAGCGGCTGACGCTGACCAATGTCAGCCGCTTCGGGGTGTCTGAAACGGTACACCGCATCGAGGCCAGCGCGCAGCGCCACGGCATGCACGTGCTGGCCTGCCTGCCGCAAACGCTCAACGAGGTGACGGGCGAGTCACGCTACATGCTGGTGCTCGAGTCGTCGCAGGGTGGCACGCCGGTGGTGATGGAAAGCGAAGGCGCCAAGCCCAGCCTGCTGCTCACTGTCTACCTCCAGCAGGCCCGCTCCGGCCACGGCACCGAGGTCTTCCTGCAGCAGGGGGCGCTGCAGGACCTGCCCGAGGGCCTGTCCGACCAGTTGCAGAGCGACCTCGCCGGCCTGCCGGCGGTGGTCGACGAGGCGCTCTCGGCCTGAGGCCGCGCCGCTACTGCGGCGAATAGTCGAAGTAGTCGAAATCCGCATGCAGGCCTGAGCCGCTCAGGTCCTGGCAGGCGAGGCCGATGTAGTTGCCGGTGAAGCCGAAGCTGCGCGGGAATCCGTCGTCGAAGCGTGTGGCGTGCTCGTCCGACAGCATGGCCGCGCGCAGCGTCTCGCCGAAGGGGCGCCAGTCGCCTTCGGCCAGGGCATACGAGAAGCGCAGCGCCTCGCCTTCGAATCGAAGCTTGAGCCACACCCGCGGCGCGCTGCCGATGGTGATGGGGGCGGCCGCCTCGCGCAGCTTGCCGTGGTCGTTGACCGACAACCGCAGCACCCGCCCGCCGCGCTCCTCGTCGTGCGAGACGTGCAGGTAGGCGTGGTTCTGCGTGTTGTAGTACGCCACCAGGCCCGCCATCTGCTGGAACACCACCGGCTCGAACTCGACCACGGTCTCCGCTTCGCAGTCGAAATGCTGCTGGCGCCGCGCGAGCAGGCTCTGGTCGAAGTTGGACATCAGCGAGCAGCGGCCGACCAGGCGCAGATGGCCAGGCCGTGCGGTCAGCGAGAGCCAGCTCGCGTCGGCCGGCTCGCGCAGCGTGTTCCAGTGGCCCGAGAGGGCGCTGGAGTCGAAATCGTCACGCACCGGCTCGCGTTCCACCGGCGCGGGGGCGAGCTTGGGTGCGGGCACTTCGGTGCGCGGCGCGTTGTCGCCATGGGCGAGGCGCGGCCAGCCCTCGGCCGTCCACTCGATGCGCTGCAGCGCGGTCTCGCGGCCGAGGTTGCAGTGCAGGCCGTCGTAGCTCTCGGGGGGCGAGGCGGGCGGCTGCTCGCGCCATTCGAGCGGCCGGCCGCACAGGTGCGCCATGTACCACTCGCCCTCGGGCGTGTCGACGAGGCTCGCATGGCCGGCGCGTTGCAGCCCTGCCGGCGACTTCTGCCATGCGGTGAGCAGCGGGTGGTGCGGGCTCAGTTCATACGGGCCGTCGATGTTGCGCGAGCGCGCGATCGTCACCGCGTGTTCGTAGAAGGTGCCGCCTTCGGCGGTGAGCAGCACGTACCAGCCGTCACGCTTGTAGAGGTGCGGGCCTTCCACCACGCCAAGCGAGGTGCCGGGGAAGATGTTCTTCACCGGGCCGGTGACGCAGCGCTTCTCGTGGTCGTATTCCTGCAGCAGGATGCCGTGGAACGCGTTGTGGCCGGGCCGGTGGTCCCACTGCATGCTGAGCACCCAGCTTCGGCCGTCGTCGTCATGGAACATCGACGCATCGAAGCCGCGGCTGTGCAGGTAGACCGGCTCCGACCACGGGCCGCTCGGATGCGGCGCGGTCACCACGTAGTTCGGCGTGTCCTTGTAGCCGCCGAGCTTGCTGCGCACGTTGGTGAACACCATGTAGAACAGCCCGTCGCGGTAGCTCAGGCACGGTGCCCAGATGCCGGCGGAGTCGGGGTTGCCGCGCATGTCGAGCTGGCTCTTGCGCGTCAGCGCGTACGAGAGGTGCTGCCAGTGCACCAGGTCGCGCGAGTGGTGGATGCGCACGCCGGGCCACCATTCGAAGGTGGAGGTGGCGAGGTAGAAATCGCGGCCCACGCGCAGGATGGCCGGGTCGGGGTGGAAGCCCGGCAGCACCGGGTTCTGGATGGTGGCGCTCATGTTCAGATGAATCGGTTGAACCAGTTTTCCAGCGCCTCTTGCTTGCCGGAGCGTGGTGCCACGTCGGTGTTGCGGTCGAGCGTGCGCTGGGCCAGGGCTGCCAGGTCGAACTTGCCGTCGTGGATGTCCTTGCCGAACTGCCCGTCCCAACCGGCGTAGCGCTCGGCCACGGCGCGGGCGTGGCCGCCGTCCTGGATCATCTTCTCTGCAGCCAGCAGCGCACGTGCTGCTACGTCCATGCCGCCGATGTGGCCGATGAAGAGGTCTTCCGCATCGATCGACTGGCGGCGCACCTTGGCATCAAAGTTCAAGCCGCCGGTCGTGAAGCCACCGGCCTGCAGGATGTAGTACAGCGCGAGCGCGGTCTCGGGGATGTTGTTGGGGAACTGGTCGGTGTCCCAGCCGCACTGCATGTCGCCGCGGTTCATGTCGAGCGAACCGAAGATGCCAAGCGAGAGCGCGGTCACGATCTCATGCTCGAAGCTGTGGCCGGCGAGCGTGGCGTGGTTGGCTTCGATGTTGACCTTGACCTCCTTCTCCAGGCCGTACTGCTTGAGGAAGCCGAAGACGGTCGCCACGTCGAAGTCGTACTGGTGCTTGGTCGGCTCGCGCGGCTTGGGCTCGATGAGGATGGGGCCCTCGAGGCCGATCTTGTGCTTGTGGTCCACCGCCATCGAGAGGAAGCGGCCGAGCTGTGCGAGCTCGCGCTTCATGTCGGTGTTGAGAAGCGTCTCGTAGCCTTCGCGGCCGCCCCACATCACGTAGTTGGCGCCGTTGAGCTTCTTCGTTGCGTCCATCGCCTCCTTCACCTGCAGCGCGGCCATCGCGAAGATCTCGGGGTCGGGGTTGGTCGCGGCACCGCTCATGTAGCGGCGGTGGCTGAAGAGGTTGGCCGTGCCCCACAGCAGCTTCACGCCGGTGCGCTGCTGGTGTTCGCCCAGCACGTCGACCATGCGGCGCACGCGGTCGGTGCTCTCGCGCGGGGTGGCGCCCTCGGGGGCGACGTCGAAGTCGTGGAAGCAGTAGTAGGGCACCCCGAGCTTGCTGAAGAACTCGAAGGCCATGTCAGCCTTGGCGCGCGCGGCCTCCATCGGGTCGGCCATCTTGTGCCACGGGCGCTGGAAGCTGCCGTCGTAGCCGAAGACGTCGAAGCCGTTCCAGCAGAAGGTGTGCCAGTAGCAGGCGGCGAAGCGCAGGTGGTCTTCCATGCGCTTGCCGAGCACGACACGGTCCTTGTCGTACCAGCGGAAGGCGAGGGGGTTGGTGCTGTGCTCGCCCTCATAGCGGATGGGGGCGATGTTCTTCAGGTAGCTCATGGGTACTTCTCCGAAAGTGAGGTTCAACCCGCGGGGCTCAGGCCTGAGCGAAGAGCTCGCGGGTTGCGGCATAGAGGCCGCGGAATCGTTGGTGCCGCGCGGCGAGCGCGGCGGTGCGCGAAGTGCGCGGCATGAAGCTCTGGCGCATTGCGGGCGGGCGGCAGACCTCGGCTTCGCTCCCGCCGTCGGCCAGCCATGCGAGCCGTGCCGCGCCGAGCGCGCCGCCGGCCTCTCCGCCCTCGACGGTGTGCACCTCGACGCCCAGCACGTCGGCATGGAGCTGGGCCCACATCGCGCTGCGGGCGCCGCCGCCCACGAGCGCGAGCGAGCGCACGTCGGTGCCGGCCGCACGCAGGGCGTCGAGCCCGTCGCGCAGGCCGAAGGCCACGCCTTCGAGCACGGCATGGGCGAGGGCGCGTGCATCGGTGTCGTGCGTCATGCCGAAGAACACGCCACGTGCGTTGGCATCGTTGTGCGGCGTGCGTTCACCCGAGAGATAGGGCAGGAAGAGAGGCGCCGCGTCTCGCTCGGCGTCGGTGAGCGTCTCGGTGCGCGCCAGCAGCGAGGCCTCGTTCTCGGCGCCGACGAGCTGCGTGACCCAGTGCAGGCACGAGGCCGCCGACAGCATCACCGCCATCTGGTGCCAGCGCCCGGGCAAGGCATGGCAGAAGGCGTGCACGGCCGAGGCCGGGTTTGGACGGAAGCGGTCGTTGACGACGAAGAGCACGCCGCTCGTGCCGAGCGACAGGAACCCGTCGCCCGGCTTCACGGCGCCGATGCCGACCGCGCTCGCGGCGTTGTCACCACCGCCGCCGGCCACGAGGACCGAGGTGGACAGCCCCCACGCGCTCGCCACCTCGGGCGAGAGGCGGGCCGACACGGCGCTGCCTTCCACCAGCTCGGGCATGTGCGCACGCGTGAGGCCGGTCGCGGCGAGCAGCTCGTCGGACCACGCCCGCTTCGCCACGTCGAGCCACAGCGTGCCCGCCGCGTCCGACATCTCGCTCACGAAGGCACCCGTCATGCGCCAGCGCAGGTAGTCCTTGGGCAGCAGCACCTTGGCCACCCGCTCGAAGACGGCCGGCTCGTGCTCGCGCACCCACGCGAGCTTGGGTGCGGTGAAGCCCGGCATCGCCAGGTTGCCGGCGATCTGCGGCAGGCTGGGAAGGGCCCTCGTGAGGCCCTCACACTGCGGCGCAGACCGCACGTCGTTCCAGAGGATGGCCGGGCGCAGCACTTCTCCGATGGCATCGAGCAGCACCGCACCGTGCATCTGGCCCGAGAGCCCGATGGCGCGCACGCTGCCCCACGCCTGTGGCGCGAGCTGGCGCAGCCGCGTCACGGCCGTCTGCGTGGCGGCCCACCAATCAGCCGGCGCCTGCTCGCTCCAGCCGGGGTGGGGTCGCAAGATGCCGAGCTTGACGCCAGCCTGCGCCACCACCGCGCCGCCGGTGTCGAGCAGGACAAGCTTGACTTCCGAAGTGCCGAGGTCGATGCCGAGGTACATGCGGGTACTGCCTTCCGTTCAGCGACGCACGCGCTTCTTGATCGCGGCTTGCGCGTCGGCCAGGGCGGCCTTGATGTCCTTGTTCTGCTCCAGCACCTTGTCGAGCTCGGCATTGACGATCTCGTTGGCGACCGGGTCGTACTTGTCGACCGCGATGGCCTGGATCTTGTCGGCCGAGACCTTCCAGAGCTGGCGCGCCTTCTGGCCGCCGAAGTACTCGATGGGCTCGTTGACGAACGGGTCGGACTGCGCCTCGATCAGCGCCGGGAATGCATCGAGCTTGCGGAAGGCCTCGATCTGCATGTCCTTGTTGGTCGTCATGAACTTGATGAACTCCCAGGCCGCGGCCTTGTTCTGCGCCTTCTGCGGAATGGCGTAGAACGAGCCGCCCCACGAGGCGAAGGCGCCTGCGGGCAGCTGGGCCGAGCGCCACTGGCCCTTGGAGTCGGGCGCGAGCCAGTTGCTCAGGTGGCCGCCGAGCCAGGCACCCATCATCTGCGAGGCCACCTTGTCGCGCTTGAAGCCTTCGCCCCACTCGGGCGACCAGGCCTTGACCTTGGCGTCGATGCCCGCGCTGCGCGCGGCCTTGGCCAGCTCGAAGCCCTTCTGGAAGCGAGGCGTGTTGATGAGCGGCTGGCCCTTCTTGTCGAAGTAGATGCCTTCGCCGGCCTTGAGGCCGGAGCGGATGTAGATGTCCTTGATGTCGACCGCGTCGGCCATCAGGTAGGCACCGGTGGCGGCCTTCACCTTCTTGCCGGCCTCGATGTACGACTCCCAGCTCTTGGTGAGGTCGGCCTCGCTGACGCCGGCCTTGTCGAGCAGGTCCTTGCGGTAGAAGAGGGCGCCGGGGCCGATGTCGGCCGGGATGGCGGCGAGCGTGCCCGAGCCGCTCATCGCGAGCGGCACGGTGAACTTGGCGAACTTCGAGGTGAGCACGTTGCCGTTGTAGGGCGGCTTGCCCAGGTCTTCGAGGCCCTTCGACTCGACGAGCCGGCCGATGAAGCTCAGCTCCACGCCCATCACGTCGGGCACGGTGCCGCCGGCGGCGAGCGCGGTCGTCATCGCGGTGTGGTGGTCCATGAAGGCCAGGCTCACGAGCTTGATCTCCACGTTGGGGTTGACCTTCTTGTACAGCGGGATGGCGGCCTTGACGGCCAGGTCGAAGCTCGGGAAGGACGCGACGGTCAGCGTGGTCGTGGCCTGTGCGTGTGCGCCGAAGGCGGCCACGGCGGCAGCAGTGCCGATGACCAGGCGCTGAAGCGCGGCCCGCTTGGTCAGTGTGTGCATGGGTTGTCTCCTGTGTTCTGAAAATGACTTGAAAAAGGATGGTGGTATTGGCGGAGAACAGGCGTTTTCAAATCTGCCGGTCAGGGGCTCGGTGAAGAGCTGGTCCTGCCGGGCAGTGGTTTGCCGCCGATGATCATTCCGAGCACTTCGTCCTCGGTGACCTCGGCGGTCTTGTAGGTGCCCACGGTGCGGCCGTTCTTCATCACCGTGAGGCGATCGGAAAGGCCGAACACGTCGGGCATGTCATGGGTGATCAGGAAGATGCCCACGCCCTGGGCCTTGAGCTTCTTCACGAGCTCGTGGACCATGCGTGTCTCTTCGGGGCCGAGCGCGGCGCAGGGCTCGTCCATGATCAGCACGCGGGCGTTGAAGTACAGCGCCCGCGAGATGGCGACCACCTGCCGCTGGCCGCCCGAGAGCGAACGCACCGGCACGCGGATGTTCTTGAAGTTGGGGTTGAGGCGGTGGAACACCTCGCGCGCCGCCACTTCCATCGCATCGTCGTCGAGCGTGCGAAAGCGGGTGAGCAGCTCGCGGCCGAGGAAGAGGTTGGCCACGCTGTCGAGGTTGTCGGCGAGTGCGAGCGTCTGGTAGATCGTCTCGATGCCGAGAGCCTGCGAATCGGCCGGCGTGTCGATCTTCGCCGGCGCACCGTTGACGAGGATCTCGCCGCTGTCGATCGGGAAGGCGCCCGCCAGCATCTTCATCAGCGTGGACTTGCCGGCGCCGTTGTGGCCGAGCACGGCGACCACTTCGCCGGGGTAGACGGTGAGGCTCACGTCTTCGACGGCGCGCACGCCGAAGAAGGCCTTGTGAATGTTCTTCAGTTCGACCAGCGGCGCGGTCATGGGCATCGGCGTGTTCATGTGAGCCGCTCCCCGGTCCAACGACGGTAGAGCACGTCGAAGACGACGGCGACGATCAGCACCTGGCCGATGATCACCATGCGCTGGCCGATGCCCACGTCGAGCAGCAGCAGGCCGCTCTCGAGGAACTGGATGATGAGTGCGCCCAGCACCGAGCCGAGCACGGTGCCGCTGCCGCCCGAGAGCGCCACGCCGCCGATCACTGCCGCGGCGATCACGTAGAGCTCCATGTTCGTGCCGAGCGAGTTGGTGCCGGCGTTGAGGCGCGCCACCGAGACCACCGAGGCGATCGTGACCAGCACCGCCAGCAGCAGGAAGAGCATCAGCATCACGCGCTTCACCGGGATGCCGACGAGCAGGGCGGCTTCAGGGTTGCCGCCGATCGCGTAGACGTAGCGGCCGAAGCGTGTGCGCCGCACGATGAAGGCCATGCCCATCACCACCACGCCCCAGATGACGACCGGGATGGGCACGCCTTGCGCGGCGTCCTTGCCGGGCAGCTGATAGGCGCAGGTGACGGCCACGAAGCCGAGCAGCATCGCCACCACGAGGCCGGCGAACGCGGCGTCGAACCACAGCGGCCGCACGGTGAAGCCGTGCGCTCGCTTGCTGCGCCGGCGTGCGGCGGTGTTGAAGATCACGAGGGCCGAGAGTGCCGCACCGAGCGCCCAGCTCAGCGCGGGGCCGAGCGAGCCGTCGAGGCCGCCGCCGAGCGCGAGGAAGGTGGGGTCGGTGATCGGCTGCGTCTTGCCGTCGGCGATGAGGAAGGCCGCGCCGCGGAAGGACATCAGTCCGCCCAGCGTGACCACGAAGGAGGGCACGCCGAGATACGCGGTGAGCCAGCCTTGGTAGAGGCCGACGACGAGCGCGAGCGCCAGCCCGGCGAGCGAGGCCGGGATCCAGTGCCAGCCCGAGGTGTACTGCAGGAAGGCGATGAGCACGCCCACGCAGCCCATCACCGAGCCGACCGAGAGGTCGATCTGGCGCGCCACGATGATGAGGGCGATGGCGGTCGCGACGATGCCGACCACGGCGGTCTGCTGCGCGATGTTGTAGAGGTTTTCCGGCGTGAGGAAAGTGCCGGTCAGCACGTGGAAGACCACGGCCATGACGGCGAGCACGACGGCCATCAGAGAAAGCCGCAGGTCGAGCGCGCTGATCTGGAGGGGAAGTGACATGGGGCCGAACGAGGCACCCGCTTGCGCGGGCGCCTTTCATTCACGTCGAGGGTTGGGTGGTGATGGCCTTACTTGCAGGCGGCGGGAGCGGTGGCTGCGGCCACGCCCTTGCATACCACGTCCTTGCTGACCCAGCCAGCCTTGATGACCACGTCGAGGTTGGCGGCGGTGACGGGCACCGGTGCCAGGAACTTCGAGGTCATCGGCACCTTCTTCTCGCCTTCGGCCCAGGTGACGGTGCCGTCGACCTTCTTGCCGCCGGCGAGCGCCACGGCGGCGGCTGCGGCTTCACGGCCGAGCACGCGGGCGTCCTTCCACACCGAGACGGTCTGCGTGCCGAGCGCCACGCGGTTCAGCGCGGCATGGTCGCCGTCCTGGCCCGAGACGGGCACACCCTTGATGCCGCGTGCGGACAGTGCCGCCACCACGCCACCGGCCGTGCCGTCGTTGGAGGCCACCACCGCGTCGATCTTGTTCTGGTTGCGCGTGAGGATCTGCTCCATGTTCTTCTGGGCGTTCTCGGGCTTCCAGCCGTCGGTGTATTCCTCGCCGACGATCTTGATGTCGCCCTTCTTCAGCGCATCGGCCAGCACTTCGCCTTGGCCGGCGCGCAGGAAGTTGGCGTTCGGGTCGGTGGGCGAGCCCTTGATCATCACGTAGTTGCCCTTCGGCTTGGCGGCCAGCACGGCCTTGGCCTGCAGGCGGCCGACTTCCTTGTTGTCGAAGGTGATGTAGAAGACGCCGGGCTGCTCGATCAGGCGGTCGTAGGCGACGACCGGGATGTTGCGCTGCTTGGCTTTTGCGAGCGCCGGCACGATCGCGTCCTTGTCCATCGCGAGGATGATCAGCGCCTTCGCGCCCTTGGCGATCAGGCCGTCGACGTCGGCCAGCTGCTTCTCGGGCGAGCCGCCCGCATCGGCGCTGATGTAGTTGGCGCCCAGCTTGGAGAGCTGTTCCTTGATGGCGGCCTCGTCGGTCTTCCAGCGCTCTTCCTGGAAGTTGGACCAGCTCACACCCACCACCGTTTGCGCGGCAGCGAGTGTTGAAAACGTTGTCAGAGCAGTGGCAAACAGTGCGTGGGTGAATTTCATGTTGTCTCCGTGCGTGTGTGATGGCGCCGAGGCGCGCTTTTGGGGATCAGGTGACGGGCCTCGGCCCGTCGGGGTCGGTCTCGAACCCGTGCCGTGACACGGATTCGAGAATCTCTGCGGACTCGTCCAGGCGCTGCAGCACCAGCGACGCGGCGCCGCGCGCCCAGGTCTCGTCGCCGCGGTGATGCACCACCAGCAGGTCGCGCTGGCGATGGGGAAGGGCCAGCGCTTCGTTCATCGCGCGCTGCAGCGAGTCGAAGAAAAGCTCGGTGCCTTCCTGCATGCCGTCGAGCATCACGAGCTGCGGCGCGAGCAGGTTGACCATGTTGCCCATCCAGCGGCCGAGCAGCTCGCCTTGTTGTTCGAAGATCCGGCGTGCCTGCTGGTGGCCTGCGCGGGCCTTCTGTGCCAGCTCGACATAGGCGGTCTCGATCTCGCCCGAGCCCAGCTCGCCCGCGGGCAGCAACCCGGCCTCCTGGCCCTGGCCGACCACCGCGCTGTGCGCCACGTAGGCTTCGAGGCAGCCGTGCTTGCCGCAACGGCAGGCACGCCCGTCGGGCACCACCTGGATGTGGCCGAACTCGGCCGCAAGGCCCGAGTGGCCGCGGAAGAGTTCGCCATCGAGCACGAGGCCGAGGCCCAGGCCGTGCTCCAGCGTGACCACGGCCACGTTGGTCAGGCGGGCGGCTTCGCCGAACCACTGCTCGGCGAGCGCCAGCATGTTGGCGTCGTTCTCGATCATGACGGGCACGCCCAGCGCGTCGGTGAGCGGGGCGGCGAGCGGAGCCGACTCGTCCTTGCGGCCCGGCTTGAGCATCGGGGACCAGTGCACCTCGCCGCGTAGCGAATCGACCATGCCTGGCACCGCCACGCCCACGCCGGCGAGGCGCTGGCGCACCTGCGGGTCGGCTGCGGCGAGGCAGGCCTTGATCTCCTTCACCAGCCGCTGCAGCAAGGCGGCCTGCGTGACGGGCGCGGAGATCGGCACCTTCAGGGTGTCGCGCACGCCGCCGGCAAAGTCGACGAGGGCGAGGGTGATCTGGTGCATCGACACCTTCACGCCCACCACCCAGGCGAAATCGGGGTTCACCGCCAGCTCGCGCTCGCGGCGGCCACCGCCGAGGGAGGGCCGCGCGCCGACTTCCATCAGCGCGCCACTTTCCAGCAGGCGGCGGGTGAGGGACGACACGGCCGGCTGGCTCAGCCCCGTGGCCTGGCCGATCTCGGCGCGCGACACGGGCGAACGCCCGAGACGCACGGTGTGCAGCACCTGGTAGAGGTGCAGCAGCGAGATCTGCTTGGACTGGAGACGGGTCATGGCCGCGGGTTCACGCGTTCGAAACCGGGATGGCTCCGAAAACATGGCGGCATTTTATTTCGGCGAACTATTTCTCCATGGGGGCTTACCCTGAACGCCGTTTCTGCTGGTTTCAGCGAACGGCTTCGAGCAGCACCCAGTGCTGCGCGTTGATCGCCACGCGGCCATTGCTCACGACCGCCGTGTTGCCGGAGTAGGCATCGCGCACCGTGCTGCCGTCAGGGAAGACGTCGCCCACGACGATGTGCTCGGCGCCGGTGGCGTCCATCGCGACCACCACACGGTCGCCGCTGACCGCATCGATGCGGCTGAAGGTGTACGGCTTGTCGGCGAGCTTCTGATGCGCGCCGCGGGCCACCGCAACATGTGCGCGGCGGAACTGGCCGAGCTTGCGCCAGTGCACGAGCAGGCTCGTGTCGACGTTGCCCCAGTTCATGTCGGAGCGGGTGGCCTGCTGGGGGTCGCTGGTCGGCGCGGGGCCGGGCAGGCGACGCGTCTCGTCGCCGTAGTAGATCTGCACCGCGCCGGGCGCGAGCATCAGCCAGGCGGCGCCGTCGGCGAGCCGCTTGCGGTCGAAGAGCTCGGTGTCGTGCGACGACAGGTAGCTGAGTGCGTTGTAGCCCGGCCGGCCGCCGAGCAGGCTGGCGTAGCGCGCATAGAGCTTTTCGGGATGCGCATCGCGCAGCGCCGCGTTCTGGAAGTCGAAGTTGATGAGCGCGTCGAAGCCGCTGTCGTGCAGCGGGTCGCGCTGCGGGCCCTTGCCCCAATCTTCGCCGACCATCCAGAAGGGCTCGTCGTCGATCTTCTTGTCGGGGTTGGCCTTCTTCCAGTCGGCGAGCGCTTGGGTCGCGGCGACTTTCAGCTCGGCCCACGCGGCCGGCTCGACGTGCTTGACGGTGTCGGCACGGAAGCCGTCGATGCCGTACTCGCGCACCCACTCGGTGAGCCACGCGACGAGGTAGCCGCGCACGGTGGTGTCGCGCAGGTCGCGCGCGCGGGTGCCGGGCTTTTCGCGCAGGAACTTGGGCAGCTTCACATGCGCCGTGCTCTCGGTGCGGAAGTCGGGCAGGAAGGCCAGCTGCTTGGTGAGCTCGTCGCGCCCGCCGTCGAGGTAGCTCGGCAGGCCGGCGCGCACCCAGTCGCGGCCCCACCAGTCGGTGAAGGCGAAGTTGTTGTAGTCGATGAACGAGTGATAGTTGGCGAGCGTCGCCTTCTCGGAGCCCGGCCACAGCACCCGCAGGTTGAGCTCGCGCGCGGTCTGCAGGTCGAGGTAGCCCGGGTGGTTCATCACCACGTCGAAGAGGATGCGGATGCCTTGCGCATGCGCGGTGTCGACCAGCTCGCGCAGGTCGGCCGGCGTGCCCATGGACTTGTCGAGCACGGTGTAGTCGAGCGCGTAGTAGCCGTGGTAGGCGTAGTGCTTGAAGGCCTTGTTGCCGCCGATCACCCAGCCGTGGATCTGCTCGTAGGGCGCGGTGATCCAGATCGCGTTGACGCCGAGTTCGCGGAACCAGCCTTCCTTCAGCTTGGCGGTGAGGCCTTTCAGGTCGCCGCCGTGGAAGGTGCCCACGTCGTCTTCGGGCTTGGCTTCGCGGGTGCGGCCGTAGGCGTTGTCGTTCGACGGGTCGCCGTTGAAGAAGCGGTCGGTGATGACGAAGTAGACGATCGGGTTGTCGGCGAAACGCGCCGGGCCAGGCGCGGTCGGCGCCGTCAGCAGCAGCACCGGCACCAGGGCCAGCAGCACCGCCAGGCGCCTCATCCCTTGATGCCCCCGGCGGTGAGGCCCGAGATCATCCAGCGCTGCGCGAGGATGAACACCAGCGTGATCGGCAGGCCCGACAGGATGGCCGCCGCGGCGAAGTCGCCCCACAGGTACTTCTGCTCATAGAGGAAGAGGTTGGAGCCGACCGCGAGTGTGAGCTTGGCCTGCTCGTTGAGCAGGATGGAGGCGACCGGGTACTCGATGATCGCGCCCACGAAGGCGAGCAGGAACACCACCATCAGGATCGGCAGCGCCATCGGCAGCAGCACGATGCGGAAGGCCTGCCAGGGTGTGGCGCCGTCGACCTTCGCCGCTTCTTCGATCTCGGCTGGGATGGTGTCGAAGTAGCCCTTGATGGTCCACACGTGCAGCGCGATGCCGCCCGAGTAGGCGAGCAGCAGCGACCAGTGGCTGTCGATCCCGAAGGTCGGGAAGACGTTGCCGATGCGGTCGAAGATGGCGTAGATGGCCACCAGCGCCAACACGCTCGGGAACATCTGCACCAGCATCAGGCCGGTGAGCGAGGCCTCCTTGCCGCGGAACTTCATGCGTGCGAAGGCGTAGGCGGCGGTGGTGGAGAACAGCAGCGTCACGAGGCCGGTGAGCGCGGCCACCTTCACCGAATTCCACAGCCAGCGCAGCACCGGGAAGGTGGGCTGCACCAGGCTGCCGTCGGGCGCGGTGTACGAGAAGCCGAGCGCAAGCGTCCAGTGTTCGAGGCTGATGCGATCCGGGATCAGGCTGCCGGTCGCGAAGTTGCCCGGCCGGAACGAGATCGACAGGATCATCAGGAAC
Source organism: Piscinibacter sp. HJYY11 (assembly GCF_016735515.1). Lineage (NCBI taxonomy): Bacteria > Pseudomonadati > Pseudomonadota > Betaproteobacteria > Burkholderiales > Sphaerotilaceae > Piscinibacter > Piscinibacter sp. HJYY11. Next base: position 963,111 of record NZ_JAERQZ010000001.1, on the reverse strand, counting down.
GGGAAGATCGTGACGATCACGAGCCCGATCAGGAAGGCATGCGCCAGCAGCACGCGCCAGCGCTGCGATTTGGCGACGACGATGGCCATCGTGTTGTCCTTTCAGCGGGCGGGATCGCGCGCGATCCGCGTGAACTTGATCTGCACCATCGAGATCGCCGCCACCATCAGGAAGATGACGGTGGAGACAGCCGCAGCGAGGCCGAACTGCTGGCCCGAGTCTTCGAAGGCGATGCGGTAGGTGTACGACACCAGGAGGTCGGTGGTGCCGGCGGGCACGGTGGTGTCGAGGAAGTCGGGCCGGCCACCGGTCAACAGCGAGATCAGTACGAAGTTGTTGAAGTTGAACGCGAAGGCGGCGATCAGCAGCGGCGTGAGCGGCTTGATCACGAGCGGCGCGGTGATGCGGAAGAAGTTGGTCAGCGGCCCGGCACCGGCCACCGCCGAGGCTTCGTACAGGTCGGCCGGGATGGCGCGGATGAGGCCCATGCACACCAGCATCATGTACGGGTAGCCCAGCCACACGTTGACGATGAGCAGCATCGCCTTCGCGAGCGTCGGGTCGGAGAACCAGGTGGGGCGGATGCCGAACAGCGCATCGAGGATCAGGTTGATCTCGCCGAAGTTGTTGTTGAAGAGGCCGCGGAAGACGAGGATGGAGATGAACCCCGGCACCGCATACGGCAGGAAGAGCAGCACGCGGTAGACGCCCTTGAAGCGCAGCGCATCCCAGTTCAGCAGCACGGCGAGCAGCATGCCCAGCGAGGCGGCGAAGAGCACGGTGAGCCCGGCGAACGCGACCGTCCACACGAAGATGCGCAGGAAGGGCTCGCGGAAGGCGGGCTCGGTGAAGATGCGGCGATAGTTGTCGAAGCCCACGCCGACCTGGAAGCCGGGGGTCACGCGCTCGCCATTGGCCTTCTCGTAGAAGCCCGTCTGGTGATTGGCCTTGAGCAGCTCGCCGGTGCGCTTGTTGACCAGTACGCCGGGTTCGCGTTGTTCGTAGACCTTCTCCAGACCCGAGAACTGGCGCAGGCCGGTCATCACCACCTGGCGGCCGCCGGGCAGCTCGAAGGTCAGGGCCTTGAGAGCCGCCTGGCGCTGGATGACGTCGCGCAGGGGCAGCGGCTCGCCCAGCGGCAGCTTCACCTGCGGTGCCGGCTCGACAGCCAGCTTGAGCGGTGCGTTGTTCTTGAGCGCGAGCGGGCCCGAGACCCAGGCCTTGGCTTCGTCGTCCGGGTCGCTCAGGCGCACGCGGAACTCCGGGCCGTCGGCGTGCAGCGTGAACGCGAGCGGGTCACCTTCGGCGGGCGCGGTCTCGTCGAGGTGGTACTGCGTCGCCCGCTGGAAGCTCAGCAGGTTGGCCGAGCTGTAGTTGGTGAAGCCGATGCCGATGGTGTAGAGCATCGGAAACACCACGAACACCATCGCCGCGGCGATGCCCGGGAAGAGATAGCGCCACGCGTAGAACCGTGGCGAGGTGTAGAGCCACGCTGCGAGCGCGGTGATGAAGAGGAGGGTGGCGGCCAGCAGCGTCTGGCCTGCGGCGTGGACCACCACCACGATGTAGAGCGCGGCCAGCAGGGCCGCGATCAGGATGAGCGGGCCGAACCAGCGCGGCGAATTTTTCTTGTGTGTCGGCATGGGGCCCGCGAGGACGAAGACTCAGGGTGCAGCGATGCGCTTGGCGGCGGCGTCCATCGCTTCCTTGGGCGACTGGCGGCCTTCGGTCATGTTCTGCAGCGCTGAGGCCATCGACGACCAGAAGCGGCCCATCTCCTTGTTGTTGGGCATCGGGGCGCCGTCCTGCGCGCTCGCCATCGTCGCCTGGATGTTGGGGTTGTTCTTGAGCTCGTTGAAGAAGGCCTTGTTGGCGGGCGTGCCGAGCGGCACGTCGTCGTTGATCTTCTTCAGGCCATCGACCGTGAGCATGTGGTTCTCGAGGAACTCGACCGCCAGGTCCTTGTTCGGCGTGGCCTTGGTGACCATCGCGCCGAGCACGCCGACGAAGGGCGCGGCCTTCTTGCCGGCGACGGTCGGGATCTTGGCGACGCCGAAGTTGACGTTGGCCTTCTTGAGGTTGTCCCACGACCAGGGGCCGTTGATCATCATCGCGACCTTGCCCTGCGCGAGGCCGGCTTCCATCTCGGCGTAGTTGGCGCCCTTGGTCATGACGCCGTCCTTGATCATCTTCGACAGCAGCTCGGCGCCCTTGAGCGCGCCGGCGTTGTTGACGCCGGTGTCCTTGGCGTCATAGGTGCCGTCGGCCTTCTGCTTGAAGGGGTAGCCACCGTTGGCGGCCAGCAGCGGCCAGGTGAAGTAGGTGTTGTTGTAGTCCCAGAGGATGGCCTTCTTGCCCGAGGCCGAGAGCTTCTTGTCGAGCGCGATCACCTCCTCGAAGCTCTTGGGCGGCGTGGGCACCAGGGCCTTGTTGTAGACAAGCGCCACCGCCTCGATCGACAGCGGGTAGCCCCAGGTCTTGCCGCCGACGGTGAAGGCCTTCCAGGCCAGCGGGTCGATGTCGGCCTGCACCTTCTTGCCCGGGGTCACCGGCTGCAGCAGGCCGCCTTCGATCCACTCGCCGATGCGGTCGTGCGGCCAGATCCAGATGTCGGGGCCCTTGCCGGCGGCGGCGGCTGCCTGGAACTTGCTCGGTGCGTCTTCGGGGTACTCCACCGTGACCGGGATGCCGGTCTTCTTGGTGAACTCCTCGCCGATCTTGATGATGCCCTTGTAGCCCTTGTCGCCGTTGATCCAGACGAGCAGCTTGCCGGGCTCGGCGGCCTGCGCGAGCGGCGCGAAGGCGGCGCCGAGGGTGAGGGCGGCCGCGGCCGCGAGAAGAGTGCGTTTGGTCTGCATGCTGGATGTCTCCTGGTTGTGGTGAGGTCTTGTCATGGCAGGGTGGCTCCCTGCTCGTCGAATACGAAGCAGCGCTCGCGCGGCAGGTGCAGCCATGCGGTGTCGCCGGTGTTGAGCGGGTTGTCGGGCGCGGTGCGCACGGTGATCGGCTCGGGCGCGCCGGGCACGCGCAGGTGCAGGTAGGTGGTGTCGCCCAGGTGCTCGGCGAGCTGCACGGTGGCTTTCACTGAGCCATTCGCCGGCGTGCTGTCGGCGGCGATGTGCTCGGGGCGGATGCCAAGCGTCACCGGCTTGCCGACGGCGGCGGCGCGCGCTGCGTCGCTGCTCGGCGACACGGGCACGACGCTGCCGTCCTTCAGCACCACGTGGCTCGCGTCGCCCAGTGTTGCGTCGAGAAAATTCATCCTCGGCGAACCGATGAAGCCGGCGACGAACTTGTTGACCGGGCGGTGGTAGAGGTCGAGCGGCGCGCCCACCTGCTCGATGCGACCGGCGTTGACGACCACGATGCGGTCGGCCAGCGTCATCGCCTCCACCTGGTCGTGCGTCACGTAGACCATGGTGGTGCGCAGCTCGCGGTGCAGGCGCGAGAGCTCCACGCGCATCTGCACCCGCAGCGCGGCATCGAGGTTGGACAAGGGCTCGTCGAACAGGAACACGCCGGGCTTGCGCACGATGGCGCGGCCGATGGCCACCCGCTGGCGCTGGCCGCCCGAGAGTGCCTTGGGCTTTCGGTCGAGCAGGTGCTCGATCTGCAGCGTCTGCGCGGCGCGCTGCACCGCGTCCTTCATCTCCTGCTTGCTGTAGCCGGCCAGGCGCAGCCCGAAGGCCATGTTCTCCGCCACGCTCATGTGCGGGTAGAGCGCATAGCTCTGGAACACCATTGCGATGCCGCGCTCGGCGGGTGGCACGTCGTTGACCAGGCGGTCGCCGATGTACAGCTCGCCGGCAGTGATCTCTTCCAGACCGGCGATGCAGCGCAGGAGCGTCGACTTGCCGCAGCCCGAGGGGCCGACGAAGACGAGGAACTCGCCGTCGTCCACCTCGAGGTCGATGCCGTGCAGCATCTCGACGTCGCCATAGGACTTGCGCAAACCGCTGAGCTTGAGGGTGGCCATGACGTGACCTTAGACGCTGCCGTGCTGCCCGTAGAAGAAACCATGCGCGGGCAGGGTGATGCGCTCATTGGCGACGCTGCCTTCGAGTTGCGCGTCGACCTGCGTCACGATCTGCCTCAGGCCGGTGGCCGGCACGTCGATCTCGACCGGCGTGCGGCCGAGGTTGAAGACGCACAGCAGCTCCGGGCCTTGGTCGGGCGTGCGGTAGAAGGCCAGCACCGGCTCGGCCGTGTCGACGAAGCGGATGCCGCCACGCAGCAGCCTCAGCTCCGTCTTGCGCCAAGCCAGCAGTCGGCGCATGAAGTGCAGGGGTGAAGTCGGGTCGGCTTCGCTCGCGTCGACGGCGCGGGCCGCATGCTCGGCCGGCACCGGCAGCCAGGGCTCGACCTCGCGGCCGCCGCTGAAGCCGGCGTGCACGAGGTCGCGCGACCACGGCATCGGCGTGCGGCAGCCATCGCGGCCCTTGAACTCGGGCCAGAAGGTGATGCCGTACGGGTCCTGGATCTTCTCGTAGGGGATCTCGGCTTCGGTCAACGCGAGCTCATCGCCCTGCCACCAGCACACGCTGCCGCGCAGCGACGAGAGCATAGCCAGCGCCACCTTGGTGTAGTCGGCCGTGGCACCCACGCCGCCCCAGCGGGTGAGGAAGCGCGGCACGTCGTGGTTGCCGATCGACCAGCTCGTCCAGCCGTCGGCGATCTGGGCTTCGAGCTCCTCGACCTGGCGGCGGATGTACGCCGCGCCGGTCTCGGCCGACAACAGGTTGAAGCTGTAGGCCATGTGCAGCTTGTCGCCGCCGCAGGTGTAGGCGGCCATGGTCTTGATCGAGTCGTCGTCACCGATCTCGCCCACGCTGGCCGCGCCGTATTCGTCGAGAAGGGTGCGGATCTTCTGCAGGAAGCCGATGTTCTCGGGCTGCGTCTTGTCGTAGAGGTGGCGCTGGAAGCTGTAGGGGTTGGAGGCGGGCACCGAGAGCGTGTCGGCCTTCTGGGCCGGCGGGTTGTCGCGCAGCTGCAGGTCGTGGAAATGGAAGATGCAGGCGTCGAAGCGGAAGCCGTCAACACCACGGTCTAGCCAGAAGCGCAAGTCGTCGAGCAGCTGCTTCTGGACCTCGGGGTTGTGGAAGTTGAGGTCCGGCTGGCTCGCGAGGAAGTTGTGCAGGTAGTACTGGCGGCGGCGCGTGTCCCACTGCCAGGCCGAGCCGCCGAAGATGCTGAGCCAGTTGTTGGGCGGCGTGCCGTCGGCCTTGGGGTCGGCCCAGACGTACCAGTCGGCACGGGCGTTGTCGCGGCTGGCGCGGCTCTGGATGAACCAGGGGTGCTGGTCGGAGCTGTGGGAGAGCACCTGGTCAACGACGACCTTGAGGCCGAGCTCGTGGGCGCGGGCGACGAAGTGGTCGAAGTCCTGCAGCGTGCCGAAAAGCGGGTCGACGTCGCGGTAGTCGCTGACGTCGTAGCCGAAGTCCTTCATCGGCGAGCGGAAGAAGGGCGAGACCCACACCGCGTCGACGCCGAGGCTCGCGATGTAGGGCAGGCGCTCGACCATGCCGGCGAAGTCGCCGACACCGTCGCCATTGCCATCGGCGAAGCTGCGCGGGTAGATCTGGTAGATGACGGCGCCGCGCCACCAATCGCGGTCGTGGGATGCCGCGGCCAGCACGGTCTGGGGCTCGCTCTTCATGGGCTGTGTCAGGACGATTTCTTGTGCTCTTGAACGATTCAGATGCAAGGCGAACCTAGGTAACGCGGTTACATCAACGAGGGCCGAACTTCAGGCTGGGCTCGACTTTAGTGAAGCTTCTGAATCGAGAAAGAGCGGGGTAACCCTAGGGTCCGGCTCATATGTACCCGAGGTACAGCTTTCAGGTGTCTCGAGGCACGAGCGTGAGCGGCAGCACCACCGAGGGCTCGTCGTCGAGCACCACGCGCACGGCGCTTTCGCCTTTTTCGACGCCGTCCTGCCGGATGGTGGTGAGGCCGGCGGCGGCAGCGGCGGGGATGTCGTCGAAGCCGACCACTGACACCAGCTCCACGCTTGGCCAAGTGCGCATCGCGCCCATGGCAGCGAGTGCGATGCGGTCGCTCGCCGCGACCAGCGCGATGCGCTTGTGCTTGCTGAGTCGGGCGCGCTCCTGCTCGACGGCGCGCAGCGCTGCGGTTTCGGGGTCACCGTCGTCGACGATGTGCCACACGATTCGCGAGGCATCGAAACCGGCGCGCCGTGCCGCTTGGGCGTAGCCGGCCACTCGCTCGCAAGCGTTGAACGGGCTGCGCGGTGCGCGTGCGGCCTGCGCCCGCTTCATCGGTTCTTCCGCAACGAAGAAGCACAGCACGAGCACGACATCGGGCTTCGCTTTCAGTGCATGCGCCATGGCGAGTTCGGCACCACGACGGTCTTCGAGGCAGACCGACGCCGCCCCCGGCACCATGGTGTCGACCACCACCAGCGGCAAGGGCGCCGCGCGAACCATCGGGGCGAACTCCGGGGGTACCTCGGCGTGGAAGATCAGTGCATCGGCCGTGGTCTGGAACGCAACGTCGAGCGTGGGCTCGATCTGGCGCGAGAACATGGGGATGAGCTGCAGCGTGAGGCCGCGCTGCTGCAGCTGCCTCGCCACGCCGCGCATGAAGTCGAGCGTGAGCGGGTCGTTGAAGGCGTAGGGCAGGTCGTGGTGGAAGACGAGCGCGACCTCGCGCAGCTCCTTGCGGCGCAGCGCGCGGGCCTTTGGGTCGGGGCCGAAGTAGCCGAGCTCGCGGGCGGTCGAGAGGATGGTCTCGCGCAACTCCTTCGAGAGCTGCTCCGGCCGGTTGAAGGCGTTGGAGACGGTGGTGCGGCTGATGTCCAGCTTGGCGGCCACGTCGGCGAGCGTCAGGCGCACCCGCCCGCTTCGGGCTCCGGTGTGCGCGGAGGAGGTCTCGTCGGTGGCCATCGTCGGTCGTGGAAAGTCGCGGGGACTATAGCGTCGAGCGGACGGGCTGATTCGCGATACATGCCGGTTACGGCATCGCGACCTTTGCAATCGAGATTGGACGCGAGCGCTGCGGCTCTCTATCCTGCGCGGCTCACTCAAAGCATGCAGGAGACATCAGATGCAATACCGCCCGCTCGGCCGCACCGGCTGGAACGTCTCGACCGTCAGCTTCGGCGCCTGGGCCATCGGCGGCACCTGGGGCGCCGTTGACGACGATGCTTCCATGAAGGCGCTGCACCGCGCGCTCGACCTCGGCATCAACTTCTTCGACACCGCCGACGTCTATGGCGACGGCCACAGCGAGCGGCTGATCGCGCGCCTGCGCCGTGAGCGTTCGGAGCCGTTCTACGTGGCGAGCAAGGCGGGTCGGCGTCTGTCGCCGCACACGGCTGACGGCTACAACAAGGCCAACCTCACTGCCTTCATCGAGCGCAGCCTGAAGAACCTCGAGGTCGAGGCGATCGACCTGCTGCAGCTGCATTGCCCGCCGGTGGAGGTGCTGTACCGGCCCGAGGTGTTCGACGCGCTCGATGGGCTGGTGAAGGCCGGCAAGCTGCGCCACTACGGCGTGAGCGTCGAGAAGGTCGAAGAGGCGCTCAAGGCGATCGAGTACCCCGGCGTTCAATCGATCCAGATCATCTACAACATCTTCCGCCAGCGGCCGGCCGATCTTTTCTTCGCTGTAGCACAGCGGCGTGGCGTCGGCATCCTCGCGCGGCTGCCGCTGTCGTCAGGGCTGCTCAGCGGCAAGCTCACGCGCGAGTCGACCTTCGCGCAGGACGACCACCGCAACTTCAACCGCGAGGGCGCCGCCTTCGACAAGGGCGAGACCTTCTCCGGCCTCGACTTCGAGCTCGGCCTGCAGGCGGTGGAAGCGCTCAAGCCGCTCGTGCCCGCCGGCCAGACGCTGGCGCAGTTTGCGCTGCGCTGGATCCAGATGCACCCGGCGGTGACCTGCAGCATCCCCGGTGGCCGCTCGCCGAAGCAGGTGGAAGACAACGCCGCGGCGGCCGACCTGCCGCCGATCTCGCCCGAAACGATGGCGGCCGTGCAGCAGGTCTACGAGCGCTTCGCCAAGCCCCACGTGCACCAGCGCTGGTGATCGGGCCTCGGCGTCAGACCTTGCCGCCGAGCTTGATGGTCTGGCGCTGCGCCCACACGCTCAGCGCGAGGGCGACGATCACCCAGGCGGCGGCGATCCAGTGCAGGCTCTTGTAGAGGTCGCGGCCTGATTCGCCGAGCGCGGCGTGCGCCGCGACCACGATGCCGCCGCCCGCGGCGCCCACCGCCTGGCCGAGGTAGATGGCCGACGAGTTGAGCGCCATCAGCGCGGTGGCCAGGTGCGGTGCCGCGAGCCCCAGCCGCGCCTGCTGCGCCGAGTTGGACGCGAAGCCGCCCAGGCCCCACGGCAGGATCACCAGCGCCATCGAGATCACGCCGGTGGCGAGCGGCCAGGCCAGCATGCTGATGGCCATGCCCACCATCGAGACCGCGACGATGCGTGCGGCGCCGATGCGGTCGATGTAGCGCGAGAGCAGCAGGTTGCCGAGCAGGCCGAAGGCGCCCGTCCAGAAGAAGAGGAAGCTGGTCTCGGCCGCGTTGGCCCCGATCACCTGGCGGTAGTAGGGCGCCATGTAGGCGAAGAGCGTGAACTGGCCCGCGCCACACAAGGCCGTGACCAGCACGATGGCCATCAGCACCGGGTGCGTGAAGACCTCGCGCCAGTCGGCCAGGCGCATGGTGGGCGGCTTGATGCCGTCGGGCATCACCACCCACACCCACCACGCGGCGCCGGCCGAGAGCAGGGTGACCAGGCCGAAAGCCCAGCGCCAGCCGTATTCCTCGCCGATGTAGCTGTGCATCGGCATGCCCACCACCGAGGCGACCGACCAGCCGAGGAAGATGAAGATGATCGAGCGGCCGCGCTCCTCGGGCGGCGCGACGAAGCCAATGGCCGCTGCGGCCTGCGGCGTGTAGACCGCCGCTGCCACCACGCAGAGCGCGCGCAGCGGCAGCAGCAAGGCGTAGTTGGGCGCGATGGCCGACAGGCCGTGGCCGATGGCGAACCACACGAGCGACAGCACCAGCAGGCGGCGCCGGTCCCAGTGGCCGAGCAGGGCGGCGAGCACAGGGGCGCCGAAGCACATCATCACCGCGGCGATCGAGATCAGCTGGCCGCCGAGCGCCACGCTCACCTCGAGCGAGCGGATCAGGTCGTTCAACGAGCCCGCCACCACCATCACGCCACAGCCGATGGCGAAGTTGCCGGCCATCAGCGCCCATCGGGCGCGGGTGACTTGCTGGTGCGGTGTGAGCTCTGCGGAGGCGGTCATCCCCGCAAGACCTTGAGGGCGGCTGGATTCACGATGCCCGTCGGGTTGCCGTTGACGAAATTGACGACGTGGTCGAAGGCCGCGCCGAAGTACATCTCGTAGCTGTCTTGTTCGACGTAGCCGATGTGCGGCGTGCAGATGGCGTTTTCCAGCCGCAGCAGCGGGTGGCCTTGCAGGATGGGCTCGCTCTCGAACACATCGACCGCCGCCATGCCGGGGTGGCCGCGGTTGAGGGCCGAGACGAGTGCGCCTTCCTCGATCAGCTCGGCGCGCGAGGTGTTGATGAGCAGGGCGGTCGGCTTCATGCGCCAGAGGTCATCGAGCTTGACCATGCCGCGTGTCGCGTCGGACAGGCGCACGTGAAGGCTCAGCACGTCGGCCTGCTCGAAGAAGGCTTCGCGCGACCCGGCCGCGGTGTGGCCCGCGGCCACTGCCTTCTCGCGCGAGGACTCGCTGCCCCACACGATCACGTTCATGCCAAAGGCGCGGCCGTAGCCCGCCACCAGCTCGCCGATGCGGCCGTAGCCCCAGATGCCGAGCGTCTTGCCCTTGAGCACCATGCCGATGCCAAAGTTGGACGGCATCGAGGCCGACTTCAGTCCCGACTGCTGCCAGGCGCCGTGCTTCAGGTTGCCGATGTACTGCGGCAGGCGGCGCATCGCCGCCATGATCAGCGCCCAGGTCAGCTCGGCCGGTGCCACCGGCGAGCCGGTGCCCTCGGCCACCGCGATGCCCAGCCGCGTGCAGGTCTCGACGTCGATGTGCGGCCCCACGCGCCCGGTCTGCACGATCAGCTTGAGCTTGGGCAGCTTCTCGAGGAGCTGGCGTGGGAAGTGGGTGCGCTCGCGGATCAGCACCAGGACTTCGGCGTCGCGCAGGCGCACCGAGAGCTGGCCGATGCCTTTGACCGTGTTGGTGAAGACCTTGGCGTTCAGCTGCTCGAGGCGCGTGGCGCACTTGAGCTTGCGCACCGCGTCTTGGTAGTCGTCGAGGATGATGATGTTCATCAGGGGGGCGTGAGGCCATCTCGGAAGGACCGGCCGATTGTGCCCGTCCGCAGTAGCATCCGGGCTCCCAAAAATACCGACACCACAACGGAGATTCCCCCATGCCCATCACCATGCACTCGGCGAGCGTGCCGATGTTCGTCCGCATGCTCACCAACCTGAGCAAGTTCATCGACAAGGCCGAGGCCCACGCGCAGGCGAAGAAGTTCGACCCGGCGGTGTACCTCGTGGCGCGCCTCGCGCCCGACATGCTGCCCTTCACCCGGCAGGTGCAGATCGCCTGCGACACGGCCAAGTTCTGCGTCGCCCGGCTGGGGGGCGTCGAGGCGCCCAAGCACGAGGACAACGAGGCCAGCCTGGGTGACCTGAAGGCGCGTATCTCGAAGACGCTCACCTTCATCCAGTCGGTGCCGGCGGAGCAGATCGTCGGCACCGAAGAGAAGGACATCAACGTGCCGCGCCGCGACGGCGTGATGGTGATGAAGGGTGAGGCCTACCTCAAGCATTTCGCCACGCCGAACTTCTACTTCCACGTGACGACGGCCTACGCGCTGCTGCGCCACTACGGCGTGGAGCTGGGCAAGGCCGACTTCCTCGGGGGCGCGTGATGCTCGAATCCCTGGGCGTGCACAACCTGCCGCTGTTCGTTGCGGCGGGGCTGCTGCTCAACATCACGCCCGGGGCCGACATGCTTTACGTCGCGAGCCACGCGGCCAGCGGAGGCCGGCGCGCGGGCCTGCTGGCGGCGCTGGGCATCGGGGCGGGCTGCCTCTTCCACGTGGCGCTGGCGACGGTCGGGCTGTCGGCCCTGCTCGCCAGCTCCGAGCTGGCGTTCAACCTCGTGAAATGGGTCGGTGCCGGCTACCTGGTGTGGATGGGCATCGGCATGCTGCGGGCTTCGCCCGGCGATGCACGCGAGGCGGTGGCGCCCGACGTGCGGCGCGTGTTCTGGCGCGGCGTGCTGACCAATGCGCTCAACCCGAAGGTGGCGCTGTTCTTCCTCGCGTTCCTGCCGCAGTTCATGACCCCGGATGCGCCGCACCAGGCGCTGGGCTTCGCGCTGCTGGGCTTGATCTTCACCGTCAACGGCACGCTGGTGACGCTGGCGTTCGGATGGCTGGCGGGCACGGCGTGCGAGCGCCTGGCCGGCCGGTTGCAAGGCAGCCAGGTCGGCCTCTGGCTGCAGCGAGCGGCGGGGGCGATGTTCATCGGGCTCGGCGTGAAGCTCGCGGCGGGCAGCCGCTGAATCGTTCAAACGAAGGATCTGCCTCCACGGCCAGGTCTGTACTCTTGGGCGTCCACAAGAGAACGGCCGATGAACGCTCTGCTGGTAGATGACCATGCCCTGTTCCGCGAAGGCTTTGCGCTCCTGCTGGCGACGCTCAAGCCCGACATTCAACTGGCCCATGCTTCCGGATGGCAGAACGCCGCGGACCTTGCCGCAACCCAGCGATTCGAGTTGGTCCTGCTCGACTGGTGGCTGGAGGACTGCGATGGCCAGACGATGCTCGAAAAGCTCAAGGCACAGGCTCCCGATGCCCGCATCGTCATCCTGTCGGGCGAGCGCAGCCCCGACATCGTCAATCGCGCCATCCAGCTGGGCGCCTGCGGTTTCATCCCGAAGGGGGCGAGCAAGCGGGAGTTGACCGACGCGCTCCAGCGTGTCTTGTCAGGCCAGATCTACTTGCCGAGCATGGAGCCCTTGCCCGCACGGCGAGTACCGGCGCCGACGGTGCACCAGAGCTTTCCCGAACTGACGAATCGGCAGGCGGACGTTCTGCGGTCGGCCTTGCGAGGGCACAGCAACAAGCTCATCGCGCGCGAGCTGGGCATTTCGGCCGCCACGGTCGCGACGCATTTGGCGGCCATCTACGGCATCGTCGGTGTAAAGAATCGAACGGAAGCCGTCTTCCTGGCCGCCACCCGGGGAGCGGTGATTGGATGAACGCAGCGCCCTCGACCACCACCGGGTGCACCTGATCGCCCGGCAGCGGTGGCGTGTCATCGTTCCCGTGCTGATCGCCGATCTGTTTCAGGCCTATCTGGCCTACTCGATCGGCTATGGCGCAGTTGCCGTCGTGTGGTACCTCGCCTGCATCGCGGTCCACGCCGCGAGGACGACGCATGTCACGAGCGCCCTGAAGATCGCTGGGCAAGAGCCAGGGCGTGCCTTGCGCCGGTTGACGATCAGCATCGGGGTGGTCGGCCTGCTCAAGGCGGCCATCTTGCCGGTGTTCTTCCTTCATGGCGTGACGCCTGAAACCTACCTTGCCTGCGTGATCGCGGCAGGCGTGGCGGCGGGAGGTGTCTCGTCGGTCGGCGGCACGGTCACGGGCTACGCGGCCTGGGCAGCGCCTCAGGCACTGGCGCTTTCCGTGGGCTGGGCGATACAGGGTGGCCTCGGGCCGCTCATTGGGGCCCTGTGGATCATGCTGTACGTCATCCTGCTGACGCTGGTACGGGACCACCGGACCGCCATGCTCGATCTGGTACGGGAAGTGGCCCAGCGGGAGCAGCTGGCGCAGAGCCTGGAAGCCGAGCGCGATCGTGCCAACGCTGCTGCCGCAGCGAAGACACGTTTCTTCGCCGCGGCGAGCCACGATCTGCGACAGCCGTTGCACGCGCTGGCCATCAATGCCACCACCCTCGAAATCGTTGCAGGGCAGCTGGGCGACCCGCGCGTCGTGGCGGTCAGCAATGGCATTGGGTCGGCTCTGGAGCAGAGCCGGTCGCTGCTCGATTCATTGCTCGACATCTCCAAGCTCGATGCTGGTGCCATCAGCGTGCGCGAGTTTCCGTGTGACCTGGCCGCGCTGCTGAGGCAGCTTGCGTCGCCATATCAGGTCGAAGCCCAACGCATCGGGCTGCGCTTCGACGTGGATGTCCAGCCGCCGCCCGAAGGTGGCTGGTGGGTGCTGGTCGACCCGGAACTGATGAGCCGGCTGGTGTCGAACCTGCTGTCCAACGCCATGAAGTTCACGAACGCTGGGTTTGTTGCCTTGCGCCTGGCATGGGAGCCGGTTGCGCAGCGGGTCTCGATCTCGGTGTCGGATTCGGGACCAGGTATTCCGCCCGAACAGCATCAGCAGGTGTTCGAAGAGTTCTTCCAGGCCGGGAATCCGGGTCGGGACCGGTCAAAGGGGCTGGGTCTTGGGCTGTCCATCGTGAGCCGCATTGCCGGGCTGATGGGTGCCAGCGTGGAGTTGCAGTCGGCCGTCAGCATCGGCTCGACCTTCACGGTGAGCTTTCCCTTCAAGTCGTCGCAGCCGGAAGCGGTCGAGGTGGCGAGTGCCGCGCCTGCGAAGCTGCACCGCGGCACGGTGCTCGTCGTCGACGACGAGAGCCAGATCCGCGATGCCCTGGCCACCATGCTCGCCACATCGGGGTGGAAGGTCCTGGCTGCCAGCGACGAGCCCGAGGCGATGCTGGCCGTCAGCGGTGCCGATGCGCGGCCCGATGCCGTGCTCATGGACTATCGGTTGGGCGACCAGAACGGCGTGGTGATCGCTGCGCGATTGTTCGAGCGCTTCGGCCAGATGCCGACCTTGATTCTGACCGGTGAGACGTCCACGAGCGTCTTGCTGCGCATCCGGGAGGCAGGCCTGTCCATCCTCCACAAGCCGGCTCTTGGGCGTGATGTGCTTGTGGCGCTTGACGAGATGCTCGCCTCGCAGCAGCCCGCGCGTTGAGCGGCTACAGCCGCGCCGTCGAGCCGTCGCTTTCCGGGAAGTGCTGTCCATGCTGCTTTCGGCGTGGGCGTGTCACGAGGCCCCGTCTTGAATCCATCGGCGCCTCCCCGGTGTGGGCGATCGTGGGCATGGTCGATGCCGACAAAATCGCGAATAGCGGGACTTGAGTGCGGCAGTGCGCCGTTCGTCGGTTCGAAGGATGGCCGCCGGCTCACGCATCCGGTTACGCTGCGCCCCGTTCGAAGGAGACAGGACACAACATGAAATGGATACGTCGCGGCGCCTGGGCGCTGCTGTGGCTGGCGCTGATCGTGGCCGTGGCCTTGTGGATCTACAGCCGCCGTGTGCTGCCCACGACGCAGGGCACGATCACGCTGGCGGGCGGCCCCGGCGGGTTGCGCGGCGAACTGCGCATCGAGCGTGATGCCGACGGCATCCCCACCATCAAGGCGGCCTCGCATGACGATGCGTTCTTCGGTCTCGGCTACGTGCACGCGCAAGACCGGCTGTGGCAGCTCGAGACGCACAAGCGCATCGCCAGTGGCCGGCTGGCCGAAGGCTTCGGCGAATCGGCCCTCGAGACCGACAAGTTTCTCCGCACGCTCGGCGTGCGCCGTGCGGCCGCGCAGCAGTGGGAGCAGGTGAGTGCCGAAGGCCGCGCCGCGCTCAGTGCCTACGCCGCCGGCATCAACGCCTATGTGCAGAACGAGCTGAGCGCCCGCCCGCCGGAGTTCATGCTGACGGGCCTGCAGCCCGAGCCGTGGGTGCCCGAAGACACCATCGGCTGGGCCACGATGATGGCCTGGGACCTGGGCGCCAACTGGTCGGGCGAGCTGCTGCGCCTGCGCCTGGCGCTGCAGCTGCCGGTCGATCGCATCCAGGAGCTGCTGCCGCCATACCCCGGCGAGAAGCCGCTTCCGACGGCCGACTATGCCGCGCTCTTCCGCAGCCTGAAGCTCAACGCCAACCTCGGCCAGGCGGCGCTGAGCGCGGCGCCGGTCTCGGGCATCGAAGGCGTCGGGTCCAACAACTGGGTGGTGGCCGGCTCGCATACCGAGACGGGCAAGCCGCTGCTCGCCAACGACCCGCACCTCAAGCTCACGGCGCCGGCCCTGTGGTACTTCGCCCGCCTCGAAGCACCGGGCTTCAAGGTGGCCGGCGCGACCATGCCCGGCCTGCCCATGGTGGTGCTGGGCCAGAACGAGCGCGTCGCCTGGGGCTTCACCAACACCGGGCCCGACGTGCAGGACCTGTACATCGAGCGCGTGAACCCGAACGAGCCCGCCGAGTACCAGACGCCCGAGGGCTGGGCCCGATTCGTCAGCGTCACCGAGACCATCAAGGTGCGTGGCAAGCCGGATGTGACGATCACGGCGCGAAGCACGCGCCACGGCCCGGTCATCTCCGACATCGGCGGTGCGACCGAAGGCATCGTCTCGTCCACGCGCCCGGCCTACGTGCTGGCGATGCGCTGGACGGCGCTCGACAAGGACAGCGGCACGCTCGACGCCGCACTTGCCTTCAACACGGCGCGCACGGTGCCCGAGTTCATCGCCGCAGCGGGCAAGCACCTGGCGCCGATGCAGAACATGGTGGTGGCCGATGTCGACGGCCGCATCGGCTTCGTGGCCGCTGGCCGCGTGCCGGTGCGCAAGCCCGAGAACGACCTCAAGGGCCTGGTGCCCGCGCCGGGCTGGGATGCACGCTACGACTGGGCAGGTGTGCTCGAGCCGACCTGGACGCCGCGCGAGACCGACCCGCCGCGCGGCTGGATCGCCACCGCCAACCAGCGCATCCACGACGCTTCCTACCCGCACTTCCTCACCAGCGAGTGGGCGGCGCCGTACCGGCAGCAGCGCATCGAGCAGTTGCTGGCCGCCAAGCCGAAGCACAGCCTGGAGAGCCTGCGGCAGATCCAGGCCGACGTGGTCTCGCTCGGCACGCAGCGGCTGATGCCGTTCCTGCGCAAGGCCCAATCTCAGCACGCGCTGGCCAGTGCTGCGCAGAAGGAGCTGGCGGGGTTCGACGGCACGATGGCGGCCGACAAGGCCGCGCCGCTCATCGCCTGGGCCTGGGCGCGGCAGCTCACGAACGGCATCTTCCGCGACGAGGTGGGCGCCGCGCAGTTCGACCGACTGATCGCCACCCGCAGTTTCCGCGAAGGGCTGGAGGGCGCGCTGGAGCGCAACGATGCCTGGTGGTGCGACGACAAGAGCACGCCCGCGCAAGAGAGCTGCCAGGACCAGGTCGATTCGGCGTTCACCCGCGCGCTCGACGAGCTGCAGGCGCTGCAAGGTGCCGATGTGACGAAGTGGCAGTGGGGCAAGGCGCACCAGGCGCGGTCAGAACACCGGCCGTTCAGCCGGGTGAAGCTCCTGGCCAAGTACTTCGAGCTGCGTACGCCAGTGGGCGGCGACACCTACACGGTGAACGTGTCGCGGGTGTCGCAGAAGCCCGACGCGACGACCGGTGAGCTCTATCTCGACGAGCACGGGCCGTCGTTCCGGGCGCTGTATGACCTGGGTGACCCGAGCAAGTCACGCTTCATGCATTCGACGGGGCAGTCGGGGATCGTGTTTTCGCCGCTGTACCGCAGCTTTGTTGACCGCTGGCGCGATGTGCAGGGCGTGCCGGTCTGGGCGTCTGAGCCGGCGAAGCATGTGTTGGTGTTGAAGCCTCGGGCTTCCTGAGCTCCTGTGTGTCTGAGCGGCGGGAAGGGCGTGGGGTGAGGGGCTCCGTTCATGTCCCTCCTTCATGAACGCTCCCGCGTTCATGAATTCCTTCCTTTACTTCACTGCGCCCCTCACCCCACGCCCTTCCCGCGAAACGAAGGAGGCATGCAAAGAAGCTTCACGGCCGTGCCCGGAGCGCAGTGGTGGGGTGCCGCATGGAGTGAAGTATTAGGAGGAATTCCTGAACCCGGGAGGGTTCAGGAAGGGGGACATGAACGCAATGCGGTACCCCGCCGCTGCGCTCCCCGCTCCGACTTCAGCACCGCAAGCTAGACCTGCCCGAACAATGCCTTCCGCTGCGCCGTGTAGTTCCACCAAGGCGCCGGCTCCGCCCCACCCATGAAGTCGGTGGCCGCCATGAAGGTGTCGAGCACGCAGGGGTCGTGTCGATGCCCCGTCACCGCGCAAAGCTTCTGGTAGAGCACGAAAGCGTCTTTGCCGCGCAGCTCCCGCGGGTGGGCGATGCCGATCAGCCGCAGGTCTTCGGCAAGCGAAGGCCCAATGTTGGGCAGCTGCTCCAGCCGCTCGCACTCCTGGGCGGTCTTGGCTTTCGGTGATTTGATGGAGGCCATCAATCGCCTCACATCATCATGTTGTTGCGAATCAAGCCGACGGCGATGCCTTCGAGTTCGAAGTCGACGTCACCGAAGGGGATGACGATGGGCTTGAAGTCGGGGTTTTCGGGCAGCAGCTCGATGCTGGTGCGTGTGCGGCGGAAGCGCTTGACGGTCACGTCTTCGCCGAGGCGGGCGACGACGATCTGGCCGTTCTTGGCGTCTTTGGCCTTCTGCACGGCGAGCAGGTCGCCGTCCATGATGCCGGCGTCTCGCATGCTCATGCCGCGCACCTTGAGCAGGTAGTCGGGGCGGCGCGGGAACATGCTCGCTTCCATCAGGTAGGTCTGGTCGATGTGCTCCTGCGCGAGGATGGGGCTGCCGGCGGCCACGCGGCCCACCAGCGGCAGCGTGAGCTGCGACAGGCTGGGCAGGGGTAGGCTGAACTGCTTGCCGCGGATCTCGTTCAGGGCGCGCAACGTGTCAGACTTCAGCCGGATGCCGCGCGACGTGCCGCCCACGAGCTCGATGACGCCCTTGCGGGCCAGGGCCTGCAGGTGCTCTTCGGCGGCGTTGGCGGAACGGAAGCCCAGCTCGCTCGCGATCTCGGCGCGGGTGGGCGGGGCGCCGGTGCGCTCGATGGCGCTTTGCACGAGATCGAGGATCTGCTGTTGGCGTTCAGTGAGCTTGGGCGCTTCCATCGGCGGCATCCTGAGTTTTCATCCAGTGCCTGTATTTTCATCCAGCTCAGCGAGAAATGCAAAACACTTCCAGAACAATCGTGGTGCTGGGCACCGGCGGCACCATCGCCGGCACGGCGGCCGATGCGGCTGACAACGTCGGCTACACCGCGGCGCAGCTGGGCGTCGAGGCGCTGGTCAAGGCGGTGCCCGCGTTGGCTGGCCTGCCGCTCGAATGTGAGCAGGTGGCGCAGGCCGACAGCAAGGACATGGGGTTTGCCATCTGGCGCGCGCTCGCGCAGCGCACGGCCCATCACCTTGGGCGTGACGACGTGGCCGGCGTCGTCGTGACCCACGGCACCGACACACTCGAAGAGACCGCCTATTTCCTGCAGCGCGTGCTGGCGCCGACGAAGCCGGTGGTGATGACCGCGGCGATGCGGCCCGCGACCTCGCTGCAGGCCGACGGCCCGCAGAACCTGCTCGATGCGGTGACCGTGGCCGGCGTGCCAGGTGCGCGAGGCGTGGTGGTGATGCTGTCCGGCACGGTGCACGCCGCGACCGATGTGCGCAAGGCCCACACCTACCGCGTGGACGCGTTCAGCTCAGGCGATGCCGGGCCGCTGGGCGTGGTGGAAGAGGGCGCCGTGACGGCGTGGCGCGCCTGGCCGCAAGGCGAGGCGCTTGGGCTGCAGTGGCTGCCGATGGAAGCGGATGCCTGGCCGCAGGTCGAGATCGTCACCAGCCATGCCGGGGCGAGCGGGGCGCTGGTGCGTGCCGCCTGCGAAATCGGTGTGCAGGGCCTGGTGGTCGCGGCCACCGGCAATGGCACGGTGCACGCGGCGCTGGAGGAGGCATTGCTCGAAGCCCAGGACCAGGGCGTGACCGTCTGGCGCAGCAGCCGCTGCGGCAACGGCCGGGTGCTGAAACGGGCCGACGACGTGCTGCCGTCGGCCGGTGAACTCACACCCGCGCAGGCACGGGTGGAGTTGATCCTTCAGTTGCTGTCGCCAGCGGGTTAGACCACGGTCAGGGTCACGTCGATGTTGCCGCGGGTCGCGTTCGAATAGGGGCACACCTTGTGGGCTGCCGCGACCAGCGCTTCAGCCTGGGCCTTCTCGAAACCCGGCACGGTGATCGCCATCGCGACCTGGATGCCGAAGCCGCCGGGGATGGGGCCGATGCCCACGTCGGCCTTGATCGACACGTCGTCCGGCAGCTTGATCTTCTGCGCGGCCGAGACGGCCTTCATCGCGCCGATGAAGCAGGCCGAGTAGCCGGCAGCGAAGAGCTGCTCGGGGTTGGTGCCCGGGCCGCCGGCGCCGCCCAGCTCCTTGGGGGTGCTCAGGTTGACCTTGAGGGCGCCGTCAGACGACTCGGCGGTGCCGGTGCGGCCCCCGGTGGAGGTGGCGTGGGCGGTGTAGAGGACTTTTTCGAGGGCCATGTGAAGCTCCGTTCAGGGGTGGGTGGAAGAAGGGGGTGATCAATGTGCCCCTGCGGCATCACCCGCAGTGGCGTCGAGGAGATTGGCGCGCAGTTGTTGCAGGCGTTGCGTGAGGCCTTCGATCTCCTGCACGTCGCACTGCATGGCCTGACCGAGCTGCACGGGCACGCGCTTGGCCTTTTGCCGGAGGGCGCGGCCTTCCGGTGTGAGGTGGACCACGACGCGGCGCTCGTCATCGGCAGCCCGCTTGCGCGTGAGCCAGCCCGACGCTTCCATACGCTTGAGCAGGGGCGTGAGCGTGCCCGAGTCGAGGAAGAGGCGCTCGCCCAGTTCGCCGACGGTGAGCCCGTCGCGTTCCCACAGCACGAGGAAGGCCAGGTACTGCGGGTAGGTCAGGCCCAGCGGTGCCAGGAGCGGCTTGTACAGCTTGGTCATCGCAAGCGACGTGGAATACAGCGCAAAGCACAGCTGCTGGTCGAGCTGTAGCCAATCGGCCTTGGCATCGTGGCGGCGTGGAGCGGTGTTCATGGAACGAGACTCTAATCGAAAGCTCGCAATTAGATTGCGCGCAATATAAATACCCTCCGAAGCGCAGGGTTGAACCCGGTTGGTGCGGCGCCGGCGGTTTGGGTATGGTGAGCCCATGACGCAGACCTACACCGAAGCGGCCCTGGCGGCCGCCCGCGCCGCAGCCGCCTTCAATGCCGAACAGCTCGATGCTGATGCCAGCGATCCGCAACGGCTGGGCTGGATGACCGGCGCACCACCGGCGCCGGAACGCCGCATGGCCTTTGCCGACAACAGCCGCAATCGCTTCCCGCAGATCCGCTGGTCGTTCAGCCATCAGCGCCACTTCCTGCCGACGAGCCCCGTGTGGCGCGGCGAGGGCCCGGTGTCGGCGCTGCCGCGTGCGCTGGAGGACTTCGGTGCCTTGCGCTTCACCCCCATCGCAGCCGACAAGCCGATGAGCTGGGCGGACGGCCTGAAGGCCACCTGGACCGACGGCGTGGTGGTGCTGCACAAAGGCCGCATCGTCGACGAGCGCTACTTCGGCGCGCTGCAGCCGCATCTGCCGCACCTGGCGATGTCGGTCACTAAGTCCTTCGTCGCGACGGTGGCGGCATCGCTCGTGGCCGAGGGCAGCCTCGACGAAACCCGCCGTGTCGACCACTTCGTTCCCGAGCTTGCGGGCTCCGGATTCGGCGATGCCACCGTGCGCCAGGTGCTGGACATGCGCACCGGTATCGCCTACACCGAGGACTACCTCGACCCGGAGTCAGGCGCCATCCGCCTGGGCCGGGCCATCGGCCTGTCGCCTCGCAGGCCCGACGACGCGGCCTCGCTCACCGACTACCTGCGGTCCATCGCCAAGCAGGGCGAACACGGCCAGGCCTTCACCTACAAGACCGCCAACACCGACGTGCTGGCCTGGGTGCTGATGCGCGTGACGGGCGTGACGCTCTCGGAGCTGCTGCACACTCGCCTGTGGGCGCCGCTCGGCATGGAGCAGGACGCCTACTTCGCCATCGATGCCTGGGGCACCGAGTTCGCCGGCGGCGGCCTCAACCTCGCGCTGCGCGACATGGCGCGGTTCGGCGAGGCGATGCGCTGCGATGGCGTGTTCAACGGCCGCCAGGTGGTGCCGGCGAGCGTGGTGGCCGACATCCGCCGCGGTGGCGAGCGCGGCGATTGCGAGCGCGCCGGCTTCCCCATCCTCACCGGCTGGAGCTATCGCAGCATGTGGTGGGTGTCGCACAACGCGCACGGCGCCTTCATGGCGCGCGGCATCCACGGGCAGGCGATCTACGTGGACCCGGTGGCCGAGGTCGTCATCGCCCGTTTCGCCTCGCACCCGGGCGCGGGCAACATGTTCAACGACCCGGTGTCGCTGCCGGCGTACCACGCCGTCGCGCAGGCCCTGCGCGCCTAGCCGGCGCTGAGCTCGTCGATCTGCGTCGTGAGCTCGAGCCAGCGGCCCTCGGCCTGCTCGGTCTCGTCGCCGATCTGCTTCAAGCGCTTGCCTTGCTCGATGCGCTGCGCAGGCGTGAGGTCGGGGCGGGCCGAGGCGGCTTCGATGTTGTCCTTCTCCTGGGTGAGCGCGGCGATGCGCTTCTCCAGGGTTTCGAGCTCCTTGCGCAGCGGCTTGGTCTGCTCGGCGAGTTTCTGCCGGGCCTGGCCGGAGGCCTTGCGGTCTTCGCGCTTCGCGGGCTCGGGTGGCGGGGCGGCGACCACGGCGGCCTGTGTTTCTTTCTTCACCTTGCCGCTGGCCGCATCCTTCGCGGCGCGTGCCATCTCGCGCGAGGTCTCGAGCAGCCACTTCTGGTAGTCGTCGAGGTCGCCGTCGAAGGGCTTGACGGTGCCTTCGGTGACGAGCCAGAACTCGTCGCACACCTCGCGCAGCAGCGCACGGTCGTGGCTCACCAGCATCACCGTGCCCTCGAACTCGTTGAGCGCCATCGAGAGCGCCTCGCGGGTGGTGAGGTCGAGGTGGTTGGTCGGCTCGTCGAGCAGCAAGAGGTTGGGGCGCTGCCACACGAGCATCGCGAGCACGAGCCGCGCCTTTTCGCCGCCCGAGAGCGTGCCCACGGCCTGCGACACCATGTCGCCCACGAAGCGGAAGGAGCCGAGGAAGTCGCGCAGCTCCTGCTCGCGCGCCTGCGGGCCCACGTCGCGCGCGAGGCGGATCATGTGCATCAGCGGGCCATCGTCGAGCGAGAGCACGTCGAGTTCCTGCTGGGCGAAGTAGCCGATCGTGAGGCCCTTGCCTTCGGTCACCTCGCCGGAGATCAGCGGGATCTCGTGGGCGATGGTCTTCACGAGCGTCGACTTGCCCTGGCCGTTGGCGCCGAGGATGCCGATGCGCTGGCCGGCGAGCACCGAGCGGTTGATGTCGCGCACGATGGGCACGCCGTTGTAGCCGCAGTTCATCATCGAGAACGCGAGCATCGGGTTGGGCAGCGAGACCGGCTCGCGGAACTCGAACTGGAAGTCGCTGCTGGTCAGCACCGGCCCGAGCTTCTCCATCCGCGCCAGCGCCTTCACCCGGCTCTGCGCCTGCTTGGCCTTGCTGGCCTTGGCCTTGAAGCGGTCGATGAACTTCTGCAGGTGCGCCATGCGCTCCTGCTGCTTGGCGTAGTTGGCCTGCGCCTGCAAGAGGCGCTCGGCGCGCATCTCCTCGAAGGCGGTGTAGTTGCCGGTGTAGCGGGTGAGGCGCGTCTCGTCGAGGTGCAGCGTGACCTTGGTGATGGCGTCGAGGAACTCGCGGTCGTGGCTGATGACGATCATCGTGCCTTCGAACTTCTGCAGCCAGGCTTCGAGCCAGACGAGGGCATCGAGGTCCAGGTGGTTGGTCGGCTCGTCGAGCAGCATCAGGTCGGCGGGGCACATCAGCGCGCGCGCGAGCTGGAGTCTCATCCTCCAGCCGCCCGAGAAGCTGTTGACCGGGTCGTCGAGCTGGTCGAGGCGGAAGCCCAGGCCCATGAGCAGCGCCTGTGCGCGAGGGCGGGCCTCGAAACCGCCGGCTTCGGCGATCTCCTGGTGGGCGTCGGCCATGGCGTGGCCGTCGTCGGCGGCTTCGGCGGCGGCCAGCGCCGCGTTGGCTTCCATCAGGCGCGTGTCGCCCTCGAGCACGAAGTCGGTGGCGCCTTGCTCGGTCTCGGGCATGTTCTGCGCGACCTCGCCCACGCGCCAGCGTGGTGGGATGGAGACGTCGCCCGAGTCCGACTGAAGCCGATGCGTCAGCAGGGAGAAGAGGGACGACTTGCCGGCCCCGTTGCGCCCCACCAGGCCGATCTTTTCACCGGGCTGCAGGGTGACGCTCGCGTCCTGCAGCACGATCTTCGTGCCGCGGCGCAGGGTGACGTTCTTGATGACTATCATGCTGAGACTGCTTCAATCCAAATTCTTCTTGAGACCTGACATGAGCCGCGGCCTCACCACCCAACTTCTCCATGCCGACCGCCTGGGCGGCGTGGAGCATGGCGCCACCCACAAACCTCTGCACACCTCGGCCGCCTTCGGCTACGAGACGGCTGCCGAGCTGGCCTCTGTCTTCCAGGGCGAACGCAGCGGCCATGTGTACGCCCGCCAAGGCAACCCCACCACCCAAGCGCTGGAGGCCAAGGTCACCCTGCTGGAAGGCGGCGTGGGCACCGTGAGCTTCGCCACCGGCATGGGCGCCATCGGCTCGATGTTCATGGCCTTGCTCAAGCAGGGCGATCACATCGTGGCCAGCCAGTTCCTCTTCGGCAACACGGCCAGCCTGTTCACCACCCTCGAGAACCTGGGCTGCTCGGTGACGCTGGTCGATGCGACCGACGCTGCCCAAGTGGCCCGGGCCATCACGCCCAAGACGCGTATTGTCTTCGTAGAAACGATCGCCAACCCGCGCACCCAGGTCGCCGACCTCGAAGGCATCGGCCAGCTCTGTGCGGAACGCGGCATTTTGTACGTGGTCGACAACACCATGACCACGCCGTACCTGTTCCGCCCGTCGGCGGTGAAGGCCGGCCTGGTGATGAACTCACTGTCGAAGTCGATCAGCGGCCACGGCAATGTGCTCGGGGGTGCGATCACCGACACCGGGCTCTTCGACTGGGCGAGCTTTCCCAATATCCAGGCGCCCTACAAGAAAGGCGCGCCCAAGACCTGGGGCCTGCTGCAGATCCGCAAGAAGGGTCTGCGCGACTTCGGCGCCACGTTGGGCGCCGAGGCGGCGCACCGCATCTCGAACGGTGCCGAGACACTCACGCTGCGCATGGACCGCGCCTGCGACAACGCCTTGAAGCTCACCACCTGGCTGGAGCAGCACCCGAAAGTCGCCGCCGTGCACTACCCTGGCCTCGAGAGCCACGCCCAGCATGAGAACGCCAGGCGCTGGTTCAAGGCCTATGGCGCGCTGATGAGCTTCGAGCTGAAGCCCGGCCACGACACCTTCGCGATGCTCGATGCGCTGGAACTCGTCATCAAGTCCAGCCACCTGGGCGACAACCGCACGCTGGCCATTCCCGTGGCGCAGACCATCTTCTGGGAGATGGGCCTGGAGAAGCGCCAGAAGATGGGCATCAGCGAATCGCTGGTGCGCATCTCGGTCGGCATCGAGGACTACGCCGACCTGCAGGCCGACTTCGAGCAGGCGCTGGCGAAGGTCTGATCAGCGCGGGCTGATCGCGAAGAGCTTCATCGTGCCGTTGGCCGACAGGTCGAGCCCGGCGGCATAGATCGTCGGCGTGCTGGAGCCGGCGCAGAACATGCCGCTCTGCACCGCGCTCGAGATCTCGGTGACCGCGAGCTGCGTGGCAGGCGAGACGCTGCCCGGCCCCTGCAGCCACGGGCGCGGCGTGTTGATCGACGGCAGCCCGTCGTACGCCATGCCGTCGCTGCCGTAGAGCGTGCCACCGGAAATGCAGAACTGCGGTTGCAGCGCTGTCGTCGCGAAGCTGTGGTTGAGCGTCGCGAACGACGACACCGTGTTGCTGCCGAGCGGCAGCGTCATCACCAGGTCGCGATAGCCGATCCACAGGCGGTTGTGCTTGTAGATGAGCGTGTGGATGCTGCCGTAGCCAAGGGTCGAGAAATCCCAGCGGCGCGCATCGCCGGTGGCGCCGATGCGGAAGAGGTTGCTGCCGCTGGCGGCGTAGAGGTTGCCGGTGCCGTCTGCCACCGCCGGCCAGGTGCCCAGGCCGGAGGAGCTGAGGGTGGCGATGCGCTCGTAGCGTGCGCTGAAGCTGGTGCTGGCCGTGCCGCTGCGAGATTCCCGGTAGACGTAGTTGCCGCTCAGGCCCCATGACAAGGCGCTGGTGCTGCTGTCGCCATCGGGCACGATCAGCTCGATGTTGCGGTCGTCAAGGTAGTTGAGCGAGATGCCGCCGTTGTTCATGTTGGCGGTGCCATAGCGGCGGGTGCCGGTGCCCTGCGCGATGCCCGACCAGTGGATGCCGAACTCGTCGATGCCTTCCGTCGTGCTGAGCGAGGCCGAAAAGCTGGCGGCCACCACGGGCAGCTGCCACTGCATCCAGCGGCCGGTGGTCGAGCCGCGCGCCGTGCGCTTGACGATGATGTCGTTGCCGCCGGTGTCGTACATGCGCAGGTAGACGCCGTCGTTGGTGGCCTGCATGCTGGCGATGTCGGGGCTGCCAGCGGGGAAGGAGAACTTGTTGACCGAGGCGACGGTGGCCGCACCGCCGCCGCCTCCTCCGCCACCACCACCGCCGCTGGAGGCGGCATCGTCGCCGCCAGCGCCGCCGCAGGCGGCAAGAGACAGGGCCAGCAGGATGGCGCTGGGGCGCGTGAAGCGGGCGGGCAGGGGCATCGTGACGGCGCGAAGTGAAGGGGCGCCGTGACTATCCTCAGGCGGCCATGCGCCTCCCATCGGCCGAATGGTCGATGTCGTGTGACGTAGTGCCGGTTGTCGGGCGGGCCAGTGCGATTGCTTCCGCGAGCGGCACCAGACCCACCATCGCGCCGCTGCCCGTGGCAGGCAGCCCGTCCTCCACGGCATGCGCAAACTGGACCGCCGGGTCGGCTTCGAGCCGCGCCTTCAGGGCCTGGACCTTGGGATGGGCGCGTGGGTCGACCGCCGAGTGGAAGTCGGCCCAGCGTGCCACGCCGATGAAGATCGCATCGGCCAGTGTCGGCCGCTCGCCCACCAGGTAGGGACCCTCGCCGATCATCGCTTCCAGCTGGGTGTGGCGGAGGGCCACCGCCTCGCGGCCGTGGTGCTGCAGGACCTGCTTGACGTCGTCCGGCATGCTCGGGTTTTCCATGGCCGCCCACAAGGGGCTGAAGGCGCCGGTGAAGCTGGTGTTGAGAAAGGCCATGAGCTGGT
This sequence comes from Piscinibacter sp. HJYY11, assembly GCF_016735515.1. NCBI lineage: Bacteria > Pseudomonadati > Pseudomonadota > Betaproteobacteria > Burkholderiales > Sphaerotilaceae > Piscinibacter > Piscinibacter sp. HJYY11. The sequence goes on along the minus strand of NZ_JAERQZ010000001.1, from coordinate 936,899 downwards.
GCATGCGCAGCGAATCGCCGCTGCCCGGCGCGAAGCTGATGCGATGGTCGGTGTCGCGCGAGGCCATCCAATGCGCGATGGCCAGGTTCTCGGTGAGCGGCTGCCCGTTCTCGAGGATCAGCGCAGGCGTCTCGCGCCGGCCGTTCAGCCGCCCGTAGGCCTCGCTGAGCATGTCATCCGGCATGTGGACCCGCGCCACGCGATAGGGCAACCCCAGCCATTCGGACGCGGCCACCAGGCCGAGCGAGCTGCCTTGCGGAAAGCCGGCGAAGAGGATCGGTGTCATGTGAAGCTCCTTGTGTGTTGGAGCCTTCAGCGTAGGCATCGGAGTGGTCATCGTGAAGATCGCGAGCGTCGACATAAAGTCCACGCACGGAGACTTCCACCGATGACCAACCTCAACGACCTGCTCTTCTTCGTGCGCGCGGTGGATTGCGGCGGCTTCGCCGCGGCGGCGCGCCAGCTCGACGTGCCGAAGTCGACCGTGAGCAAGCGCGTGGCCGAGCTCGAGAAGCAGCTCGATGCGCGCCTCGTGCATCGCTCGTCGCGCAGCTTCGTGCTCACCGACGTCGGCCGCGAGGTCTACGACCATGCCCGTGCCGCGATGACCGAGGTCGAGGCCGCGGAAAGCGCCGTCAAGCGACGCCGCAGCGAGCCGAGCGGCGTGGTCCGCATCACGAGCTCGGTGCCGGTGGCGCAGCTCGAGCTGGCCTCGAAGCTGCCTCGCTTCATGCGCCAGCACCCCAAGGTGACGGTGCACCTGCAGGTCACCGACCGGTTTGTCGACCTGCTGCAGGAAAACGTCGACATCGCGGTGCGCAGCCATTTCGCGCCGCTGCGTGACTCGGAGCTGGTGCAGCGGCAGATCCGCAGCGAGCCGATCGTGCTGGCAGCCTCGCCGGCGTATCTGGCGCAACACGGCACGCCGGACAGTCCTGATGCGCTGGCCGTCCACCACGGCCTGCTGGCGCCGAATGCGGGCACCGGTGCCTCGTGGGCTTTGCGCCATGGGAATGGGGACGACGCTCAGGTGGAGCCCATGCCGCGTTTCCTGTCGAACGAATCGCTGACCTTGCTGGAGGCCGCACAGGCCGACCTCGGCATCGTCGCGCTCCCCCGCGGCATGCTGGCGAAGCATTTCGATGCGGGCCGGCTGGTGCACGTGCTGCCAGGGTGGACGGCCGGGACGGTCGTCACGACGGTGCTCACGCCGCACCGGCGCGGGCAGCTGCCCTCTGTACGAGCGGTGATCGACTTTCTGGCGGCGGAAGCAGGCAGCGCCTGATCAACGCGCCCACTTCACGAGCGCATCGCGCGTGACCAGGAGCACCTGGTCGTCGCCCGCGCTCGTGTCCAGCCAGGCCACTTCGAGCTTGCGGAAGGCGTGCTCGAAATGCGGGCGTTCGTTGCCGATCTCGAGCACCAGCACGCCGATGTCGCTCATGCGCGAGGGCGCGTCTTTCAGGATGCGGCGCACGAGGTCCATGCCGTCTTCTCCACCGGCCAGCGCGAGCTGGGGTTCGTGCAGGTATTCCTTCGGCAGCTCGCGCATGCTCTGGGTGTTGACGTAGGGCGGGTTGCAGACGATCAGGTCGTACGGGCCCTGCAGGTCGTTCAGGAGGTCCGACTTCACGAGCGTGATGCGCTTGGCGAGCTTGTGCTTGTCGATGTTCATCTTCGCGATGGCCAGGGCGTCGTCGGAGATGTCGGCTGCGTCCACCGTCACTTCCGGGTAGGCCATGGCAGCGATCACGGCCAGGCTGCCGTTGCCGGTGCACAGGTCGAGCACACGCTGCGTGCGGTCGGACAACCAGCTGTCCAGCGTGCCTTCGCCTTCACCATCGGCCAGCAGCTCGGCGATGAAGGAGCGCGGCACGATGGATCGCTCATCGATGTAGAAGGGCACGTTCTGCAGCCACGCTTCTTTCGTGATGTAAGCGGCGGGGCGGCGGGTGTCGATGCGCTCGGTGATCACCGCGTCGATCTTCGTGAGTTCGGCGTCGGTGAGTTCGCGCTTGGCATGCGGCTCCAGCTCGTCGAGCGGCATGCCGAGCGCCCACAGCACCAGCCAGGCGGCCTCGTCGAACGCGTTGGTTGTGCCATGCCCAAACGAAACGCCCGCCGATTTGAGGCGGGCGGCTTGCGCGGTGATGCAGTCGATGAGCTTCACAGCAGCAATCCTTCCAATGTCTTGCGGTAGATGTTCTTCAGCGGCTCGATCTCGGCCACCGCCACGTGTTCGTCGATCTTGTGGATGGTGGCATTGAGCGGGCCGAATTCGACGACCTGCTCGCAGATTTTCGCGATGAAGCGGCCGTCGGAGGTGCCGCCGGTGGTCGAGAGTTCGGTCTCGACGCCCGTCTCGCTGCGGATGGCGTTTTGCAGCGATTCGACCAGTGCACCCTTCGGCGTGATGAAGGGCTCGCCGCTGAGCGACCAGGCGATGCGGTAGTCGAGCCCGTGCTGGTCGAGCACCGCGTTCACGCGCGCCTTCAGCGTGTCGACGGTCTGCTCGGTCGAGAAGCGGAAGTTGAAGTCGACCACCAGCTCGCCGGGGATCACGTTCGACGCACCGGTGCCGCCGTGGATGTTGGACATCTGCCAGCTCGTCGGCGGGAAGTATTCGTTGCCGCGGTCCCAATCGATCGCCGCCAGCTCGGCCAGCGCCGGCGCGGCCAGGTGGATCGGGTTCTTCGCGAGCTGCGGGTAGGCGATGTGGCCCTGCACGCCCTTGACGGTGAGCTTGCCCGAGAGCGAGCCACGCCGGCCGTTCTTGATCATGTCGCCCAGCGTGTTGACGGAGGTCGGCTCGCCGACGATGCAGTAATCGAGCTTCTCGCCGCGTTCCTTCAGCGCCTGGCAGACCTTGACGGTGCCATCGACCGACGGACCTTCCTCGTCGCTGGTGATGAGCAGCGCAATGCCACCGCAACGATCTCCATGTTGGGCAACGAATTCCTCGACCGCCACCACGAAAGCAGCAATCGAGGTCTTCATGTCGGCCGCGCCGCGGCCATAGAGCTTGCCGTCGCGGTGCGTGGGCACGAAGGGGTCGCTCGTCCACTGCGTGAGCGGGCCGGTGGGCACCACGTCGGTGTGGCCGGCGAAGACGAGCAGCTTGCTGCCGGGCTTGCCCCGCCGCACGGCCCAGAGGTTGGTGACGCGGAAATCGTGCGGGCCGAAGCTCAGCGTCTCGCAGTCGAAGCCGAGCGCGGCCAGGCGTTTGATGATGAGCGCCTGGCAGCCACCGTCGTCAGGCGTGACCGAGCGGCGGGCGATGAGCTGTTCGGTCAGCGAGAGGGCAGCAGACATCAATCAGAAGCGCGTCGCGCGGAAGCCGCTGTTGCGGCCATCGTCGCCCGGCACGTCGAGCGTGATCTCGGTGAAGGTCGGCTGGTCATCGACCTCTTCCTTCTTGGGCTGCAGGCGCGACACCGGTTCGGTGTCGTTCTGCAGGCGCCACATCAGGTTGGTCGGCGAGTCGGCGTAGGCGAGGCCTTCGTCGCGGGTGATCACGCCTTCGCCGATCAGGCGGGCAAGGTCGGCCTCGAAGGTCTGCGAGCCCTCGGCCATCGAGTTCTCCATCGCTTCCTTCACGCCGTTGAAGTCGCCCTGTTCGATGAGCTCCGACACCAGCTTGGTGTTGAGCATCACCTCCACCGCCGGGCGGCGGCCGCCGGCCGACGCGCGCACCAGGCGCTGCGACACGATGGCCTTCAGGCCCGAGGCCAGGTCTGAGAGCAGGGCGGGGCGCGACTCCGGCGAGTAGAACGACAAGATGCGGCCCAGCGCGTGGTAGCTGTTGTTGGCGTGCAGGGTCGACACGACCAGGTGGCCCGACAGCGAATACGAGATCGCCATCGTCATCGTCTCGCGGTCGCGGATTTCGCCGATGTAGATGCAATCGGGCGCCTGGCGCAGCGCGTTCTTCAGCGCGATCTGCAGCGACTGCGTGTCGCGGCCCACCTCGCGCTGGTTCACCATCGAGCGCTTGTTGTGGAAGATGAACTCGATCGGGTCCTCGATGGTGAGGATGTGGCCGGCCATCTGCTGGTTGCGCTGCTCCAGCATCGAGGCGAGCGTGGTGCTCTTGCCGGTGCCGGTGGCGCCGACCAGCAGGATGAGCCCGCGCTTTTCCAGGATCATCGTGTTCAGGACCGGCGGCAGGTTGAGGCTGCCCAGCGCCGGGATGTCGTGCGGAATGCAGCGGAAGACGGCTGCGATCGAGCCGCGCTGGCGGAAGGCGCTCAGGCGGAAGCTGCCCACGCCGCTGATGCCGATGCCCACGTTGAGCTCGCCCGTGTCTTCCAGGTCTTCGAGCTGGCTCGGGGTGAGCAGCTCGGCCAGCAGCTGGCGCGGCTGTGATGCGCTCAGCGGCTGGTCGGAGAGCTGCAGGATCTGCCCGTTGATCTTGATGAGGATGGGCGTGGCGGCCGACAGGTAGACGTCGGACGCACTCTTCTCGGCCATCAGCCGCAGCACGCGTTCCATGTTGCCGCCGGAACCGGCGGTGCTGCTCGTCGTGGTGTTCATCGGAGTCCTTTCGGGGCTCGATCGATCAGGTTCAGAGAGCGAGGCGAGACTTCTTCGTTTTAATGGGGGAAAGAGATCAGCTGCGCAGCAGTTCGTTGATGCTGGTCTTGGCACGCGTCTCGGCGGTGACGCGCTTGACGATGACCGCGCAGTACAGGCTGTGGCTGCCGTCGACGGCGGGCAGCGAGCCGCTCACCACCACCGAGCCCGAGGGCACACGGCCGTAGGTGACTTCGCCGGTCATGCGGTTGTAGATCTTGGTGCTCTGGCTGATGTACACGCCCATCGAGATCACCGAGTTCTCTTCGACGATCACGCCTTCCACCACTTCGGAACGGGCGCCGATGAAGCAGTTGTCTTCGATGATGGTCGGGTTGGCCTGCAGCGGCTCCAGCACGCCGCCGATGCCCACGCCGCCCGACAGGTGCACGTTCTTGCCGATCTGCGCGCAGGAGCCGACGGTGGCCCAGGTGTCGACCATCGTGCCCTCGTCGACATAGGCACCGATGTTCACGTAGGAGGGCATCAGCACCACGTTCTTCGCGACATAGCTGCCATGGCGGGCGACGGCCGGCGGCACGATGCGCACGCCGGTGGCGCGCACTTCTTCTTCGCTGAGGCTCGAGAACTTGGTTTTCACCTTGTCGAAGAAGGCGAGTTCGCCGGAGCGCATCAGTTCGTTGTCGTTCAGGCGGAAGGACAGCAGCACCGCCTTCTTGACCCACTGGTTCACCGTCCAGTCGCCCACGCCCTTGCGGTCGGCCACGCGGATGCGGCCGGCGTTCAGGTCGTCCACCACCTGCGTGACCGCATTGCGGATCTCGGGGCTCGCGTTCTGCGGGTTCAGGCTGGTGCGGCCTTCCCAGGCGAGGTCGATGATGTTCTGGAGCTGTTGGGTCATGAGGGCTTCGGCTTAAAGGGACTTCACGTAAGAAGCGATGCGGTGCGCGGCTTCGAGGCATTCCTCGACTTCGGCCACCAGGGCCAGCCGCACGCGGCCGGCTCCCGGGTTCACACCGTCGACTTCACGGGCGAGCAGGCTGCCAGGCAGGACGGTCACATTGTATTGAGCCAGAAGGCCCAGGGCGAAGGCGATGTCGTCGCCGCCGTGTGCGTGTTTTGGGATGCCGGCCCAGAGGTAGAAGCTCGCGTCGGGGAGCTTCACGTCGAAGGCCTGCTCGAGCACGGGCATCACCTGCGCGAACTTGCGGCGGTACTTGTCGCGGTTGTCGACCACGTGCTGCTCATCGTTCCAGCCGGCGATGCTGGCGCGCTGGATCATCTGGCTCATGGCGCTGCCGTGGTAGGTGCGGTAGAGCAGGAATTTCTTGATGATCTGCGCGTCGCCGGCGACGAAACCCGAGCGCATGCCGGGCACGTTGGAGCGCTTCGAGAGGCTGGTGAGCGCGATCAGGTTTTTGAAGTCCTTCAGGCCGAGTTGCACGGCCGCTTCCAGTCCGCCGAGCGGCGGCTCTTCGCGGAAGTAGATCTCGGAGTAGCACTCGTCGGAGGCGATCACGAAGCCGAAGCGTTCGCTGAGCTCGAAGAGACGCTTCCATTCGGCCAGCGGCATCACCGCGCCGGTCGGGTTGCCCGGCGAGCACACGTAGATCAACTGCGTGCGCGCCCAGACGCTCTCGGGCACCGCGTCCCAATCGGCGGCAAAGTTGCGCTTCGGGTCGCTGTTGACGTAGTACGGCGCAGCACCGGAGAGCAGCGCGGCGCCTTCGTAGATCTGATAGAACGGGTTGGGGCAGACGACGGTGGCGCCGGGCTTCGTCGGGTCGATCACCGTCTGGGCCAGCGCAAAGAGCGCTTCGCGCGAGCCGTTGACCGGCAGCACCTGCGTCATGGCATCGACGGTCAGGCCGTAGCGGCGCGTGAGCCAGCCGGCGCACGACTCGCGCATCGCACGGTCGCCGGCCGTGGCGGGGTAGGACGCGAGGCCGCCGAAGCCGTCCACCAGCGCATCGAGGATGAGCTGCGGCGTCGCGTGCTTGGGCTCGCCGATACCCAGGCTGATGGGCTTGTAGGCCGGGTTGGGGGTGATGTCCTTGGTGAGGGCGCTCAGCCGTTCGAACGGGTAGGGGTGCAGCTTGGCCAGCAGAGGGTTCATGCGCCCGATTATCGGGGAGCGCGTTTGCCGAAACCGTCTGAGCCGGTGCGGATGACGGGCGCCTTCCACCCGGGCGGCCAGACGGGCTGGCCTTGCTCGCCGAGCGGGCTCTCCTGGCCCAGCTTGCGCATCAAGGTGGCGGCGTCGTAGGGCGCGTGGACCTTCACGTCGTTGTCGAAGTAGGCGTAGATGTCGCGCCGGGCGCGCTTGGGGGCGGGTTTGGGAGATGCGAGACGCGCATCCTCCACCTGGCCGCCTTCGCTCCAGGTCTGGATGCGGTGCGCCCAGCGGTCGAGCGCCGCATCGCTGTAGCCGCTGGCGTACAGCTCCTTGTCGCCGTGCAGGCGCAGGTAGACGAAATCGGCCGTCAGGTCTTCCAGCAGCGGCCATTTGCCGGCGGTGTCGGCCACGACGAGGGCGATGCGGTACTTGCGCAGGAGCGCGATGAACGCCGGGTCGGCGAAGCTTTCGTGGCGGATCTCCACGGCGTGGCGCATCGGCCGTTTGGCGTCGGGCTCGACGCTCGCGCGGCCCTCCACCCGCTTGTCGTGATGTACGGCGAGCTTCGCCGCGGCTTCGGTGTCGCGCGGCAGTTGCGCGAAGAAGGCTTCGAAACGCTCCGGCTTGAAGGGCAGCATCGGCGGAAACTGCCACAGGATCGGCCCGAGCTTGGGCCCGAGCTCGAAGATGCCGTTGGCCAGGAAGTTCGCGAGCGGCGTCTCGATGTCCTTGAGCCGGCGCATGTGGGTGATGTACTTCGGCCCCTTCACCGCGAAGACGAAATCGTCGGGTGTGTCGGCCGCCCACTGCGCATAGAACTCAGGTCGCTGCAGCGAGTAGAACGAGCCGTTGATCTCGATCGTGGGCAGCATGCGCGAGGCGTACTCCAGCTCGCGCCGCTGCGCCAGTTTCTCGGGGTAGAACACCCCTCGCCAAGGCTCGTAGCGCCAGCCGGAGATGCCGATGCGGATGTCGTGTGTGGCCATGTGCAAAGCCCGGCAAATGAAGTGCCGGACCGCGGTTTGCTGCAACCTCGGCATGCGAAGAACGCTCATCTCGACCTTGCTGCTGGGGCTTTCGGCCGTGGCCTGCACGGCGGGCCCGCCGCCAGCTGCGGCGCCGGCACCGGCCCCGGCCGCGCCGGCGGCGCGCAGTTGCGGCATCGCCAGCCTGCAGGCCAGTGTGCTGGCCCGCGTCAATGCGGCCCGGGCCCGTGGCGCCAGTTGCGGCAGCGCCGGCCGTTTCGGCCCCGCCCCACCGCTCGTGTGGAACGACGCGCTCGCCCGCGCCGCCGAGCGGCACTCGCGTGACATGGTGGCCGGCAATTTCTTCTCGCACACCGGGTCCGACAAGACCGAGTTGCGCCAGCGTGCCGATGCCGTGGGCTACAACTGGCGCACGCTGGCTGAAAACATCGCCGGCGGCCGTGGCTCGGTCGACGGGACGGTGCAGCAGTGGCTTGACAGCCCGGGACACTGCGCCAACCTGATGAAGCCGGACCTCGTGCACGTGGGCGTGGCCTGCGCGCTCGGCGGGCCGCGCAGCACCTACACCCACTACTGGACGATGGCGCTGGGTGCGCCGATGCGCTGATCGCTCAGAGGAGGCCGCGCTCTTCCACGTGTTTCGGCAGATCGACCACCGGCTGCGGCTTCCAGCCCTTTTGCCGGTGTTCGGCCACCACGTTCGTGTAGATGCCGCCGCGCACGTACCACTTGGCGGTGATGCGCACGAAGCGCGGGTTGGTGGCCTTCACGATGTCGTCGAGGATGGTGTTGGTCACTTTCTCGTGGAACGCGCCTTCGTTGCGATAGCTCCAGAAGTACATCTTCAGGCTCTTCAGCTCGATGCAGAGCTTGTCGGCAATCATGTCGATGGTGAAGTGCGCGAAGTCCGGCTGGCCGGTCAGCGGGCAATGGCAGGTGAACTCCGGCACCTGGAACTGGATGACGTAGTCGCGCTGCGGCGCCGGATTGGGGAAGACCTGCAGGTCCTTGCTCGGCGCGGTGGGCGGGTTGGCCGGTTTCTCGCGCTGGTTGAGTTTGGGCTTCGGGGCGGCGACTTTGGAGGACATCTTGGCCATGGCGGGGAAGGGCGTTTCGAGAGGTTTCTACGGGGGTTTCGCGAGGGGGGCGATGGTATCATCGCGCCTCGCTGGAAAGCCGCTGGATAGCGGAATTTCCTAAATAAATCAAGCACTTAGAAGCGCTCGGCGTGATGCCTGAGCCGCACCCGGACAGCTCTCTCCATGCGTCTGAATTCCATCAAGCTTTCGGGCTTCAAGTCCTTTGCCGAGCCCACGAATTTCCAGCTTCCAGGGCAGCTCGTCGGCGTGGTCGGCCCCAACGGCTGCGGCAAGTCCAACATCATGGACGCCGTGCGCTGGGTGCTCGGTGAGTCGAAGGCCAGCGAACTGCGCGGCGAGTCGATGCAGGACGTGATCTTCAGCGGCTCGGGCAACCGCAAGGGCGCGAGCCGCGCAAGCGTCGAGCTCGTCTTCAGCAACGAAGACGCCCGCGCCGGCGGCCAGTGGAACCAGTTCACCGAGATCGCGGTGAAACGCGTGCTCACGCGCGACGGCACCAGCAGCTACTTCATCAACAATCAGCCGGTGCGCCGCCGCGACGTTCAGGACGTCTTCCTCGGTACCGGCCTCGGCCCTCGCGCCTACGCCATCATCGGCCAGGGCACGATCAGCCGCATCATCGAATCCAAGCCCGAGGAGCTGCGTCTCTTCCTCGAAGAAGCCGCCGGTGTCTCCAAGTACAAGGAGCGCCGTCGCGAGACCGAGAACCGGCTGAAAGACACGCGCGAGAACCTCACCCGCGTCGAAGACATCCTGCGTGAGCTGAACGCCAACCTCGAGAAGCTCGAGAAGCAGGCCGAGGTGGCGAGCCAGTACCGAGCGCTGCAGGAGAGCGGCTCGCTCAAGCTGCACCAGCTGTGGTTCCTCAAGCACCGCGACGCGGCGAGTGAGCAGGAGCGCGTGAAGAAGGAAGTGCTTGAAGCGACCAACGCGCTCGAAGCCCGCATGGCCGAGCTGCGCCACGGCGAAGCCGAGCTGGAGACGATCCGCCAGGCGCACTACGCCGCAAGCGACGAGCTGCACACCGCGCAAGGCTCGCTCGCCGAAGCCTCGCTCGAAGTGAGCCGGCTGGAGGAGCGCATCCGCTATGTGGTCGAAGGCCGTCAGCGCGTGGAGCAGCGCCTTACCGAGCTGAAGGCGCAGAACGAGCAGTGGGAAGAGCGACAGGCCGAGGCCCAGGTGGAGCTGGAGCAGATCGCCGAGCAGATCGCCGCGGCCGATGAGCAGAGCGAGATCCTCGCCGCGCAAGCCGAAGAGCAGGCCGGCAACCTGCCCAACGCCGAAGACGCGGTGCGCGCCGCGCAGGCACGCGCCAACGAGCAGCGCAGCTCGGTCACGAGCGTGCAGCAGCAGATCCAGGTGCTGGCCGCCGAGAGCCGCAACATCGACGACCAGCGCCGTCAATTGAACGCCCGCCGCGAGCGCCTCGATGGCGAGCGCCGGCAACTCGCTGCGCCCGACACGGCGCGGCTCGAAGAGCTGAAGCAGCAATCCGCCGTCGCCGAAGAGGCACAGGCCGTGGCCGACGAGCGCCTGCACGAGCTGAGCGAGCAGGTGCCGGCGCTCGACGAAGACCGCCGCACGAAGCAGGAGCAGGTCAACGCCGAGAGCGGCAAACAAGCCGACCTCAGTGCCCGCCTCGAAGCGCTGCGCGCGCTCCAGGAAAAAGTGCAGACCGAAGGCAAGCTCAAGCCCTGGCTCGCCAAGCACGGGCTCGATGGCCTGCAGGGCCTGTGGACCAAGATCCACATCGAGTCGGGCTGGGAGACGGCGCTTGAATCGGCGCTGCGCGAGCGCATCAACGCGCTCGAGGTCGGCCGCATCGAGACGGCCCGTGCGTTTGCCTCCGACGCGCCGCCGGCCAAGCTGGCGTTCTACACGCCGCCGCAGGCCGCGATCACCAACACGCACCAGACGCTGCCGCGCCTGAGCGACCTGCTGCGCCTGGGCGATGCGGGCCTGAAGGCGCTGCTGAACGACTGGCTCGAAGGTGTCTACACCGCCGCCAACATCGACGAAGCTTTTGCCGCGCGCGACAAGCTGACGCACGGCGAAGTGATCATGACCCGCGAGGGCCATGCGGTGAGCCAGTTCGCGGTCTCTTTCTACGCGCCCGACTCCGAGCAGGCCGGTATGCTGGCCCGCGCGCAGGAGATCGAGAACCTGGAGCGCCAGTCGAAGGCGCAGGCGTTGATCGCCGAAGAGTCGCGCAGCAGCCTCGTGCGTGCCGAGGCGGCGTACACCGATGCGTCGCAGCGCCTGGTGACGGCGCGCCGTGAAGCGGCCGAGACGCAGACCCGTGCGCATCAGCTGCACGTTGAGCTGCTGCGCCTCTCGCAGCAGGCCGAAGCGACGAGCACCCGCCGTGGCCAGCTCGATGCCGAGCTCGCCGAAATCGACGGCCAGCTCGAAGAGCTGAACGAGCGCCGCGCCACCGGCGAGGCCAAGTTCGAAGAGCTCGACATGCAGCTCGCCAACACGCAGGAGCGCCACGCCGAGCTGGAAGAAGCGGTGATCACCGCCGAGCGCAAGCTGGCCGAAGCGCGCGAGCAGCTTCGCTCGCTGGAGCGCCAGGCGCAGGAGGCGCAGTTCTCCTCACGCTCGCTGGCCGCGCGCCGCAGCGAGCTGCAACGCAGCATCGAGACCGCGACGCAGCAGGTCGCCGCCAACGAACAATCGGCGGTGCAGCTGCAGGAAGAGCTGACGCGCCTGACCGATGCCTCGGCCCAGGCCGGCCTCGAAGCGGCGCTCGCCGTGAAGCTCGAGCGCGAAGCCGCCCTCGGCGCGAAGCGCAGCGAATACGACGACCTGACCCTGCGCCTGCGCCGCGCCGACGAGCAACGCCTGCAGCACGAGCAAAGCCTGCAGCCGATGCGCGACCGCATCACCAAGCTGCAGCTCGAGGAGCAGGCCGCCCAGCTGGGTGGCGCGCAGTACATGGAGCAGCTCACCGCTGCCGAGGTCGACCTCGAAGCGCTGGCGAAGAATGTCGCCGAGAACAACGTCAAGCTCTACGGCCTGCAAGGCGAGATCGATCGCATCAACCGCGAGATCAACGCCCTCGGCGCCGTGAACCTGGCGGCCCTCGATGAACTGACGGCTTCGCGCGAACGTAAGACCTTCCTCGACGCGCAGAACGCCGACCTGAACGAAGCCATCACCACGCTCGAAGGCGCCATCCACAAGATCGACCTGGAAACGCGCGACCTGCTGGGCAACACCTTCAACCAGGTCAACTCGCACTTCGGCCGCATGTTCCCCAGCCTCTTCGGCGGCGGCCAGGCCAAGCTCGTGATGACGGGCGACGAGATCCTGGATGCGGGCGTGCAGGTGATGGCCCAGCCGCCGGGCAAGAAGAACAGCACCATCCACCTGCTCTCGGGCGGCGAGAAGGCGCTCACGGCCATCGCGCTCGTGTTCGCGATCTTCCAGTTGAACCCGGCACCGTTCTGCCTGCTCGACGAGGTGGACGCGCCGCTCGACGACGCCAACACCGAGCGCTACGCCAAGCTCGTGAAGGAGATGAGCAGCGGCACGCAGTTCCTCTTCATCAGCCACAACAAGATCGCGATGGAGATGGCCGAGCAGCTGATCGGCGTGACCATGCAGGAGCAGGGCGTGTCGCGCATCGTGGCGGTCGACATGGAATCCGCGGTCAGCATGGCGGAAGCGGCCTGAACCCATGAACAGCCTGACCATCGCGCTGGCGGGCCTCGGGGGCGTGGTGCTGGCCGGCGTGGTGGCGCACGGCGCGTGGCAGGCCCGCAAGGCCGGCCCCAAGCGGGCCGAGCAACCGACGCCTGAGCCGCGCGAGCGCCAGGAGCCGCGCGACCTGATCGAGCCGGTGCTGGGCGATGTGCCCACCGACGCTCTGCCGCTCGATGCGGCCCCGATCACGGTCGACGACAAGCCCGTCTCGCCGCTGCCCATCGCGACGGTGCGCCGTGCAACGCAGCGCATCGATGCGCTCGTCGACGCGATCGCCACGCTGACCCTCGAATCGCCAGTGACCGGCGAGCTCGTGCTGGCCCACCAGCCCACCACCCGCCGCGCGGGCAGCAAGCCCTTCCTGATCGAGGGCCTGAACACCGAGACCGGCGAGTGGGAGGCGCCGCTGCCCGGCCGCCACTACGGCGAGCTGCAGGCCGGCGTACAACTCGCCAACCGCACTGGCGCGATGAACGAGATCGAGTACTCCGAGTTCGTGCAGAAGATCCAGCCGATGGCCGACGCGATCGGGGCGATGGCCGACTTCCCCGACATGCTCGACGCCGCTTTGCGCGCCAAGGAGCTCGACACCTTCGCCAGCCAGCACGATGCGCAGCTCGCCGTGCACCTGCAGGCCCGCTCGGTCGCGTGGAGCGTGGGCTACATCCAGCAGCACGCCGCCCGCCATGGCTTCGTGCCCGGCATGGTGCCCGGCCGGCTGGTGATGCCGTCTAAGGAGGAGGGTGCCCCACCCATCCTCACATTGACCTTCGACGCGCAAGCCGCGCTCGCCGACGACCCCAACCAGGCCGCCGTGCGCGACGTGACCCTGAGCTTCGACGTGCCGCAGACCGAAGCCAAGGCGGAGCCCTTCATCGCCTGGCAGGCGAGCGCGCAGGCGCTGTCGCTCGGCATGGATGCGGCGATCGTCGATGACAACGGCCAGCCGCTGAGCCCTCAAGGTTTTGCGGCGATCGGGGCTGAGCTCGGGAAGCTGTACGAGGCGCTGGAAGCGCGCGACATCGCGGCTGGGTCGATGGTGGCACGCAGGCTCTTCAGCTGAACGAAAACGGCCCGACGGGGCCTAAACTGCGGCGCCATGCCGCAGACCCCAGATACCGCCCGACGTGCCGCCCAGCTGCGTGAGCAGCTCAACCACCACGCCCACCGCTACTACGTGCTCGACGATCCGGAGATCCCTGACGCCGAGTACGACAAGCTGTTCCAGGAGCTGCAGGCCATCGAGGCCGCGCACCCCGAGCTGCTGACGGCCGACTCGCCCACCCAGCGTGTCATCGGCCAGGTGCTGGACGGCCTGACGCCGGTGTTCCACACCGTGCCGATGCTGAGCATCCGCACCGAGACCGACACCGAATCGAGCGGCGCCGTGGCCTTCGATGCGCGTGTGCGGCGCGAGCTCAAGCTGACCGAGGCCGACCCGCCGGTCGAATACGCCGCCGAGTTGAAGTTCGATGGCCTCGCCATCAACCTGCGCTACGAACACGGCGTGCTGGTGCAGGCGGCCACGCGGGGCGATGGCGAGAAGGGCGAAGACGTCACGCACAACATCCGCACCATCGGGCAGATTCCGTTGCGGCTGAAGGGGGTCGACGTACCGGTGCTCGAAGTGCGCGGCGAGGTCTACATGAGCCGCGACCAGTTCGAGAAGCTCAACGAACGCCAGCGCGAGCTGATCGCCAAAGGCGCGAAGAACGAGAAGACCTTCGTCAACCCGCGCAACGCGGCAGCGGGCGCGGTGCGCCAACTCGACTCGGCCGCGGCAGCGAAAAAGCCGCTGAGCTTCTTTGCCTACGGACTCGGCGACGTGCAGGGCTGGGAGGTGCCGCCCACGCACAGCGAGATGCTCGACGCGCTGCAGCGCTTCGGCCTGCCGGTCAGCAATGAACGCGTGGTGGTGAAGGGCGCAGAGGGCCTAGTCGCCTTCCACCAGAAGATCCGCGAGAAGCGCGACAGCCTGCCCTTCGACATCGACGGCATCGTCTACAAGGTCAACTCGCGCGAGCTGCAGAAGCAGCTCGGCTTCGTGTCGCGCGAGCCGCGCTGGGCGGTGGCGCACAAGTACCCGGCGCAGGAGCAGATGACGCTCTTGCGCGACATCGACATCCAGGTGGGCCGCACCGGCAAGCTCACGCCGGTGGCGAAGCTGGAGCCGGTGTTCGTGGGCGGCACGACGGTCAGCAACGCCACGCTGCACAACGAGGACGAAGCGCGCCGCAAGGACGTGCGCATCGGCGACACGGTGATCGTGCGGCGTGCCGGCGACGTGATCCCCGAAGTCGTGGGCGTGGTGCTGGAGAAGCGGCCGGCCGATGTCGGCGAGCCGTTCGATCTCTACAAGCGCCTTGGTGGCAAGTGCCCCGTCTGCGGCAGCGACATCGCGCGTGAAGAGGGTGGTGCCGACTGGCGTTGCAGCGGCGGGCTTTTCTGCCCGGCGCAGCGCAAGCAGGCGATCCTGCATTTCGCGGGCCGGCGCGCGATGGACGTGGAGGGCCTGGGCGACAAGCTCGTGGACCAGCTCATCGAATCGGGCCTCATCCGCACCTTGCCCGAGCTCTACACGCTGGGGCTTGCGAAGCTCACCGCGCTCGAGCGCATGGGCGAGAAAAGCGCGCAGAACCTGCTGGCCGGCCTGGAGAAGAGCAAGAAGACCACGCTTGCGCGCTTTCTCTTTTCGCTCGGCATCCGCCAGGTCGGCGAGACGACGGCGAAGGACCTGGCCAAGCATTTCGGCAAGCTCGACCTCATCATGGACGCGACGGTCGAGCAGTTGCTCGAAGTGCCCGACGTCGGCCCGATCGTGGCCGAGAGCATCCACACCTTTTTCCGCCAGCCTCACAACCGCGAGGTGGTCGAGCGCCTGAAGGCCGTCGGCGTGGGCTGGGAAGAGAAGGAAGGCGCCGGCGACCTGAGCCCCAAGCCGCTGGCCGGCAAGGTCTTCGTGCTGACGGGCACGCTGCCCTCGCTCTCGCGCGACGAGGCCAAGGAGATGATCGAAGCCGCCGGCGGCAAGGTCTCGGGTTCGGTGTCGAAGAAGACGACCTATGTCGTCGCGGGCGAAGAGGCGGGCAGCAAGCTCGACAAGGCGCGCGAGCTCGGGGTGGACGTGATCGACGAAGCCACCTTGCGCGAGCTGCTGGCTTCAGCCGGCTGAAGTCACCCCACCGAGCGCCGCGGCGAGCTGGCGTGCGCGAGCACGGCCAGCACCGCGAGGCACCACACGATCAAGGCACCGCTCGGCAGGTCGAACACCGCCGACAGCACGAGCCCGAGCGCGTAGCCGCCAATGCCGATGGCATAGGCCAGCGGCAGGCGCCGCGCTTGCGCGTGCTGCCGCACTCCGAGGGCCGGCACGATCAGGCTGGCGAAGACCAGGTACACGCCCACCAGCTGCACCGACACCGTGACGGCCAGCGCGAACAGCAGGTAGAAGCCCAGCCGCGGCAGCCGCGCGTGCCAGCCGAACCACATGGCAAGGATCAGCGCGGTGAGCGCTGCCGGCACGGCGAGTTGGCCGAAGCCCACCCAGAGGATCTGCCCGGCGAGCAGGTCACGCAGGTGCTCGCCGCCGTGCGGGTTCTTCGCCAGCAGCAGGATGCCGGCGGTGGCGGCCAGCACGAAGAGCACGCCGATCTGCGCTTCCTGCACCTCGGGCCAGCGCCGCTCCGTCCACGTCAGCAGCAGGGCGCCGGCGATGGCCGAGCTTGCCGCCGCCGCCTGCATCTGCCAGCCGCCCGACGGCAGCTCGAGCAGGCCCGCCACGATCACACCGAGGGCCGCGATCTGTGCGATCGCAAGGTCGATGAACACGATGCCGCGCTGGAGCACCTGAGCGCCCATCGGCACGTGCGTGGCGAGCACCAGCAGGCCCGCCACGAACGGCGCGAGCAGGATGGCGAGGTCGTGGTTCATCGCGTCGCCGCGAGCAGCAGCGAGAGCGTGCTGTCGAAGAGGCCGACGAGGTCCTTCGCCTGCTCGTTGCCGCCCACCGTGAACGGCAACGCCACGGCCGGGATGCGCGCCTGCTCCGACAGCCACTGCGACGCCCGTGGGTCCTGGTAGGCCGCGCGCACCACGAGCCGTGCCGGCTGCTTCGCGAGCTGCGCCTTCAGTGCCCCGAGGTGGCCCGCGCTCGGCTCGAGTCCGGGTTTGGGTTCCAGCGTGCCGACTTCGCGCATGCCCAGCCAGTGCCACAGGTAGCTCATGTTCTTGTGGTGCACGACCACAGGAAGCCCCTTGAGCGGCGCGGCCTGCTGCTCCCACCGGCGCAGCGCCTCGGCCCAGCGTGCGGCAAAGGCGACTTGTCGCTCCTGGTAGACACGTGCGTTGGCGGCATCGAGCTGCGCCAGTCGCTCGGCCAGGGCCTTGGCCACGAGTGCGATGTTGCGCGGGTCGAGCTGGATGTGCGGGTTGCCGGCGGCATGCACGTCACCGTCGCTGCGGTCCAGGCGCGCCGGCACGTCGAGCGCAGCGACGTACCGGCCCGCCTCGAAGTGGCCCGGCGCACCCGGTGCCACCTTCGCATTGCCCGACTGCTGCAGCAGCACCGGCAGCCAGCCCACCTCGAGCTCCATGCCGGTGCAGACGAGCAGGTCGGCGTTGCGCACCCGGGCGATGAGGCTCGGACGGGCCTCGATGCGATGCGGGTCCTGCAAGGCCGTGGTGGCCGACGAGACCTCCAGCTTGTCGCCGCCGAGCTCGGTGGCGAGTGCTGCCCACTCCGGCTCGCAGGCGACGACCTTGAGGGCCGCCTGCGCGTGCAGGCCGACGCCCAGCAAGGCCGCGCACAAGAGATGTCGAAGCATCGAGGTCTCCTCAGAACGTGTGAGCACCATGGGCGCCGAGGCTCATGATGTACTGCAGGAAGACCTGGCGGTCGGTCCCGTCGCCTCGGCTGCGGTCGGCGGCGAACTGCAGGCGCACGCGGCTGAACTCCGAGGGGGCGTAGTCGAGCATCACGGTGCTGCGCTCTGGCGTGGCCTTGGCAAGCGACGGGAAGTCGGCCGCGGTGAGCGTGCCGTTGTCGACCAGGCCGATGCGCGCGGTGCCCGAGTCGAGCCGGTCATAGCGTGCGCCCGCGCGCCAGCGGGGCATGAACTGGTAGACCGCCTGCGCGTACCAGCCGCTTTGCCGGCTGCGGTAGCTGTCGCTGAACGGGCCGCCCACGGCCGAGTCGTTGTCGAAGCTCAGGTCGCCGCTCTCGCGACGCTGGAAATACTCGGCCTGGACCTTCAGGTTGCGCTGGGTCGCGTTGCCCTGCGGCGCCCACTTGTAGACGGCATCGAGCACCCAGGTCGTGCTGCGGCCGGTGAAGCTGTTGACGATGGCCGTGCCGCCGGCATCGGTGTCTTCGAAGGCCCGGTCGGTCGCGCGATGGCGCAGCCATGACACGCCTGCGCGCCAGCTCGAGCTCGCGCCGAGGTCATCGCCCAGGTGCGCGGTGAGCGCGAAGACGCCGGCGCCGTTGCGCGAGGTGTCGCTGCCGGGGAAGCTGCGGCCCGCGCCGACCTCGGCGCCCAGCTCGATGAAACGGTCGGTCGGGGCGAGCCAGCGCAGTTGCAGGCCGTCGTTCTTGAAGGCGCCGCCGAAGAAGGCCTGGTAGGCCAGCGGTGCATCGGCGAAGTCCCAGGCGTGGGCATGCTGGCCGTTCAGGTAGCCGATGGACGACAGGAAGCGGCCGCCTTTGAGCGTGGCGCCGTTGAAGAGGCCGGTGCGTTCGAACCAGGCCTCTTCCACCTCGACCTCGTTCTCGGGCGTCACGGCGGCGGTGAAGCGGCCGTTGAAGGTGGGGTCGATGGCAGCGGTGAGGGTGAGCTCCGATTCGCCGAGCTGGAAGCTGCGCCCGCCGGGGCCGATCTCGCCGCCGCTCGGGATGAAGCCCTGGAAGCGGTAGGTCTCGGGGTCGCGCGAAAGCCTGGCGTAGGTGCCGTTGAGGATGAGCGAGATGGCCGGGTTGAACGAAGACGACGGCGTGGAGGCCGGGGTGGCTGGCGGGGTGGCTTGTTGGGCGGAGACGAACGAGGGAAGGGACGCGGCCAGGCAGGCGCCTGCAACCGCAAAGCGGAAAGCGAACATGAGAACGAAGTCCTGTGTCTGAAGAATGGAAGGCCCCCACCGCTGCAGAAGGCCGCGGTGGTGCGGTGACTTGCAGTGCGCAAGCCGGGGCTCAGGTCACAGGAAGACGGGCGGGGCGCGGGCCTGGAAGTGCGCCGGCGGGCGCTGGGCCGCGGAGGCGATGGCGGTGACGCCCGGCAGCACCGCCTCGGCGGCCATGACGGCCCATCCGTGCTGGCTGGCCAGCGCCTGCCCGAGGTGGGCGAGGGTGAGGCAGACCTCGCAGGCCTTGTCGGGCGCTTGCTGGCGATCGTCGCCGCCGGCCTGGTGCACGTCGGCGGAGCCGTGGTGCGAGAGCGCGTGCAGGTACGAGAGCTGGGGCGCAGCCACCAAGGCCAGCGCCAGCCACAAGACTCGCCATGAACGCAGGAAGGATCTCAAGGTACAGCCAGTTGCAAACCCGGCTGCATTTTCTGGCGGGCCGGCAGGGGGCGAAAGCTAACACAGCCGCAGAATGTCGCAAAGCCATGCGGTCAAGCATCCAGGGAGGACGCCATGCATCAGACCCAGCACCCCATTCGATGGGCGACCCTCACGCTGCTGGCCCTCGGGCTGGCGGCCTGCGGCGGCGGCGAGAGCTCTGCCGCCGCGAACCCGTGCACCAGCCTCGCCGGGCAGACGGTGGCCGGCGCCGCCATCAGCCGCGCGACGGTCGTGCCGGCCAACGGCGGCATCGGCGAGTACTGCCGTGTCGAAGGCTCGGTGCGGCCGGGCTTCCTGTTCGAAGTCCACCTGCCCACGCAATGGAACAACAAGCTGGTGCAGAACGGCGGTGGCGGCTGGGACGGCGTGCTGCAGCTCGTGCCGCAGGCCTCGATCTCTTCGTACGTGCGCGTTGCCTCCAACGGCGGGCATGTGGGTGACCCGCTCGATGCGTCCTGGGCACTCAACAACACGCAGGCGAAGAACGACTTCGGCTACCTCTCGGCCCACACGACCCTCGGTGTGGCCAAGGAGCTGGTGCGGCGCCGCTACGGCCGCGATGCGCAGCGCCATTACTTCCAGGGCTGCTCCAACGGCGGGCGCGAGGCGCTGATCGCGGCCAGTCGCTACCCCGCCGACTACGACGGCATCCTCGCGATCATGCCGGCCGTGAGCTTCACCGAGCTCTTCCAGGCCTTCATCCGCAATGCGCAGGCCTACAGCGCGCCAGGAGCGGCGATCAACTCGAACAAGGCCCGCGCCATCGCCACCGCGGCGGTCAACCAGTGCGACTTGAACGACGGGCTGCGAGACGGCCTGGTCGGTCAGCCCTGGGCCTGCAACTTCGACCCGGGCTCGCTGCAATGCACCGGCGCCGACAACGACAGCTGCCTCACCGCCCCGCAGGTGGCGGCCGCGCGCACCATCTACTCCGAGTACCGCTTGCCCAACGGCACGCTGGTCTACCCCGGCTGGAGCCCGGGTGGTGAAGACATCGGCTGGCCGGGCTGGATCGGCAACCCGCCCAACCAGCCGCTGGCCAACCAGTTCATCTTCGCCGACGGCCTGGTGCGCTACTGGCTGGCCAACGACCCGAGCTACAACACGCTCGCCAACTTCTCGCCGGCCAACTTCCAGCCACAGCTCGCCGCGGCCGCGGCCACGCTGGACGCATCGCCCAACCTCACCACCTTCTTCGCCCAGGGGCGCAAGCTGGTGCTGGTGCATGGCACGCACGACTGGGCCATCAGCTACAAGGGCTCGGTGAAGTACTTCGTGGAGGCCGGCGTCATGTCGGGTGGCGACGCAGTGCGCGACGCCAACATGGAACTCTTCCTGCTGCCCGGGGTGCAGCATTGCGGCGGCGGCGTGGGGCCTTTCTTCGTCGATTATTTCGATGCCACGGTGCAGTGGGTCGAGACGAATTCCCGGCCCTCGTCGCGCAGCCTGGTGGTCTTCGGCCCCGATGCGAACGGGCAGCTGAGGACGCGCCCCTTGTGCCGCTTCCCCACCTTCGCACGCTACGTTGCCGGCAACGAGGCATTGGCCTCGAGCTTCACCTGCTCGCTCTCCTGAACCAGAATGCCGGCATGGCCATACGAGACATCCTGAAGATGGGCGACCCGCGCCTGCTGCGCGTCGCCAAGCCGGTGCAGCAGTTCGACACCCCCGAGCTGCATGCGCTGATCGCCGACATGTTCGACACCATGCATGCCGCCAACGGGGCCGGGCTGGCGGCGCCGCAGATCGGCGTGGACCTGGCGCTCGTGATCTTCGGCTTCAAGAAGAACGAGCGTTACCCCGACGCGCCGCCGGTGCCCGAGACGGTGCTGCTCAACCCGCAGATCACGCCCTTGTCCGACGACGAGGAAGAGGGCTGGGAAGGCTGCCTCTCGGTGCCCGGCATGCGCGGCGTGGTGCCGCGTTTCGCTCGCATCCGCTACACCGGCTTCGGCCCACGCGGCGAGCGCATCGACCGCGAGGCCGATGGCTTCCATGCGCGCGTGGTGCAGCACGAATGCGACCACCTCATCGGCAAGCTTTACCCGATGCGGGTGCGCGACTTCCGCCGCTTCGGCTTCACGAGCGTGCTGTTCCCCGAACTGGACCCGGCCGACGACGATTGAGTTGCTGAACGCGGCCCGATTGCGAAGAAACGTTTCTGTGGTCAGCGCAGGGCGCGCGGGGCGCGTTGAAGCGGAACCGCGGCTCATTGCCGGCGCTCGAACGCGAGACATGCCCATGAAACAAACCTCCTTCGCGGCCCCCCGCCCTGCGTTCGCCCAGTGGCTGGGCCTCCTGGTCGGCCTGATGCTGCTGAGCCTGCTGGTGCTGCCGGCCGGCGCGGCCGAGGCCGACGACCCGCCAAGCCGGGCTGGCCGGGTGGCCGACGTGCGGGGCCAGGTGTGGATCTACGCCACCGACACCCAGGAGTGGATCACCGCCGTGCGCAACCGGCCGGTCACGACCGGCGATCGCCTGTCCACCGAGAAAGACGGCCGGGCCGAAGTGCGCATCGGGTCGACCGTGCTGCACCTGGGTGCCGACACCGAAGTGGAAGTGCTGCGCCTCGACGACGATCGCCTGAGCCTGCACCTGCACGGCGGCAGCCTCGCCGCGCGCCTGCGCACCCGCGAGGCGGCCGATGAATTCAGCCTGCGCACCGATGAAGGCACCTTCGTCACCGAGCGTGCCGGCCAGTACCGCTTCGACCGCGACGACAACACCAGCGTCGTCACCGTCTCCGACGGGCTGGCCCGCTACGAGGCCGATGGCACGGCGCTGCCGGTGCAGCCGGGCCAGCGCGTCGAGTTCTGGCGTGAGCGCGGTGCGCCGCAGTACTCGATCACCGATCCTCGCCGCGATGAGTTCGCAAGCTGGGTCGCTGCCGACACCGCGCGCGACGAGCGAAGCGTGTCGTCGCGCTACGTCTCGCCCGAGATGACAGGCGTGGAAGACCTCGATCGGCATGGCCGCTGGGAATCGGGCACCGAGTACGGTGCCATCTGGATCCCCCGCACCGTGGTCGCCGGCTGGGCGCCGTACCGCATGGGCCACTGGGCCTGGATCCACCCCTGGGGCTGGACCTGGGTCGACGATGCGCCCTGGGGCTTCGCACCGTTCCACTACGGCCGCTGGGTCTGGTATCGCAATGCCTGGTGCTGGGCGCCCGGCCGCTACGTGGCACGGCCGGTGTATGCACCGGCGCTCGTGGCGTGGGTGGGCCGCCCGGGGGTGAACGTGTCGGTGCGGGTCGGCAGCGCGCCGACGGTGGGCTGGTTCCCGCTCGGGCCGCGCGAGGTCTACGTGCCCGGCTACCGCGTGAGCCCCCGCTACGTGCAAAACGTCAACATCACCCACGTCACGCGCGTCACCAACGTCACGACGATCATCAACAACCCCGGCCAGGTGATGGCCAACACCCGCTACGTGAACCGCGGCCTGCCGCAGGCGGTGACGGTGGTGCCGTCGCAGGTGGTGGAGCGCCGCCAGCCCGTCGGGCGGGCGTACACGCCGGTCAATGAGCGCACCTTGCGCGAGTTCCACAACGAGCGGCCGCGGGCCCAGCCGCCGGTCGTGGCGCCGCCGCGATTCGAGCCGGGCACGCCGCGGCAGGTGGTCGACCCGCGCGCATCGCGCCCCGGCATGCCTCGCCCCGTGACGGGCCGCGATGCGGAAGCGGGTGGCCCGCGGCCGCCGGCCGTGATCTCGGCGCCTCGCACACCGGATCGTGACCCGCGTGATGGCCGTGACCCCCGCGAGCAACGCGACCCGCGGGACGGGCGTGACTGGCGAGATGGGCGTGAGGCGCGCGACGGGCGAGACGCCCGCGATGGCCGGGACCCACGTGATGGGCGAGACTGGCGCAACGGTCGCGATGACCAGAACGGCCGCGATGGGCGTGGTGGGCGGGATGCGCAGATCGGCCGTCCGACACCGCCGCCGCCTCAGCCGGTGCAGCAGCCCGCTCAACCGGCGCAGCCGCCGCAGCCCGGCTTCATCGGGCGGCCTGGTGTCGGTGCGCCGGACCGGCGCCCGGACGATCGCCGCTCCGACGAGCGTCGGCCGGATGAGCGTCGCCCTGACGAGCGCCGCACCGAGCCGCGCGAGCGGCCCGAGCCGCCGCGCATGGCACCGCCGCAGGTGCAGGCGCCGCAGCCGCGGCCGATGCCCGCTCCTCCTGCGCCGCAGCCCCAGCCTCAACCTCCGCAGATGCGGCCGTTGCCGCCGCCGCAAATGGCGCCTGTGCAGCCGCCTGCTGCGCGGCCGCCGATGGCGCCGCCTCAGCGCGATGCCCAGGTGCCGCGTGTGCGGGAAGACCGTGAACGGCCCGACCGCCCCGACCGCGGCGAGCGGCCGGAACGCGGCGAACGCATGCGCTGAGACAGGAAGCCTGCTGCTCCGCTCAGCGCAGCAGCGGCTTCAGCCCGGCCCACACGTTGGCCAGCATGGTCGGGTGGGCCTGTGCCGTCGGGTGGATGCGGTCGGCCTGGAAGAGCTTCTCCGGCTCGGCCACGTCGGCCACCCCTTTCAGCAGGAAGGGCACGAGCGCCACGTTCTCCGCCTTGGCCACGGTGCCGAAGAGGGCCGCGAAGTCATCGCTGTAGCGCCGGCCGTAGTTGGGCGGCACCTGCATCCCGACGATCAGCACCTTTGCGCCGGCGGCCTTGGACGCGCGCGCCATCGCGAGCAGGTTGTCGCGCGCCGTGTTGAGCGGCAGGCCGCGCAGGGCGTCGTTGGCGCCGAGCTCGATCACCACCAGCGTGGGCTGGTGCTGCTTGAGCAGCCCAGGCAGGCGCGAGCGACCACCCGAGGTGGTGTCGCCGCTGATGCTGGCGTTGACGATGGTCGCGTTCTGCTTGTCTTGCGCGAGCTGCTTTTCCAGCAGGGCGACCCAGCCCTTGCCGCGCTCGATGCCGTATTCGGCCGACAGGCTGTCGCCCACGATGAGGATGGTGTGGCGGGTCGCGGCCCAGGCGGGCAGCCCCGCCGATGTGGCCACCAGCGCAAGCGCGGTACAGTGGGCCAGCAGCGATCTGCGCTTCATCGCCGTCGTTTTCGATTCCATCTTCTGATCCATGTCCGAATCCATCATTGCCGTCGAACACGTCACCAAGCAAGTGCAGGACGTGAGCGGCCCGTTGACGATACTGCATGACATCGACTTCACGCTGGCACCGCGGCAATCGGCCGCGATCGTCGGCGCCAGCGGCTCGGGCAAGAGCACGCTGCTGTCGATCATCGCGGGCTTGGATACGCCGACGAGCGGTACGGTTCGCCTCGCCGGCACCGATTTGTTTGCCCTCGACGAAGACGCCCGCGCCGCCGCGCGTGCCGCGAAGCTCGGCTTCGTGTTCCAGAGCTTCCAGCTGCTGGGCAACCTGACGGCGCTGGAAAACGTGATGCTGCCGCTGGAGCTGCAGGGGCGGGTCGATGCACGCCTGCAGGCGCAGGAGATGCTGCACCGGGTGGGCCTGGGGGAGCGGCTCACGCACTACCCGAAGGTGCTCTCGGGCGGCGAGCAGCAGCGTGTGGCGCTTGCGCGGGCCTTCGTGGTGAAGCCCGCGGTGCTGCTCGCCGACGAACCCACCGGCAGCCTCGACTTCGCCACCGGCGAGCGGGTGATGGAGCTCATGTTCGAGCTCAACCGCGAGGCGGGCACGACGCTCGTGCTGGTGACCCACGACCGCAGCATCGCGGCGCGCTGCGACCGGCAGTTGAGGATCGAGGCCGGCAGGCTCGCAACGAGCTGAAAAACAAGAAGGCGCTCCGAGGAGCGCCTTTTTTCTGTCTCTGAGTCGAAATCAGCCCGAGGTGAACTTGTAGTCGGTCTTGGCCTTGCTCTTGATGTCGTCGCGGTACTTGGTGAGCTTCTGCTGGACCAGGCCCTGCTGGATGCGCGGCTTCACCTCCTCGAGGCTCGGGAACTGCGCTTCGCGCGTGTCTTCGAGCTTGATGATGTGGTAGCCGTACTGCGTCTTGACCGGCGTCTCGGTCAGCTCGCCCTTCTTGAGCGCCGACAGGGCCTTCGCGAATTCGGGCACGTAGGAGTCGGGGGCGGCCCAATCGAGGTCACCGCCGTTGGCGCCGGAGCCCTGGTCCTTCGAGTGCTTCTTGGCCAGCTCGTCGAACTTGGCGCCGGCCTTGAGCGCCTTGATCAGGTCCTTCGCCTCGTCTTCCTTCTCGACCAGGATGTGGCGGGCGTGGTATTCGGCGCCGCCGGCCTGGGCCTTGAACTTGTCGTACTCGGCCTTGATCTCGGCGTCGGTCACCGGGTTGTTCTTGTTGAAGTCGTTGAAGAGCTCGCGGATCAGGATGCTCTGGCGGGCCAGCTCCATCTGCGCCTTGTAGTCGGGCGAGCGCGCCAGGCCACGTTTCTCGGCTTCCTGCATGAACATCTCGCGCAGCACGACTTCGTCTTTCACCTGCGCCTCGAGTTCCGGCGTCTTGGGCTGGCCGCCGCGGGTGGCCTGCTGGAGCAGCACGTCGACGCGGGTCTTGGGCACGGCCTTCCCATTGACGATCGCCACGTTGCCGGCGACTTCGTCCTTCGACTTGCCCGGCTCCGCGCAGCCATGCAGCAGAGGGATGGCCACGACGAGCAACGATGCACGGGCGATGTTGGACAGCTTGTTCATGGGCGGATGCCTTTCAACGGAGAGATTTCGGCGGAGAACTCGGAGAGGGCGAAGGGGTGTCGTCGCCAGGGCGTGCGGCGTCTCGTGAGACGGCCTGTGGTTGCGTCAACCTTCGCCGGGGGCCCGGGCGTCGATCGCCAGGGCGTGGATGCCACGGGGCATCAGAAGGTGCAGGGCATCATAAACGAGGCGATGCCGCTTCAAGCGGCCCACACCGGCGAAGCGGCTACTGACGATGCGCACGCTGAAGTGCCGGCCTTCGCGGGCGCCGGCATGGCCGGCATGCAGGTGGCTGTCGTCGGTGATGGCGAGCTCTTCAGGCTGCAGCTGCTCGCGCAGCGCGGCCTCGATCTCCGAGGCGGTGACCGGCATGGCAGCTCAGGGCGTCTTGTCGGCCGGCGCAGGCTCGGCGGGCTTGGGCTCGTCCTTCAGGTAGCGGCTGATGAAGATCACCTGCGCGGCCATGAAGACGAACATGCACACCGTGATGCCGAATACCTTGAACGTCACCCAGGTCGACTCGGGGTAGCTGTAGGCGACGTAGATGTTCAGGAAGCCCATGAACGAGAAGAAGGCGACCCAGATGATGTTCAGGCGCTGCCACACGAAGTCGGGCAGCTCGATCTCGCCACCCATCAGCGTGCGCAGCAGGTTCTTCTTGAAGACCACGCGACTGAGCCACAGGCCCACGGCCATCGCCCAGAAATAGCCGCTCGGCTTCCACTTGATGAAGGTCGGGTTGTGGAACCACACCGTGGCGCCGCCCAGCACGACCACGAGCGCCAGCGTGATCCACAACATCATGTCGATCTTGCGGCGCATCAGCTTGAGGGCGGCCAGCTGGATGAGCGTGCCGCCGATGACGGCGATGGTCGCCAGCAGCGCGGGCGCTTCTTCCGCCCGGATCACGCCGCCCGAGACGAAGCCCGAGAAGTACTGGTTGGCGATGCCGGTCGCCCATTCGACATTCCTGCCGGCAAGCATGTAGACACCGAAGAAGAGCAGCAGCGGCAGGAAGTCGAGGAGGAGTTTCATCGCGAATCAGGGGCGCGCGGGGGCGCACGGGTGGCGGGTCAGGGCGAGGGCTTGAAGTCTATCGCCGCCGAATTGATGCAGTAGCGGTCGCCGGTGGGGGCAGGGCCGTCTTCGAACACATGGCCCAGGTGCGAGCCGCAGTTGTTGCAGCGAACCTCGATGCGCACCATGCCGTGGCTCTTGTCGACCACGCGCTCGATCACCTCGCTGTTGATGGGCTCCCAGTAGCTCGGCCAGCCGCAGCCGGCGTCGAACTTGGTGTCCGACTTGAAGAGCGGCGTGCCGCAGCCGACGCAGTTGTACTGGCCACGCTCGAAGTGGTCCCAGTACTTGCCGGTGAAGGCGCGCTCGGTGGCGGCGTGGCGTGCCACTTCGTATTGCATCGGGTCGAGCTGGGCTCGCCACTCCGCATCTGACTTTTCAACCTTGTACTTGCTCATGATGAACACGACACCTCGATGGCTTGCGCCCAGTCGGGCGGGAAATCGGCATACGCCGAATGCTCGGGCTGTTCGTCGTAGGGACGCTCCAGAACTTTCAGCAACTTGTGTGTCTCGCTGAAGTCACCTTGCCGGGCGGCGCGGATGGCCACTTCCGCCAGGTGGTTGCGCAAGACGAACTTGGGGTTCGCGCGGTTCATGCGCTGCGCGCGCTCCTCATCGACGCTGCCTTCGGCGCGCAGCCGCGCGCTATAGCCCGCCGCCCAGGCGTCGAAGGCGGGGCGGTCGAGGAAGAGGTCGCGCACCGCGTCGTTGCGCGCACCCTCGGCGCTGCTGAACTGCGCGAGGCGGCGGAAGGTGATGCTGAAGTCGGCCCGGTCGGCGGCCATGAGCTTGAGCAGGCCATCGATCAATTCGGCGTCGGCATCCTGCTCCGTGGCCAGGCCGAGCTTGGCGCGCATGTGGCGCTTGAGGGCCTGCGGGAACACGCTCTTGTAGGGCTCGAGTGCGGCGAGCGCCGCGTCGGGGTCTTCGATCAGCGGCATCAGGCCCTGCGCCAGGGCGTGCAGGTTCCAGAAGGCGACGTTGGGCTGGCGTGCATACGCATAGCGGCCCTGGTGGTCGGAGTGGTTGCAGACGTGGCCGGGGTCGAACGCATCGAGGAAGCCGAAGGGCCCGTAGTCGATGGTGAGCCCGAGGATCGACATGTTGTCAGTGTTCATCACGCCGTGGCAGAAGCCGATGGCCTGCCACCACGCCATCAGCTCGGCCGTCTTGCGCGCCACCGCTTCCAGCAGCGCGGCGTAGGGCTGCGCCAAAGTGGCGCACTCGGGGTAGTGGTGTTCGATGACGAAGTCGGCGAGCTGGCGCAGCGCGTCGTGGTCGTCGGCGGTGTGCGTGAAATGCTCGAAATGGCCGAAGCGGATGAAGCTCGGCGCCACACGGGTGACCACTGCGGCGGTCTCGACCGTCTCTCGCCGCACGGGAAGCGCCGAGCCGGTGATGCACAGCGCGCGCGTGGTCGGCACGCCGAGTGCGGCCATCGCTTCGGAGCAGAGAAATTCACGGATCGATGAGCGCAGCACGGCGCGCCCGTCGCCCATGCGCGAGTAGGGCGTGAGTCCGGCACCCTTGAGCTGGATTTCCATCGGGCCGCTGGCGGTGTCGAGCTCGCCGAGCAGGTGCGCCCGGCCGTCGCCGAGCTGCCCGGCCCACACGCCGAACTGGTGGCCGCTGTAGACGCTCGCGAGCGGCTTCATGCCAGGCAGGGAAGCGTTGCCGCTCAAGACCTGCAGCAGGCTTTCGCGGTCGCTTTGCAGGCCGAGCATCTCGGCGCAGCGCTCGCTCCAGGCGACCCAGTGCGGATCGGGCAGGCCTTGTGGCTGCAGGGCCGTGTAGAAACGGTCCCCCAGCGCTGCAAAGCGATTCGGCCAGCGCCGATCAAGCACAACCGACGCGTTCGCGCCATCGACAACTTCAACCATCACGGCAGTGTAGCGAGCGGCTCCTGCTCTGATTTCTCTAGGGGTAAACAGTAGAAATCGCCGAGGGAAGGCGTTCCTATCATCCGCTGCATCGCAGCAATCTCGAGAGGTAAGGACATGGCGCACCTGATGGGCCAGATGATGGAAATGCCGTTGATGATTTCGTCGCTCATCACGCACGCCGCGCGGCACGCGGCCGACACCGAGATCGTCTCCAAGCGCACCGAAGGAGACATTCACCGCTACACCTACAAGGACTGCGAGCTGCGTGCCCGCAAGCTGGCGCAGGCCTTCGCGCGGCTGGGCTGCGAGCCCGGCGACCGCGTCGGCACGCTCGCCTGGAATGGCTATCGGCACCTCGAGATCTATTACGGCGCCTCGGGCTCGGCGCTGGTGTGCCACACCATCAACCCGCGCCTCTTCCCCGAGCAGATCGTCTGGATCGCCGAAGACGCGAAGGACCGCGTGCTGTGCTTCGATCTGACCTTCCTGCCGCTGGTGGAGAAGATCGCACCGCTGCTCAAGAGCGTGAAGCACTTCGTGCTGATGACCGACCGTGCGCACATGCCGGCCAGCAGCAGCCTGCCGGGCCTGCTGTGCTACGAGGAGCTGGTGGAGGCCGAAAACGGGCAATACGCCTGGCCCGAGTTCGACGAGCGCACGGCGTCGAGCATCTGCTACACCTCGGGCACGACCGGCAACCCGAAGGGTGCCGTGTACAGCCACCGTTCAACGATGCTGCACGCCTACGCCAGCGCCTTGCCCGATGCGCTGGGTTGCTCGGCGGCCGACACCATCCTGCCGGTGGTGCCCATGTTCCACGTCAACGCCTGGGGGCTGCCGTACTCGGCGGCGCTCGTGGGCGCGAAGCTCGTGATGCCGGGCCCGCACCTCGACGGCAAGTCGCTGCACGAACTTTTCGAGACCGAGAACGTGACCTTCAGCGCGGGCGTGCCCACCGTGTGGCTCGGGCTCATCAACTACGTGAAGCAGAACGACCTCAAGTTCAGCACCTTCAAGCGCACCGTCATCGGCGGCTCGGCGTGCCCGCCGTCGATGCTGCGCACGCTGCAGGACGAATTCGGCGTGGAGGTGATCCACGCCTGGGGCATGACGGAGATGTCGCCGCTGGGCACGCTGGCCAAGCTCAAGGGCAAGCATCTGTCGCTCAGCAAGGAGGCGAGGGAGCGCCTGCAGTTCACGCAGGGTCGCGTGGTCTATGGGGTCGACATGCTGATCCTCGACGACGACAACAAGCCCCTGCCGTGGGACGGCAAGGCGTCGGGCAACCTCGTGGTGCGAGGGCCCTGGATCATCGCGAGCTACTTCCAGCGGCCCGAATCGCCGCTGGTGAAGGTGGACGGCCTGGAGTGGTTCCCGACCGGCGACGTGGCCACCATCGATGCCGATGGCTTCATGCAGATCACCGACCGCAGCAAGGACGTCATCAAGTCCGGCGGCGAATGGATCAGCTCCATCGACCTCGAGAACATCGCCATGGCGCACCCTGCGGTACATGAAGCGGCGGCCATCGCGTGCAAGCACCCGAAGTGGGATGAGCGGCCCTTGCTGGTCGTCGTGAAGAAGCCCGGCATGGAGGTCAACCGCGAAGAGCTGCTCGCGTTTTTCGAAGGGCGTATCGCGAAGTGGCAGATCCCCGATGACGTCGCCTTCGTCAAGGAAATCCCTCATACGGCGACCGGCAAGATCCAGAAACTCAAGCTGCGGGAGACATTCAAAGACCACCGACTACCGAGCTGATTTCTGGCTGTTCTGCAGAGTGGGAGCGGGGGTTTGCACTAGCGTGCGATTCCGGGTAATCCTTGAATCGAGTTGTAGGGCTATTCGGTTATGTTCATAGGGTTTTGTTTTGGCACTAAGGAGAAGTCATGAAATTCACAAAGAAGATGTTCGGCTTGTCGGTGGCCGCGGCACTGGCGCTCAACGCGAGCGTCGCGTTTGCTCAGGCCGGGGAGACCGTCAAGCTGGCATTCGTTGACCCGCTGTCGGGTCCGATGGCCAACATCGGCACGAACATCTTGCACACCTTCCAGGCCTTGGCCGACCGCAAGAGCGGCAAGGGCAACCCTGCAGGTGTGAAGTACGAGATCGTTCCCTTCGACAACAAGGGTTCCGCCCAGGAAAGCCTGAGCGTCCTGAAGGCCGTGATCGACCAGAACATCCGCTACATCGTCAACGGCAACGGCTCCGCCCCCGCCATGGCCCTGGTCGATGCCATCAGCAAGCACAACGAGCGCAACCCCGGCAAGGAAGTCGTGCTGCTGAACTACGCTGCGGTGGACCCTGACCTCACCAACAGCAAGTGCAACTACTGGCACTTCCGCTTCGACGCAGACACGTCGATGAAGATGGAAGCCATGACGACCTACATGAAGGACCGGAAGGACATCCAGAAGGTCTACATCATTGGCCAGAACTACTCGCACGGCCACCAGGTCGCCAAGTTCGCCAAGGAAAACCTGGCCCGCAAGCGCCCCGATGTGCAGATCGTCGGTGAAGACCTCCACCCGATCGCCCAGGTGAAGGACTTCGCTCCCTACGTCGCCAAGATCAAGCAGTCGGGTGCCGACACCGTGATCACCGGCAACTGGGGCAACGACATGGCCCTGCTGTTCAAGGCCGCGAAGGACGCTGGCCTGACGGTCAACTGGTACACCTACTACGCGGGTGCCGCCGGCACGCCGGCCGCCATCGGCGACTACGGCCTGGGCAAGATCCGCTACGTGTACCCGGGCTACCCCAACCTGCCGGGTGAGTACCAGGACGTGATGAAGGCCTTCGAAACCCGCTTCAAGGGCGAAGACTTCAGCACCGCCACCTCGATCTCGTTGTTCGACATCCTCAGCGGTGCCATCGCCAAGGCCAAGTCGACCGATCCGGTGAAGGTGGCCAAGGCCATGGAAGGCCTGTCGGTCAAGACCTACTCGGGTGAAGTGCAGATGCGCGCGGCCGACCACCAGCTGCAGCAGACCCTGTACCTCGCCAGCTGGAACAAGGTCGACAAGAAGAACCCGGTCAACCGCGAAAACACCGGCAACACCTGGCACCAGGAGAAGGTGTTCGAGCCCTATGTGGCCAGCACCCCGACCACCTGCCAGATGAAGCGCCCGGGCTGATTGCG
Organism: Piscinibacter sp. HJYY11; assembly: GCF_016735515.1. Classification (NCBI taxonomy): domain Bacteria; kingdom Pseudomonadati; phylum Pseudomonadota; class Betaproteobacteria; order Burkholderiales; family Sphaerotilaceae; genus Piscinibacter; species Piscinibacter sp. HJYY11. The sequence continues at coordinate 905,162 of NZ_JAERQZ010000001.1, read as the reverse complement.
CGCACGCCTTGAAGGCCTGCATCTGCAGGCTTTTCAAGGCGCCATTCGCATCTCTCTTGCAAGAGGCAAGTCTTCACGGGCTTGCCTCTTTTTGTGCGTTGCAGCGGGGTAGTCCCTAGCCGCGGGCTTTCCAAAATGAACTACGGTGCGCACTGCCTGCGCTGGTGTGCAGTCGAGTGCTTTCGTGTCTCGACCGCGACCGCGCGGCGTTGCGTCACGTAGTACGCTGGCGCGTTTTTTTGCGGGACGTTGCTCCGGCCACGCATGCCCTCCCGGGCGTGCACAAGAGCTTTCCACACTCACCTTTATCGGACCTGACGACGCGATGGAGTTCTTCACCATATCGCTATTGAACGGCATCAGCTACGGGCTGTTGCTGTTCATGCTGAGTTCGGGCTTGACCCTGATCTTCAGCATGATGGGCGTGCTCAATTTCGCCCACGCGAGCTTCTACATGCTCGGTGCCTATTTCGCGTTCACCACGATGAAATACGTGGGCTACTGGCCCGCGCTGATCGTGGCGCCGCTGCTGGCCTTCCTGGTCGGCGCGGCATTCGAGCGCTTCTTCCTGCGCCGCGTGCACAAGTTCGGCCACGTGCCCGAGCTGTTGATCACCTTCGGCCTGTCGTTCGTGCTGCTCGAGCTGGTTCAGCTCACCTGGGGCCGCCTGCCCGTGGACTACAAGGTGCCGCCCTCGCTCAGCGGCCCGCTGTTCACGCTCTACGGCACGCAGTTCCCGATGTACCGCGGCTTCATGATGTTGGTGGCCTTGCTGATGCTGGTCTCGATCTGGCTGCTGCTGGCGAAGACGCGCATCGGCCTCATCATCCAGTCGGCGCTGACGCACCCCGAGATGTCGGAAGCGCTCGGCCACAACGTGCCGCGCGTGTTCATGCTCGTGTTCGGTGGCGGTGCCGCACTGGCGGGCCTTGCAGGGGTGATCGGCGGCAACGCCTACGTCACCGAGCCTGGCATGGCGGCAGCGGTGGGCCCGATCATCTTCGTGGTGGTCGTGGTCGGTGGCTTCGGCTCGCTGGCTGGCGCCTTCGCGGCGTCGCTGCTGATCGGCATCATCCAGACCTTCGCGGTGGCGATGGACCAGTCGGTGCTGACGGCATTGCGCCATCTCAACGTGAGCGTTTCGCCCACCACCTTCGGCTACCCGCTGATGGAGCTCAAGATCTCCCAGGTGGCCCCCATCCTTCCCTACGTCTTGCTGGTGCTGATGCTGATATTCCGCCCGAAGGGCCTCATGGGCACGCGTGAGGGCTGACATGAGCAAAACACAATATTTCCAGTTCCAGCCCTTCAACGTCGGGCGTCTCCTGGTGTGGGGCGGCTTTGCGCTCCTGCTGATCGTCGCGCCGCTCATCTTCAAGAGCAGTCTCGCGCTGACGGTGCTGTCCCAGATCGGCTACATGATCATCATCTGCCTCAGCTACAACCTGCTGCTGGGGCAGGGGGGCATGCTGAGCTTCGGCCATGCGGTGTACACGGGCCTCGGCGCGTTCTTCACCATCCATGCGCTCAACATGGTCGGTGGCGGCAAGCTGCCGATCCCGGTGAGCCTGTTGCCCATCGTCGGCGGTCTTGCCGGTGCAGGCATCGCGGCGTTGCTGGGTTGGGTGACGACCAAGAAGTCGGCCAACACCTTCGCGATGATCACGCTGGGCGTCGGCGAGCTGGTGTTCGCGATGTCGCTGATGTTCGCGGGGTTCTTCGGCGGTGAAGGCGGCATCAGCGGCAACCGCGTGGTTGGCCAGCCGGTGCTGGGCATCACCTATGGCCCCGCCATTCAGATGTACTACCTGATCGCGGTGTACTGCTTCATCTGCACGGCCCTCATGTTCATGCTGACGCGCACGCCGTTCGGTCGCATGCTCAATGCGGTGCGCGACAACCCGGAGCGTGTGGAGTTCGTCGGTTACAACACCCAGGTGGTGCGCTATGTCGCGTTCATCATCGCCGGCTTCTTCGCCGGCATCGGGGGTGGCCTCACGGCACTGAACTTCGAGATCGTCACGGCCGAGGCGGTCCACGCCACGCGTTCGGGCGGCTACCTGCTGTTCACCTTCCTCGGTGGCGCGGCCTTCTTCTTCGGCCCGATCATCGGCGCGGTGCTGGCGGTGTTTGCCTTCGTGCTGCTGTCCGAGGTGACCAAGGCCTGGCTGCTCTACCTGGGCATCGTGTTCCTCGTGATGGTGATGTTCGCCCCCGGAGGCGTCTCCAGCATCATCATGATGAACCTGCGGGTGGCGAAGTTCGGCAAGTGGCGTCGCCTGGCGCTGTCGTACGTGGGCCTCTTCCTGACCACCCTGCTGTGGCTGGCGGGAGGCGCGGCGATCGTCGAGATGGTCTACCACCTCCAACTCGAAGCCGGCATGGGCGACACGATCAAGTTCATGGGCCGGGTCCTCAACGTCAGGGATGCCAACACCTGGATCGTCGCGGCTGCGCTGTTCCTTGTCGGCGGCGTGTTGTTCGAACTGGTGCGTCGCCGCTTCAAGGCGAAGTGGGACGGCATCCAGGAAGAAATCGAGAAAGAGATTCACCGCAGGGGTGCTGCATGAGCCAGGGCAACGTGGCAAACAACAAGGGCGGCTGGGCTGTCGAGCTCAATGACTGCCGCAAGAGCTTCGGCAAGACCGAGATCATCCGGGGCGCTTCGCTCAAGGTGAAGGAAGGCGAGCGTGTGGCCGTCATCGGCCCCAACGGCGCCGGCAAGTCGACCCTCTTCAACCTCATCAGCGGCCGCTTCGGTCTCACCAGCGGCGAGATCAAGCTGCACGGCGAGCGCATCGACGGGCTCAAGCCGTATGAGATCAACCGCCGCGGGCTGGCGCGCAGCTTCCAGGTTTCCAACCTGTTCGGCCGCCTGTCGGTCTTCGAGAACATCCGCTGCGCGGTGCTGTGGTCGATGGGCTACCGCTACGTGTTCTGGAAGTTCCTCGCCAACCTGCACGACGCGAACGACCGCGCCGAGCAGGTCATGCGCATGATCAAGCTGGAAGCCAAGCGCGACGAGGCGGCGATGAACCTCACCTACGCTGAACAGCGTGCGCTCGAGGTGGGGATCACCATCGCGGGCGGCGCGAGCGTCATCCTGCTCGACGAGCCGACGGCCGGCATGAGCAAGAGCGAAACCTCGCGCTTCATCGAACTCATCCGCGAGATCACCGTCGGCAAGACGCTGCTCACGGTAGAGCACGACATGGGCGTGGTGTTCGGCCTGGCCGACAAGATCGCCGTGCTCGTGTATGGCGAGGTGATCGCTTTCGACACGCCCGATGCCGTGCGCGCCAACGCGCGTGTGCAGGAGGCCTACCTCGGCTCGGTGCTTGCCGACCAACAAGCAGCGGGGCACTGACGACCATGACGATGCTTCAACTGAAAGACCTGCACGCCTATTACGGCAAGAGTCACGTGCTGCACGGCGTCGACCTCAACGTGAAACCGGGCGAGATCGTGGCGCTTCTGGGGCGCAACGGCTCCGGGCGCTCGACGACGGTCAAGACGATCATGGGTCTGGTCGAAGGCCATGGCTCGATCAAGTGGCGCGATCAGGAGATCCTCGGCAAGAAGGCCTTCGAGATCGCCCACGCCGGCATCGGCTACGTGCCCGAGAACCGCGACATCTTCCCCAAGCTCACCGTGCACCAGAACCTGATGCTCGGTGAGAAGGGCACGGGCAAGAAGCCGCGCTGGTCGTTCGACGACATGTACCAGATGTTCCCGCGGCTGAAGGAACGCCAGCACACCGAGGCCGGCGTGCTCTCGGGCGGCGAGCAGCAGATGCTCACGCTGTGCCGCACGCTGATGGGCGACCCCGACCTCATCATGATCGACGAGCCGACCGAAGGTCTGGCGCCGAAGATCGTGGAGCTGGTGGCTGAGTACCTCAAGGAACTCAAGCGCCGCGGCATCTCGGTGCTGCTGGTCGAGCAGAAGCTCACCATCGCGCTCGAGATCTCGGAGCGCTGCTACGTGATGGGCCATGGCCAGGTGGTGTTCGAAGGAACGCCGGCCCAGCTGCGCGCCGACGCGGCCATTCGCAAGGAGTGGCTGGAGGTCTAAGATCGACTGAAGCTTCAGCCGCCGCCCCCGGCCGGCACTGCTTCGCACGACATCCGGCTTGCCGGCTTGTCGCTGACGAGACAGGAGCCGGCCGTTCTGTTTTCTAGACTCGAACGATCGTTCGTTTTCTCTTCTCGAGGGTCTTCGCCATGAGCGCCACCTATGAACTGCGCGGCAACGTTGCCGTCATCACGCTGAACAATCCGCCGGTGAATGGCCTCGGTCTCGCGACCCGGCTCGGCATCACCCAAGGCCTGGAAAAGGCCGAAGCCGACAGCGCCGTCAAGGCCATCGTGATCACCGGCGCCGGCAACGCGTTCTCGGGGGGCGCCGACATCAAGGAGTTCGGCTCGCCCAAGGCGCTGGCCGAGCCCAATCTGCTGAGCGTGATCGCCGCGGTCGAAGCGACGAGCAAGCCCGTCGTCGCCGCGATCCACAGCGTGTGCATGGGCGGTGGCCTGGAGCTGGCGCTGGGCTGCCACTACCGCGTGGTCGCCAAGGGCACGCAGGTCGCGCTGCCCGAAGTGAAGCTCGGCCTGCTGCCCGGTGCTGGCGGTACGCAGCGCCTGCCGCGTGCGCTGGGCGTCGAAACGGCACTCAACATGATCGTGAGCGGCGAGCCGGTGAAGAGCGAGCTGCTCGCCTCGCTGCCGGGCCAGAAGCTGTTCGACAAGCTGGTCGACGGTGATGTGGTCACCGCCGCGCTTGCATTCGCAGCCGACGTCGCCGACAAGCGCCCGCTGCCCCTCGTGCGCAACCTCAAGGCCACGCACCCCAACGCCGACGGCTACTTCCAGTTCGCCCGCAACTCGGTGGGCGCGATGTCGCGCAACTACCCGGCGCCGCTGCAGTGCGTGGAGGCCGTCGCCAACGCCGTCTACAAGCCCTTCGACGAAGGCATGCGCCTGGAGCTCGTCACGTTCCAGAACCTGATGCTCACGCCCGAGAGCCGTGCGCTGCGGCATGTGTTCATGGCCGAGCGCGCCACGAGCAAGATCCCCGACGTGCCGGCCGACACGCCGGTGCGCGACGTGAAGAAGCTCGCCATCATCGGCGCCGGCACCATGGGTGGCGGCATCGCGATGAACTTCCTCAACGCCGGCATGCCGGTGGTGATGCTTGAGATGAAGCAGGAAGCGCTCGACCGCGGCATTGCGACCATCCGCAAGAACTACGAAGCCCAGGTCAAGAAGGGCAAGCTCACGCAGGAGAAGCTGGAGGCCCGCATGGCACTCCTGAGCACCACGCTCAACTACGGCGACCTGAAGGACGCCGACATGGTGATCGAGGCGGTGTTCGAAGAGATGGGCGTGAAGGAGAAGGTGTTCAAGGCGCTCGACGAGGTGATGAAGCCGGGTGCCATCCTTGCGTCCAATACCTCCACGCTCGACGTCAACCAGATCGCCGCCTTCACCAACCGCCCGCAAGACGTGATCGGCACGCATTTCTTCAGCCCGGCCAATGTGATGAAGCTGCTGGAGGTGATCCGCGGCGAGAAGACGGCGAAAGACGTGCTCGCCACCGTGATGGCGCTCGGCAAGAAGATCAAGAAGACCTGCGTGGTCTCGGGCGTGTGCGACGGCTTCATCGGCAACCGCATGATCGAGCAGTACTCGCGCCAGGGCGGCTTCCTGCTGGAAGAGGGCGCGACGCCCGAGCAGGTCGACAAGGCGATCGAGAAGTTCGGCTTCGCAATGGGCCCGTTCCGCATGGGTGACCTCGCCGGCAATGACATCGGCTGGTACATCCGCAAGCGCCGCTACGTCGAGCAGCCCGACATGGTCTACAGCAAGACGGCCGACGTGCTGTGCGAGATGGGCCGCTACGGCCAGAAGACCGGCGCCGGCTGGTACGACTACAAGCCGGGCAAGCGCGATGCGATCCCGTCGAAGGAAGTGGTCGCGATGATCGAGAAGGTGCGGGCCGAGAAGGGCATCACGCCGCGCAAGATCAGCGACCAGGAGATCGTGCAGCGCCTGGTCTACGCGCTCGTCAACGAAGGCGCCAAGATCCTCGAGGAAGGCATCGCGCTGCGCGCCTCCGACATCGACATGGTCTACCTCACCGGCTACGGCTTCCCCGCTTTCCGCGGTGGCCCCATGTGCTACGCCGACACGCAGGGCCTCTTCAACGTGGTCGCCAGCATGCGCCGCTTCCAGAAGAACCCGCTCGACGACGCGAAGTTCTGGGAGCCAGCTCCCTTGCTCGCCAAACTCGCCGCCGAAGGCAAGACCTTCAGCTGACGCAAACCACAGGAGACAAGCCGATGAAACGCGCCACCTTCACCAGCATGGAAACCAGCACCGCCGATGACTGGGCCATCATCAAGGAGGAGGCTGGCGCCTTCCAGCGGTCCTTGCCCGACCGCCTCATCGCCCACCTGAAGCTGCTCGAAGGCGACTACGGCGGCTTCCCGGTCGACCGCTACACCCACTCGCTGCAGACCGCCACGCGTGCCATGAAGGACGGTCGCGATGACGAGTACGTGGTGTGCGCGCTGCTGCACGACATTGGCGACACGCTCGGGCCCGCCAACCACTTCGACATCGCCGGCGCGATCCTCAAGCCCTGGGTCAGCGCCGAGAACCTCTGGATGGTGCAGAACCACGGCATCTTCCAGGGCTACTACTTCTTCCACCACCTGGGCCTGGACCGCAACCTGCGCGACCAGTTCGAAGGCCACCCGAGCTACGAGCGCACGGCCGAGTTCTGCGCGCTCTACGACAACCCGGCCTTCGACCCCAAGGGCGAGACGCTGCCCCTCAGCGAATTCGAGCCCGCGTTGCGCAAGGTCTTCGCCAAGCCCAAGAACAGCATCTACCTGCCGGCCCAGAAGGCGGCCTGATTCGACAAGACACCGGAGCATTCCCATGACCTCAGCCGTGATCGTTTCCACTGCCCGCACGCCGCTCGCCAAGAGCTGGAAGGGTGCCTTCAACATGACCCATGGCGCCACGCTGGGCGGCTTTGCGGTCAAGGCCGCCGTCGAGCGCGCCGGCATCGAAGGTGCCGAGGTCGACGACGTAATCATGGGTTGTGCAACCCCCGAAGGCGCGACCGGCGGCAACATCGCCCGCCAGATCGCACTGCGCGCCGGCCTGCCGATCACGGCGAGCGGCATGACCATCAACCGCTTCTGCTCCAGCGGCCTGCAGACCATCGCGACGGCCGCGCAACGCATCATCGCGGGCGAGGGCGACGTGTACGTGGCCGGCGGCGTGGAGAGCATCTCCTGCGTGCAGAACGAGGCCAACCGCCACATGGCCGCCGACGGCTGGCTCAAGGAGCACAAGCCCGAGATCTACTGGAGCATGCTGCAGACCGCCGAGCAGGTGGCCAAGCGCTACAACATCGGCCGCGACCGCATGGACGAATATGGCGCCGCCAGCCAGCAGAAGGCCTGTGCTGCGCAAGAGGCCGGCAAGTTCAACGACGAGATGATCTCGGTCACCACCGTGGCCGGCGTCGCCGACCCGGTGATGGGCCTGCGCACGAAGGAAGTGACCATCAGCGCCGACGAAGGCCTGCGCCCTGGCACCACCAAGGAAGGTATCGCCGGCATCAAGCCCGCATTGCCCGGGGGCGTGATCTCCGCCGGCAACGCCAGCCAGTTCAGCGACGGCGCCGGCGCCTGCGTGCTGATGAACGAGAAGCTCGCCGAGCAGCGCGGCTTCAAGCCGCTGGGCCGCTTCCTCGGCTTCGCGGTGGCCGGCTGCGAGCCCGACGAGATGGGCATCGGCCCGGTGTTCGCCGTGCCCAAGGTGCTGAAGAAGCTCGGCCTCAAGGTGAGCGACATCGACCTGTGGGAGCTGAACGAAGCCTTCGCAGTGCAGGTGCTCTATTGCGCCGACACGCTGGGCATCCCGATGGACCGCCTCAACGTCAACGGCGGCGCCATCGCGGTCGGTCACCCCTACGGCGTGAGCGGCCAGCGCCTCACCGGGCACGCGCTCATCGAAGGCAAGCGCCGCGGTGCCAAGCGCGTGGTGGTGACGATGTGCATCGGCGGTGGCATGGGTGCTGCCGGCGTGTTCGAGGTGCTCTGACAGGCCGCTGCCATGACGTACCGCTCCACCGTCGATTTCTTCCTGTATGACTGGCTGGCGGTGGAGGAGCTGACGCGGCGTCAGCGCTTCTCCGACCATTCGCGCGAGACCTTCTCGTCGGTGCTCGACACCTGCGAGCGCATCGCCCGCGACAAGTTCGAGCCCTTCAACCGCCTTGCCGACACCGAAGAGCCGCACTTCGACGGCGAGAAGGTGATCCTGCCGCAGGCGTCGTATGACGCGGCCAAGGCGTATGTCGAGTCCGGCATGCTCGCGGCCGCACAGGACTACGACATCGGCGGCATGCAGCTGCCCTGCGTGGTGGAGATGGCGGCCAACACCTTCTTCTCCAAGGCGAGCATCGGCCTCGGTGGTGGCGCCATGCTCACCAGCGGCAACGCCAACCTCCTGATGGCGCACGGCACCGAGTTGCAGAAGGAAGTCTTCGCGAAGAACGAATTCGCCGGCCGCTTCTTTGGCACCATGTGCTTGAGCGAGCCGCAGGCGGGCTCGTCGCTGTCCGACATCCTCACGCGGGCCACGCCCGATGGCGACGACTTCGAGGGCGACCCGCTGGGCCCACGCTACCGCCTGCGCGGCAACAAGATGTGGATCAGCAACGGCGAGCATGAGCTCACCGAGAACATCGTGCACCTGGTGCTGGCCAAGATCCCCGGGCCCGATGGCAACCTGATCCCGGGCACCAAGGGCATCTCGCTCTTCATCGTGCCGAAGAAGCTGGTCGACACCGAGGGCAATCTCACCGGCGAACGCAACGACGTGGCCCTGGCGGGCCTGAACCACAAGCTCGGCTACCGCGGCATTCCCAACACGCTGCTCAACTTCGGCGAAGGCAAGTACCCGGCGCGCGGCAAGGCCGGTGCGATCGGCTACCTGGTGGGCAAGCCCGGCGATGGCCTCAAGTGCATGTTCCACATGATGAACGAGGCGCGCATCGGCGTGGGCCTGGGCGCGGTGATGCTGGGCTACGCAGGATACGAGGCGAGCCTCGAATACGCGAAGGGCCGCCCGCAGGGCCGGCCCATCGGCGTCGGCGGCAAGGACGCCAAGCAGCCGCAGGTGCCGATCATTCAGCACGCCGACGTGAAGCGCATGCTGCTGGCACAGAAGTCGTACTGCGAAGGTGCGCTCGCACTGGAGCTGTACTGCTCGCGCCTCGTCGACGAGCTGCACACGGGAGACGTCGACAAGCGCGCTGAAGCCGGCCTGCTGCTGGAGATGCTCACGCCGATTGCGAAGAGCTGGCCCAGCGAGTGGTGCCTGGAGGCCAACAGCCTCGCGATCCAGATCCATGGTGGCTACGGCTACACCCGCGACTACCCGGTGGAGCAGTACTGGCGTGACAACCGCCTGAACATGATCCACGAGGGCACACACGGCATCCAGGGCCTCGACCTGCTGGGCCGCAAGGTGGTGATGGATGGAGGCAAGGGCCTCGCGCTGCTGGCCGCCAAGGTCAACGCGACGATCGAGCGTGCGGTGCAGACGCCCGAGTGGGCGGAAGCCGCGAACTCGCTGGCCGGTGCGCTCAAGCACCTGGGCAACGCGACCAAGTCGGCCTGGGCCACCGGCGTGCCGGAAGAGGCGCTGGCCAATGCCGTGCCGTACCTGCAAGCTTTCGGCCACACCGTGCTCGCCTGGATCTGGCTCGACGTCGCACTCTGCGCGCAAGCGTCGAAGGCCGACGAGAACCTGCGCCAAGGCACGCTCGCCGCCGCGCGCTATTTCTTCCGCTACGAGCTGCCGCGTGTACCCGCGTGGCTGAAGGTGGTGGAAACGCGCGACGACACCTGCCGCACCATGAACGACGCCTGGTTCTGAACTCGCCATGAAAACAAGCACCGTCGACACGCTGATCTGGGTCCTCATCTACGGCGGCCTGCTGGGCGTGGGCCTCGGGCTCTCGGTCCAGCGCAGCGACGATGCGCTGGGCACCACCGTGATCGTCATCGGCGGTGCAATCGCCGCCCTGGGCTTCGCCCTCATCTACGTGCGCTCGCGCATGAAAGACACGCCTCAACCTTCGGACAAGACAACACCATGAGCACCCCGATCCAGAAACTCTTCAACCTCAGCGGCAAGACCGCCCTCGTCACCGGCGGCTCGCGCGGCCTCGGCCTGCAGATCGCCGAAGCGCTCGGCGAAGCCGGCGCGCGCGTGCTGCTCACCTCTCGCAAGGCGAGCGACTTGGAAGAGTCCGCCGCGCACCTGAAGGCGCGCGGCATCGACGCGCTGTGGGTCGCCGCCGATGCGAGCCAGCCGGAGGAGATTCAGCGCATTGCGAAAGACGCGATGGAACGCCTGGGCAACGTCGACATCCTCGTCAACAACGCCGGCGCGACCTGGGGCGCGCCCGCCGAAGACCACCCGCTCGAAGCGTGGGACAAGGTCATGAATCTCAACATCCGCAGCATCTTCCTGATGAGCCAGGCCATCGGCAAGCTGAGCATGATTCCCCGCAAGCAGGGCCGCATCATCAACGTGGCCTCGATCGCCGGCCTCTCGGGCGCGGGCCCCGACATCCAGTACATCGCCTACGGCACGAGCAAGGGCGCGGCGGTGAACTTCACCCGCACGCTGGCGGGCGAGTGGGGCAAGTACGGCATCACCGTCAACGCGCTGGCACCGGGCTTCTTCCCGAGCAAGATGACCAAGGGCACGATCGAGCGCGTGGGCGCCGATGCGATGGCCTCGCGTGCGCCGCTGCGCCGCATCGGCGACGACGACGACCTGAAGGGCGCGGCACTGCTGTTCGCCTCGGCGGCCGGCAAGCACATCACCGGGCAGATCCTCGCCGTCGACGGTGGCGTGTCGGCCATCCACGGCGGCTGAACCTGCGGTGTCATGAAGTTCCACACCTTCATCCCCTTCGTCGAGCACCTCGGCTTCGAGCTGCTGAAGTTCGAGGACGGTGAGGCCGAGATCGCCGTCACGCTGCGCGAGGAGCTGTGCAACTCGTGGAGCGTGGCGCACGGGGGTGTGACGATGACGCTGCTCGACGTGACGATGGCGCACGCGGCCCGTGCCACTGGCCTGGACGGGGAAGGGCAGAGCAACGGCATCGGCGTCGTCACCATCGAGATGAAGACGAGCTTCATGCGCCCCGGCCTCGGCCGGCTGCATGCGAAGGGCAAGCGGGTGCACGGCACCGCCTCGCTCGCGTTTTGCGAAGCCCAGGTGTTCGACGAAAAGGGCGCGCTCGTCGCCCAGGCCACCGGCACCTTCAAGTACCTCAAGGGCCTGCCGGCCGGTGGCCGAAAGATCATGCGCAACAACGCGTCAGATTGATCGCGCCGCTGCGACACAAGACTCCCTCAAACCCTCACGAACACGCCCATGTCCGATCTGGTCTTGCACCACTATGCCGGCTCGCCTTTTTCAGAGAAGGTGCGCCTCATCCTCGGCTACAAGGGCCTGGCCTGGAAGTCGGTCACCGTGCCGGTGATGCTGCCCAAGCCCGACGTGGTGGCGCTCACCGGCGGCTACCGGCGCACGCCCTTCCTGCAGGTCGGCGCCGACATCTACTGCGACACCGCGCTGATGTGCCGCGTGATCGACGCGATGGCGCCGCAGCCGCCGCTGTACCCGGTCGCCGCGGGTGGCCTTCAGCACATGCTCGCGCAGTGGGCCGACACCACGCTCTTCTGGTCGGCCATTCCGTACACCATGCAGCCCGCTGGCGCGCAGTACTTGTTCGGCGATGCACCGCCTGACTTCCTCAAGGCCTTTGCCGCCGATCGTGCTGCGATGACGCCCAACCTGCGCCGCGCGACGACGGTCGACGGTGCGGCGCAACTGGCCAGCTACTTCGGCTGGCTCGACACCGAGCTCGCTGACGGTCGGCAGTTCCTGCTCGGCGCACAGCCCTGCATCGCTGACTTTTCAGTGGCGCAGTCGATCTGGTACATCCGCCGTGCGCCGCCGGTGGCCACCGTGCTGGCGCCGTTCACGCGCCTGCTCGCGTGGTACGAGCGCGTGGCGGCCTTCGGCCATGGCACGCCCGAGAAGATGCGCAGCGATGCGGCGCTCGAACTCGCCGCCGGCACGCATCGATTCGCGCCCACGCAGGTCGAGGCCAATGCCGGCTTTGCGGCCGGCGACGCGGTGACCGTGGCGCCCACCGACTACGCGACTGACCTCGTCAGCGGCACGCTGGTCGGCCTCAATCAGAACGAAGTGGTGATCGAGCGCAAGGACGAACGTGCCGGCACCGTGCACGTGCACTTCCCTCGCATCGGGTACCAGATCAAGAAACCCAAGATCGACTCAGGAGAAACGAAATGAAGAACTTCAAGGGCGGCACCGCCGTCATCACCGGTGCGGGCTCGGGCTTCGGCCTCGAGGCCTCGCGCATCGCCGCGAAGCTGGGCATGAATGTCGTGCTGGCCGACGTGCAGAAGGATGCGCTCGATGCTGCTACGGCCGAGATCGAGGGTTTGGGTGCGAAGGTGCTGCCCTTCAGGCTTGACGTGGCCAAGGCTGCTGAAGTGGAAGCGCTCGGCGCCGCCACCTTCGAGCGCTTCGGCGCTCCGACCTTCGTGTTCAACAACGCCGGCGTCGGCGGTGGTGGCCTGATCTGGGAACAGTCGCTCAAGGACTGGGAGTGGGTCGTCGGCGTCAACCTGATGGGCGTGGCCCACGGCGTGCGGGTCTTCACGCCGATGATGCTGGAAGCCGCGAAGAAGAACCCGGCCTACGAAGGCCACATCGTCAACACCGCCTCGATGGCCGGCATGCTGAACGCGCCCAACATGGGCGTGTACAACGTGACCAAGCATGCGGTGGTGGCGCTGAGCGAAACGCTCTACCAGGACCTGCGCCTCGTCACCGACCAGATCGGTGCTTCGGTGTTGTGCCCGTACTTCATCCCGACCGGCATCAGCAACAGCGCGCGCAACCGCCCGGCCGAGATGAAGGACGCCGATGCGAAGCCGACCAAGAGCCAGCTCATTGCCCGCGCGATGAGCGACAAGGCGGTGAGCAGCGGCAAGGTGACGGCGGCGACGATGGCGCAGTCGGTGTTCGACGCGGTGGCCGAAGGCCGTTTCTACATCTTCAGCCACCCGCACGCACTCGGCGGCGTGCAGACACGCCTGGAAGACGTGATGCAGCAGCGCAACCCGACCGACCCGTTCGCGGCCAAGCCCGAGCTGGGCCAGCAGCTCAAGGCGGCCTTGCGCGCGGCCGACTGAAACGGCGCGAGGAGGCGCGGCGGGGCACACAGTCCCGCCGACAATGCCTCCATGAATGCTTCTTCTCGAACGCCGCACATCGCCATCGTGGGCGGTGGGCCCGCCGGCCTCATGGCCGCTGAGGTGGCCGTGCAGGGTGGCGCGCAGGTCGACGTCTACGACGGCATGCCGTCTGTCGGCCGCAAGTTCCTGCTCGCCGGCAAGGGCGGCCTCAACCTCACGCACGGCGAGCCGCTGGAGCGATTCCTCGACCGATACGGCCCGCAGAGAGCGCGGCTCGAAGCATGGCTGCGTGCATTCGGCCCCGAGCAGATGCGCGCGTGGGCGCAGGGCCTGGGCATCGACACCTTCGTCGGCTCGTCGGGCCGTGTCTTCCCGACCGACATGAAGGCCGCGCCCTTGCTGCGTGCCTGGCTGCAGCGCCTGCGTGCGGCGGGTGTCCGCTTCCACATGCGCCATCGTTGCCGCGAGGTGCGCGCCGGACATCCCGTGAAGCTGCAGTTCGATGCACCTGAAGGCCCGACGGCGATCGAGGCCGACGCCGTCGTGCTGGGGCTGGGTGGTGCGAGCTGGGCGCGGCTCGGGTCCGACGGGGCCTGGGCGAATTGGTTGTCCGCGGACGAATTGGCCCCGCTTCGCCCGTCCAACTGCGGCTTCGACGTGGGGTGGTCGGCGCATCTGCAGGAGCGCTACGCCGGCCAGCCCCTGAAGTCGGTGCGGCTGTCATTCCAGCCGAGCGATGGGCCAGTGTTCGATCAGGTGGGGGAGTGCGTCGTCACGCAGACGGGGCTCGAGGGGAGTCTGGTCTATGCCGCGTCCGCCGCGCTGCGTGACGAGATCGAAGCTCGCGGCCATGCCGTGGTGCACCTCGACCTGCTGCCGGCCCGCAGCCTCGACTGGGTGCGTGACGAGCTGGCCCATCCCCGTGGACCTCGCTCATTGTCGACACACCTGAAGAGCCGGCTCGGCCTGCACGGCGTCAAGGCCGGCTTGCTGTACGAAATGCTGTCGAAAGACGACATGGCCGATGTAGGTCGGCTGGCGCAGGCCATCAAGGCGCTGCCGGTGCGCGTGAGGGCCACGCGGCCGATGGATGAGGCAATCAGTACTGCGGGCGGTGTGCGATTCGAGGCCTTGAGTGACGAGCTGATGCTGAAAGGGCGGCCGGGCGTCTTTTGCGCCGGTGAGATGCTCGACTGGGAAGCACCCACCGGCGGCTATCTGCTGACGGCCTGCTTCGCCACGGGGCGCACGGCTGGAGCCGGCGCCCTGTCGTGGCTGGCACGCGGCGCGTCTCCCGACGGCGCGCGCGCGTTGAACTGACCGGGTCAATACGGGCAGTTGTTGCGCGCGTCGGCAATGCGCAGGGTGTTGGCGACTTGCTGCTGATGGGGCGCGCCGCAGAGGAACGGGCTGTAGCGGGTGTCGTTGTCGACGAAGCGCTTGAACCACGAGATCATGTACTTGCCGACCAGGCCGTACTCGCCGCTGTCTTGCGGGAAGAAGTGGTCTTCGTTGTTCAGTTCCAGGTAGCCCTTGGGCGTGCTCGACGGAATGCTGTTGTAGAACGGGATCGAGTGCGTGGAGACGCTCGCGACCGAGTCACCATCGGCACCGATGATCAGCGTCGGGGCACGCACCGTGGAGAAGTTCTTGGTGGAGTGCCACGGGGCGAGCGGCACGGCCGCCTTCAGCTGCGGGTAGTCGCGCACGGCGGCCAGGCTGCCGCCGCCGCCCATCGAATGGCCTGCGACGGCCATGCGCGACGAGTCGACCTTGCCATACAGCACGTTGGTGCGGCTGCTGGCGTTGCTGACCACCTTGTCGAGCGCGGCCTTGAGCTGGCGTGCGCGGCTGTCGGGCTGGTCGGACGTGGAGTTCGTGTCGATCGTGATGACGACGAAGCCGTGCGAGGCGAGGCGGCTGCCGATCCAGCTGATGGAGGACTGGTAGGCAGTGAAGCCGGGCGACACGGCAATCACGCCGTAGCTGCCGGTGGCGGTCGGGTAGTAGATGGTGCCGCCGCCGAAGCCGCTCGCGCTGAGACGAGAGACGGTGGTGGTGCGGACGGCGAAGCTCCCGTCACGCTCGAGGCCAGCCACCGTGGGATCCGGGCCCTTCTGGTACTGGGCGCTCGCGACGCCGGTGAACAGGACGGCGGCTGCAATGACGGAAGCCTGGGTGAAACGCGCGAGGTGGCGCGTCGATTGGGAAGCAAGTTGCATGTTGTCTCCTTGGTTTTGGGCGTGTGCCGATGCAGGGCCCTTGTAGACGGCCGTTCGATATCGACAGTCGAATAGTGCACTAGTGTGCTATTAAACGTTTCATCGGTTTCCCTGAAAGACCGCGTCGCGATTTGTATGGCGGTGCTACTTCCCGTCAAAAAAGCAACCAGGGCGCGCAGCCGAGGCTGGCGCCCTGGGGGGCAGGTGCCGCGGCGCGTCTGGCTGACGGCCGGTGGCGGCCTTCAGATCAGTACGGGCAGTTCTCGCGGTAGTCGGAGAACGGGCCGAAGAAGCCCAGGTCCGCCTGGTGCTGAGCGCCGCAGAGGAACGGGCTGTAGCGCGTGTCGTTGTCGATGAAGCGCTTGAACCACGAGATCATGTAGCGGCCGACCAGCGGGTAGTTGGAAGACAGCTGTGGGAAGAAGTGGCCTTCGCCGTTCAGCTCCGCGTAGGCCTTGCGGGTCGTCGAGGGCAGGCTCGTGTAGAACGGGATCGAATGCGACGACACGCTGGCGATGGTGTCGGTCTCGCCACCGATGATCAGCGTGGGCACGGTCACCGTGCGCCAGCTCTTGGTGGTGTGCCACGGCGCCAGAGGCACGGCCGCCTTGTACGACGGGTTGTCGCGGGCCGCGGCCAGCGTGCCGCCGCCGCCCATCGAGTGGCCCGCCACGCCGAGGCGAGATGCATCCACCTTGTTGTAGAGCACGTTGGTGCTGGAGCGGCTCATGCTCACCACGCGGTCGAGCGCGGCCTTGAGTTGGCGGCCGCGGCTGTCGGGCTGGTCAGACGTGGTGATGGTGTCGATGGTGATGACCACGAAACCGTGCGAGGCCAGGCGCTCGCCGATCCAGCTGATCGACGATTGGTAGGCGGTGAAGCCGGGCGACACGGCGATGGCGCCATAGGAGCCCGAGGTGGTGGGGTAGTACACCGTGCCGCCGCCGAAGCCGCTGGCGCTGGTGCGCGAGATGGTGGTTGAGCGGATGGCGAACGGGCCACGGCTGGATTCCAGCGCGGACGTCGTCGGGTCCGGGCCCTTCTGGTACTGGGCATTGGCAACGCCTGCCAGCAGGACAGTGGCTGCCAGGACCGAAGCCTTGGCGAAGCGCGCGACATGGCGCAGTGTGGGGTTCAATGCGAGTTGCATGATGTCTCCTGTGTTGGGGCTAACGCCGATGGGACGAGCTATTTATGTACGGCTGTTCTAAATCGGCATTGCGAATGCTGCACGACAGTGCGTTTAAACGTTTCATCGATTTCCCTGATCCTGAATTCAGGCCCGGTATGTGAGGCTTGCGCGGCAAGTAGCCTCTCGTGGCGGCCCGATAGTTCTGATTCAGAAAGTTTTTTGTATGTCCGTGCACATCAACGATTCGCCCGTGTGGAAACGACCCGCCTTCTGGGCTTTGGCCGGGGCGGTGGCGGTGATAGGCGCTGTGGGCTGGCAGTGGTTCGGCAGTCCCGCCGATTTGTACCCAGCTGCTGAGACCGCGCAGCGAAGCGATTCCGCCCAGAAACAAATATCAAGTGCTGCGAGTGGAGCCTCTGGCGGCGCGGTGATGGGCGACAACGGCCTCGTGGAAGTCGATGTCCTTGGTGCCCGCATGGACGTGTCCCGCCTCTTCCAGCTTGGGTTTGGTGGCGGACTCAACGTCGACGGCGAGACCCGGGCAACGCTGGACACGCTGATGACGCAGCTGTCGGACCCCCCGTCCCAGAAGGAACTCGAGAAGCTGGAGTACACGCTGCGCCAGGGCCTGCCGAAGGAAGAGGCGGATAGGGCGCTGAAGCTGCTGCAAGGCTATCGGAGCTACCAGACGGACCTGCGCGCAGAAGGTGCGCAGCTCGGCATTCCCGAGACGCAGCAGAGCGTCGACGAGTACTTTGCCCAGGTGGGCCGCATCCAGCGGCGGCATTTCGACGAAGCGACGGCCACCGCGCTCTTCGGGGCGGACATCCGCAACGCCCGCGCCGTGATGATGGCCGCGGTGATCGACCAGAACCCGAACCTGAGCCTGGCGCAGAAAAAGGAGCAGATCGACGCGCTGCGCGCCGAACTGCCGCCGGAGCAGCGTGGCACCGTTCCCGAACCGGGTGCAGGGGCAGCGCCCGAGGCGAAATGACCGTGTGGCACACTTCGCCGCTTTCGTTTTTCGTCCCTCTGCGGACAGCTGTACTTGGACAAGATTCTTCTGCAGTTGGCTGGCGAACTGAAGGTTCGCGCAGCCCAAGTGAACGCCGCGGTGGAGCTGCTCGATGGAGGCGCCACCGTTCCCTTCATCGCCCGCTACCGCAAGGAGGCTACCGACGGCCTCGATGACACACAACTGCGCGAGCTGGAAGCCCGTCTGGGCTACCTTCGCGAGCTGGAAGAGCGCCGCGGCGCGGTGCTCAAGAGCATCGAGGAACAGGGCAAGCTGACGCCCGAGCTTCGCGCCGCCATCGAGGCGGTGCCGACCAAGCAGGAGCTGGAAGACCTCTACCTGCCCTACAAGCCCAAGCGCCGCACCAAGGGGATGATCGCCCGCGAGGCCGGCCTGGAGCCGCTGGCCGACAAGCTCTTCGCCGACCCGACACTCGACCCCGCGGCAGAAGCTATCGGCTTCATCAACGCAGAGGCCGGCTTTGCGGATGCCTTCGCCGTGCTCGACGGCGTGCGCGATCTGCTGAGCGAGCACTGGGCCGAAGACGCGACGCTGGTCGGCAAGCTGCGCGAGTGGTTGTGGGAAGAGGGCCTGCTCAAGTCCAAGCTGATGGACGGCAAGGACGAGAACAACGCCGACGTGGCCAAGTTCCGCGACTACTTCGACTACGACGAGCCGATCGGCCGTGTGCCGTCGCACCGGGCGTTGGCGGTGTTCCGGGGTCGCACGCAAGAAATTCTCGATGCCAAGCTGGTGGTCGATGAAGAAGTGGTGCCCGGTCAGCCCACGCTGGCCGAAGGCCGGATCGCGCGCCACCTGGGTTGGAGCCACGCCAAGCGGCCGGCCGACGACCTGATCCGCAAGACCATCGCCTGGACCTGGAAGGTCAAGCTGAGCCTGAGCCTGGAGCGCGACCTCTTCAGCCGCCTGCGCGAAGAGGCCGAGAAGGTGGCGATCAAGGTGTTCGCCGAGAACCTGCGCGACCTGCTGCTCGCCGCGCCCGCCGGCCCGCGCGTGGTGATGGGGCTGGACCCCGGCATCCGCACCGGTGTGAAGGTGGCGGTGGTCGATGCCACCGGCAAGGTGCTCGACACCAACACCGTCTACCCGCACGAGCCGCGCAAGGATTGGGAAGGCTCGATCCACACGCTCGGCCGCCTGTGTGCCACGCACGGCGTGAACCTGATCGCCATCGGCAACGGCACCGCCAGCCGGGAGACCGACAAGCTGGCATCCGATCTCATCAAGCGCATCCAGCAGCTCGCGCCCGGGACGCACATCGAGAAAGTGGTGGTGAGCGAGGCCGGTGCGTCGGTGTATTCGGCGAGCGAGTTCGCGAGCAAGGAACTGCCCGACCTCGATGTCAGCTTGCGGGGTGCGGTGAGCATCGCGCGGCGCCTTCAAGACCCGCTGGCCGAGCTGGTGAAGATCGAGCCGAAGAGCATCGGCGTCGGCCAGTACCAGCACGACGTAAACCAGGGCGAGCTGGCCAAGAGCCTCGATGCGGTCGTCGAAGATTGCGTGAATTCGGTCGGCGTCGACTTGAACACCGCTTCGGCCCCGCTGCTGGCACGCGTGTCGGGCCTGAGCACCGCGGTCGCCAACAGCATCGTGCGCTGGCGCGATGCCAACGGCGCCTTCAAGAACCGCCAGCAGCTGCTCGATGTGAGCGGCCTGGGCGCCAAGACCTTCGAACAGAGCGCCGGCTTCCTGCGCATCAGCGGCGGCGACAACCCGCTGGACCAGTCGGGCGTGCACCCCGAGACCTACCCGGTGGTCGAAAAGATCCTCAGCAAGGTCAGCAAGCCGCTGGCCGAGGTAATTGGCCGCAGCGACGTGATCCGCGCGCTGAAGCCCGAGGCATTTGCCGACGACAAGTTCGGCGCCATCACGGTGAAGGACATCCTCGCCGAGCTGGAGAAGCCGGGCCGCGACCCGCGCCCCGACTTCAAGGTTGCGCGCTTCAACGACGGCGTGGAAGACATCAAGGACTTGCAGCCGGGCATGACGCTCGAAGGCACGGTTAGCAACGTCGCCCAGTTCGGCGCCTTTGTAGACCTGGGGGTGCACCAGGACGGCCTGGTGCATGTCAGCCAGCTGTCGAACAAGTTCGTCAACGATGCGCGCGAAGTGGTGAAGGCGGGCGACATCGTCAAGGTGAAGGTGCTCGAGGTCGACCTGGCCCGCAAGCGCATCTCTCTCACGATGAAGCTCGATGCCGCGCCTGCGCCGCGTGGGGAACGGGGCGACAACAGCTATCGCCCGGCCGCGCGTGGCGAACGCATGGGTGGCCAGCGTGCCCCCGCACAGGCCCAGGTGCCGTCGGCGATGG
The DNA here is from genome assembly GCF_016735515.1 of Piscinibacter sp. HJYY11. Lineage (NCBI taxonomy): Bacteria > Pseudomonadati > Pseudomonadota > Betaproteobacteria > Burkholderiales > Sphaerotilaceae > Piscinibacter > Piscinibacter sp. HJYY11. The sequence goes on along the minus strand of NZ_JAERQZ010000001.1, from coordinate 885,125 downwards.
CCGCGGCGTTTGCCAAGCTGCAGACCAAGCGCTGACCGGCCTGAGGTGATGCAAGCCCTGCAGGTCCACGCCGGTCCGCGTGCGCTGAAGCACTTGCGAGAGCACGGGCTTGCGGCATCGGACGTGCGGGCCATTCCCGGTGCGGCGGGAGGGCCGAAGGGCCTGGTGCTCGGCCCTCTCGACCAGTTCATCTTCGGGGACTGGCTGCTGCGCGACGAGGGGCAACCCGTCCATTTGATCGGTGCGTCGATCGGCGCCTGGCGCATGGCGACGGCCTGCCTGGACAACCCGCGGCAGGCCTTCGCCCGTATGGCCGATGACTACATCACGCAGGAATACGAGCACAAGGCCGGCAAGGCGCCGACGCCCACGCATGTGAGCGAGGTGTTTGGCGCAAAGCTGCTGGAGCACTTCGCGGGACAGGAAGCGCGTGTGCTCGCGCACCCCAGGTTCCGCCTGCATGTGTTCACCAGCCGAGGCAGGCACGTGCTCAGGCGCGAAGGTCGTAGCCTGTCGCGCGTCACGACGCCTCTGGGGTACCTGGGCGCTTTCGCGACCAACGTCGTGAGCCGCAAGGCCATGGGGGCGTGGCTCGAGCGGGTGATCTTCTCCGATGCGCGTGACACCTTTCCGCTTCACACCCACGACTACAGCACCCGCATCGTCTCGCTCGATGCGCAGAACCTGCAGCGGAGCATTCTCGCAAGCTGCTCGATCCCGTTCTGGCTCGATGCGGTGCACGACATCCCCGGCGGGCCGCGCGGTGCCTATTGGGATGGTGGCATCACCGACTACCACCTGCACCTGAACTACGCCTCGTTGCGCGAGGGCTTGGTGCTCTATCCGCACTTCCAGAAGACGATTATTCCCGGTTGGCTTGACAAGGCGCTGAAGCACCGCCACCGCTCGAGCGCGCACCTGGATAATGTCGTGGTCCTATCGCCTAATCCCGAATGGATTGCAACGCTTCCCAATGGCAAGCTTCCGGACCGCAACGATTTCAAACGCTATACCCACGATGTGCCTGCCCGGGTGAGGTCCTGGAGGCAGGCAGTGGCAGAAAGCGAACGCCTGCGAGACGAGTTCCAAGCGCTCGTCGAACGGCGCCAGCCCATCGCCGCGTTGCCACTTTGATCACCGACCCACGACCGTCGCCCACCACAGGAGGAGCCGCACCATGACCAACCCGCAGGGCCGCCCGAGCGCCCAAGCTGTCCAACTCCCGCACCAGCCGCTGCCGGACTACTACCCGTCCAACGATCTGCAGGCCCGCGAGAGTTTCCTGCGCAAGACCTTCGACGACACCGCGGTCGACTACAACCGGCTCGAAGCCATCCTGGGCCTGGGCACGGGTGCCAGCTACCGCGGCCGCGCACTCAAGCGTGCAGGCCTCAAGCCCGGCATGACGGTGGTGGACGTGGGCATGGGCACCGGGATCGTGTCGCAGCAGATCCTCAAGATCACCGGCGAACCCTCCAAGCTGATCGGCGTCGACCCAAGCCCGGGCATGATGGCGCAGGCGAAGCTGCCGGCCGACGTGGTGTGCAAGCTCGGTCGTGCCGAAGAGATTCCCGTGCCCGACGCGTCGGTCGATTTCCTGGTCATGGGCTACGCGCTGCGCCACATCAGCGACTTCTCGAAGGCCTGCGCCGAGTTCCGCCGCGTGCTCAAGCCGGGCGGCCGCCTGCTGATCCTGGAGATCACCATGCCGCAAGGGCGCATCGCCACGGCCTTGCTGAAGGCCTACATGCGGGGCGTGGTGCCGCTGCTGGCGCGCTTCGTGTCCAAGTCGTCCACGACGCCCATGCTGTGGCGCTACTACTGGGACACGATCGCCGGTTGCATTCCCCCGGCCCAGGTCATCGCGTCCTTGACCGAAGCCGGGCTGCTGGAGTCGGGGCGGTATGTGGAATTGGGCATCTTTTCCGAGTACACGGCACGGGGCTGAACTAGAATCGGCGCCTTCCAGTTCCACTGGCAATCTACAAGAGCGAGAAGGGCACCATGGTTATGACACCGCGAACTACGACCCGGCAGGTAAAGGTTTAGTCGGCCGCGGCTTCGTCACGTCTCTTCTCGTCATCATCAGAAAGCGCGGTTCACCACCGCGCTTTTTGCTTTCTGGAGTTCGCTCATCATGATTTCCGTTCAATTGCCCGATGGATCCAAGCGTCAGTTCGACGGCCCCGTGACGGTGGCCGAGGTGGCTGCTTCGATCGGCACCGGCTTGGCCAAGGCTGCGTTGGCTGGCCGCGTGGGGCAGGGCAGCGACGCCAAGGTCGTCGACACCAGCTACCGCATCGAAGCCGACACGTCGCTGGCCATCCTGACCGACAAGGATGCTGACGGCCTGGACGTCATTCGCCATTCGACGGCGCACCTGCTGGCGTATGCGGTGAAGGAGCTGTTCCCGGAGGCCCAGGTCACGATCGGCCCGGTCATCGAGAACGGCTTCTATTACGACTTCTCGTACAAGCGTCCCTTCACGCCCGAAGACCTGGCTGCCATCGAAGCAAAGATGTCGGAACTCGCCAAGAAGGACGAGAAAGTCGAGCGCCGCGTGCTGCCGCGCGACGAGGCGGTGGCGTATTTCAAGAGCCTGGGCGAGCACTACAAGGCCGAGATCATCGCGAGCATCCCGGCGAACGAAGACGTCTCGCTGTACCGCGAAGGCAAGTTCGAAGACCTGTGCCGCGGCCCTCACGTGCCCAGCACAGGCAAGCTCAAACACTTCAAGCTGATGAAGGTGGCCGGTGCCTATTGGCGTGGCGACCACCGCAACGAGATGCTGCAGCGGGTCTACGGCACCGCATGGGCCACGAAGGACGAGCTTCAGCAATACCTCACGATGCTCGAAGAGGCCGAAAAGCGCGATCACCGCCGGCTCGGGCGCGAGCTCGATCTCTTTCACATCGACGAACATTCGCCCGGCACGGTCTTCTGGCACCCGAAGGGCTGGGTGATCTGGCAGCAGGTCGAGCAGTACATGCGCGCGGTCTACCGCGACAACGGCTACCAGGAAGTGAAAGGCCCGCAGATCCTGGATCAGGGTCTGTGGGAGAAGACGGGCCATTGGGGCAAGTACCGCGAGAACATGTTCACCACCGAGTCGGAGAAGCGCGACTACGCGCTGAAACCGATGAACTGCCCTGGCCACATCCTGATCTTCAAGCAGGGCATCAAGAGCTATCGCGACTTGCCGCTGCGCTATGGCGAATTCGGGCAGTGCCATCGCAACGAGCCTACGGGCGGGCTGCACGGCATCATGCGCGTGCGGGGCTTCACGCAGGACGACGGCCACATCTTCTGCACGGAAGAGCACATCCAGGCCGAAGTCACGGCCTTCACGGCGCTGCTGCAGAAGGTCTACAAGGACTTCGGTTTCACCGACATCATCTACAAGCTTTCGACGCGCCCCGAGAACCGCATCGGTACCGAAGAAAGCTGGGACAAGGCCGAAGCTGCGCTGGCAGATGGCCTGCGCGCCTCGGGGTGCGAATTCGAATACCTGCCAGGCGAGGGCGCGTTCTACGGTCCGAAGATCGAGTACACGCTGAAAGACGCGCTGGGCCGCCCTTGGCAGTGCGGCACGATCCAGGTCGATCCGAATATGCCGGAGCGTCTTGATGCCGATTTTGTCGGCGAGGACGGTGCTCGCCACCGGCCCCTCATGTTGCATCGAGCCATCGTTGGCAGCCTGGAACGCTTCATCGGCATCCTCATCGAGCAGCATGCAGGCGCGCTGCCGGTTTGGCTTTCCCCGGTGCAGGCCGTGGTCATGAGCATCACCGACGATCAGGCGGATTACGCGCGGGACGTGACGAAAACGCTTCAAAAACAAGGGCTTAGAGTCGAGAGCGATTTGCGCAACGAGAAAATTACCCGTAAAATCCGCGAGCATTCCCTGCAAAAGGTCCCGTTCCTCCTCGTCGTTGGCGACAAGGAGAAGGCGAACGGGGCCGTTGCCGTGCGCGCTCGCGGTAACCAAGACCTCGGTGTGATGCCCCTCGCCGACTTCGCTTTGAAGATCGCGGGTGACATTGCCAATCGCGTTTGACGAGAGGTCCGGTTGCCCAGCACGCTTTGATTATTTTTGGGCCCTGTCGCCTTGGGGTTCGCTGAAGGATTTGAACTATCGCTACTTTTGCTGACCGCCGCGCTCCCAACGTGGAACGCAAGCACCGCCTGAACCGCGAAATCATGGCGCCGGAAGTCCGGCTCAACGGGGTGGACAACGAGCCCTTGGGCATCGTCCCCCTGCAAGAAGCTTTGCGGATGGCGGGTGAACTGGATGTTGACCTTGTCGAGATCGCCGCCCAGGCCGACCCGCCTGTGTGCCGCTTGATGGACTACGGCAAGTTCAAGTACCAGGAGCAGAAGCGCGCGGCGGAGGCAAAGGCCAAGCAGAAGGTCATCGAGATCAAGGAAGTCAAGTTCCGCCCGGGCACCGATGAAGGCGACTACCAGATCAAGCTGCGCAACCTGCGCCGCTTCATCGAGGAAGACGGCGACAAAGGCAAGGTCACGCTGCGCTACCGCGGCCGCGAGATCACCCACCAGGACATCGGCATGCGGCTTCTGGAGCGCATCCGCGACGACCTGGCAGATTGTTCGGTGGTCGAGAACATGCCCAAGCTCGAAGGCCGCCAGATGATCATGGTCCTGGGGCCGAAGAAGCGGTAGTCGAGGGTCGTTGAAGAGTTCACTGCCCTGGTTTGGTCACCGGGGTGATGCAAGAAGCCTCTGCAGGCTTACAAGACCGCGAGAGATTTCGCGGGCGCCTGCAGGAGCAATTTAGAAGGAGCAGTCATGCCCAAAATGAAGACCAAGAGCAGTGCGAAAAAGCGTTTTCGCGTTCGTCCGGGTGGCACCGTCAAGCGCGGTCAAGCGTTCAAGCGCCACATCCTGACCAAGAAGTCGACGAAGAACAAGCGCCAGCTCCGTGGTGCTGTCGGCGTCCACGAGACCAACATGGCGGGGATGGCGCAGATGCTGCCGTTCGCCGGTCTCTGATTTCTAGAAAGGAAACGACATGCCTCGCGTCAAACGTGGTGTAACCGCACGTGCTCGTCACAAGAAAGTTCTCGCACTCGCCAAGGGTTTCCGCGGCCGCCGCAAGAACGTATTCCGCATCGCCAAGGAAGCGGTCATGCGCGCTGGGCAATATGCCTATCGCGATCGCCGCACCAAGAAGCGTGTGTTCCGCCAGCTCTGGATCGCCCGTATCAACGCGGCGAGCCGTGGACTGGGTGTCACCTACAGCAAGTTCATGGCCGGCCTGAAGAAGGCCAACATCGACATCGACCGCAAGGTTCTTGCCGACATGGCCGTGAATGATCCTGCCGCTTTTGGCAGCATCGTCGAGAAGGTGAAGGCCCAGCTCGCTTGATGTCGTGATCACGCCGGGTGTTTGTTTGCCCGGCGCACGCAAGCTTTCAAAGGCCGACCTCGTGTGCGGCCTTTTTTGTTTGTTCTGAATTCGCTTTCCGTCCAACTGAACCGATGAACGATCTCGATCAACTGGTGCAAGCTGCGCAGGCCGATTTCCACGAGGCCACCGCACCTGCAGATCTGGAGAACGCCAAGGCACGCTACCTCGGCAAGTCCGGGCGTGTCACCGAGTTGCTCAAGGGCTTGGCCGCGCTATCGCCCGAAGAAAAGAAGACCCGCGGTGCCGACATCAATGCGGCCAAACAACGCGTCGAAGCCGCACTCAATGCGCGCCGCCAGGCGTTGGCCGATGCCGAGCTTCAGGCGCAGCTGAAGGCAGAAGCGCTCGACGTCACGCTGCCCGGCCGCAAGCGCGGCATCGGCAGCCTGCACCCGATCACTCGCACGATGGAGCGCATCGAAGCGATCTTCGGCTCGATGGGTTTCGATGTGGCCGACGGCCCCGAGATCGAGACCGACTGGTACAGCTTTACCGCACTGAACAATCCCGAGAACCATCCGGCCCGTTCGATGCAGGACACCTTCTACGTCGACATGAAAGACGCCGAAGGCCGCTGGCTCAACCTGCGTCCGCACACCTCGCCGATGCAGGTGCGTTACGCGCGGGCGCATGCAAAAAAGTACGAAGGTCAGGCGAAGATGCCCGACATCCGGGTCATCGCGCCAGGCCGCACCTACCGCGTCGACAGCGATGCGACGCACTCGCCGATGTTCCACCAGGTCGAAGGCCTCTGGATCGGCGAGAACGTGAGCTTCAAGGACCTGAAGTCGATGTACCTGGACTTCATCCAGGCCTTCTTCGAAACCACCGAACTCAAGCTGCGCTTCCGCCCCAGCTATTTCCCGTTCACCGAGCCCAGCGCCGAGATCGACATCATGTTCGAGCGAGGGCCGCTGAAGGGCCGGTGGCTTGAAGTGTCCGGTTCTGGCCAGGTGCACCCGCAGGTCGTGCGCAACATGGGCCTCGATCCCGAGCGCTACATCGGCTTCGCCTTCGGCTCGGGCATCGACCGCCTGGCGATGCTGCGATATGGCGTGAGCGACCTGCGCATGTTCTTCGAGGGTGACTTGCGCTTCCTGTCGCAGTTCAAATAAATCAGAAGCAGAAAAGACGAGATGCAATTTCCAGAGTCCTGGCTGCGGGAGTTCTGCAACCCGCCCCTCACCACCGAACAGCTGGCCGACCTGCTGACGATGTCCGGCATGGAGGTCGAAGAGCTGCGCCCCGTCGCGCCACCGTTCTCCGACGTGGTCGTCGCCGAGGTGCTCGAGGTCGCGCGTCATCCGAACGCCGATCGGCTCAACGTCTGCCAGGTGCGCACCGGCAGCGGCCCGACGCTCAACATCGTCTGCGGCGCTCCCAACGTGCGCCCCGGCATCAAGGTGCCGTGCGCGCTGGTCGGTGCCCGGCTGCCGCCGGCGGAAGAGGGCGGTGCGCCCTTCGAGATCAAGCTTGGCAAGCTGCGCGGTGTCGAGAGCCAGGGCATGCTGTGCTCGGCGCGCGAGCTCAAGCTGTCGGAAGACCACGGCGGTCTGCTAATCCTTGCCGACGACGCGCCGGTGGGGATGTCGATCCGCGAGCACCTGAAGCTCGACGACACGCTCTTCACGTTGAAGCTCACGCCCAACCTCGGGCACTGCCTGAGCGTCTACGGCATCGCGCGTGAAGTTGCGGCGCTGACCGGCTCGCCGCTGTTGAAGCAGAGCTTCACGCCGGCGAAGATCGTGCACGCCGACAAGCTGCCGGTGCGCATCGAAGCCCCCGACCTGTGTGGCCGTTTCTCGGGCCGCATCATCCGCAACGTCAACACAAAGGCGAACACACCCGCGTGGATGGTCGACCGTCTCGCGCGTTGTGGCCAGCGTTCGGTCACCGCGCTCGTCGACATCTCGAATTACGTGATGTTCGAGTACGGCCGGCCGTCGCACATCTTCGACCTCGACAAGATTCACGGCGGCCTCGTCGTGCGCTGGGGCCGCAAGGGCGAGCAGCTCAAGCTGCTCAACGGCAACACGATCGAAGTCGACGAGCGGGTCGGTGTGATTGCAGACGATCAGGCCGTGGAGTCGCTCGCCGGCATCATGGGCGGTGACGCAACCGCGGTGTCCGACGACACGCGCAACGTCTACGTCGAAGCCGCGTTCTGGTGGCCCGAGGCCGTCGCTGGCCGTTCCCGCCGCTACAACTTCAGCACCGATGCCGGCCATCGTTTCGAGCGCGGCGTGGACCCCGCGCAGACAGTCGAGCACATCGATCACATCACGCAGCTGATCCTTGACATCTGCGGCGGCGAGCCGGCCGCCATGGACGACCAGGCGACGAAGCTGCCGGCGCGCAAGCCCGTGTCGCTGCGCGTCGATCGCGCAGCCAAGGTGATCGGCATGCCAGTCACGCAAGCCCAGTGCGGCGAAGTGCTGCGACGCCTCGGTCTTGAAGTGAGCGAAGCGCCCGGTGTGTTGACCGTCACGCCGCCGAGCTGGCGCTTCGACCTGCAGATCGAGGAAGACCTGATCGAGGAAGTGGTGCGCGTGCTGGGCTACCAGAACCTGCCCGACACCCCGCCGGTCGCGCCGATCCGTGCGCATGTGCGCAGCGAGTCGCGCCGCGGTGTGCATGAGATCCGCCACGCACTGGCGGCGCTCGACTATCAGGAGACGATCAACTTCAGCTTCGTCGAAGAGCGTTGGGAAAAAGAACTCGCCGGCAACGAGAACCCGATCCGCGTGCTGAACCCGATCGCCAGTCCGCTCTCGGTGATGCGCTCGAGCCTGATCGGCAGCCTTGTCTCGGTGCTTCGCTTCAACCTGACCCGGAAAGCCACGCGCGTGCGCATCGCCGAAGTCGGGCGTGTCTTCAAGCGGGACGCGGCCGTCGTCGACGGTGCCGGCGCGGTGGCGGGCATCGATCAGCCGATGCGTGTCGCCGGGCTGGCCTGTGACTCGGTGGATGAGCTGCAATGGGGCACGAAGGCGCGCCCGGTCGACTTCTATGATGTGAAGGGCGATGTCGAGGCCTTGCTCTCGCCGCGCGTGGCGCGCTTCGTGCCCGCTTCACACCCCGCCTTGCACCCAGGGCGCTCTGCACGTGTCGAGATCGACGGCCGGGTGATCGGCTTTGTCGGCGAGTTGCACCCTCAGTGGCGCCAGTCGTATGAGTTGCCGGGAACGCCGGTGCTCTTTGAGCTGGATCTGGCGGCGCTGACCGAGCGGCCGGTGCCGGCTTTCCAGCCGATCCCGCGGCAGCAATCGGCTTGGCGCGACATCGCCGTGATTGCAGGTGAGCAGGTCAGCCACGACGCCCTGATCGAAACCGCCAAGGGCGCCAACGAGCAACTCGTGCGCTCGGTGAAGCTGTTCGATGTCTACAAGCCGGCGGCCGGTGCGTCGACCGACATGGCTGCGGGTGAACGGAGTCTGGCCCTGCGCTTGGAGATCCTCGACGACTCGACCACCCTGACCGACGAGCGCATCGAATCGGTCAAGGCCGAGGTCGTGGCAGCGCTCGGCCAACGGCTGGGCGTGCGTCTGCGTGCGTGACCTACTGGATAACCCGAATGAGTACCCCACCTCCAGAGAAAGCGCCTGATCGGGTCATGCTCCCGATGCTCGAAACACCGACCTTGACCAAGGCCGAGCTGGCCGAGTTGCTTTTCGAGCGGCTCGGCCTCAACAAGCGCGAATCCAAGGACATGGTCGAAGCCTTCTTCGACATCATCCATGGGACCCTTGTCACCGGAGAAGACGTCAAGATGTCGGGGTTCGGCAACTTCAATATCCGCCGCAAGGCGCCTCGGCCGGGTCGCAACCCGCGTACCGGCGAGGCGATCCCGATCAAGGCGCGAAACGTCGTCACTTTTCACGCGAGCCACAAACTTAAGGGGGTTGTCCAAGGCGACATCCCCGCGGGAGACGACTTCGAGTAAAGTCTAGCTTTCTCTCCTGATCTTATTGATTTACATGGAGAAAGCGCTTCCCGCCATTCCAGCCAAACGCTACTTCACCATTGGAGAGGTGAGCGATTTGTGCGGCGTGAAGCCGTATGTGCTGCGTTACTGGGAACAGGAGTTCACGCAACTCAAGCCCATGAAGCGGCGTGGCAATCGCCGCTACTACCAGCACCATGAGGTGCTCCTGATCCGCCGCATCCGAGAGCTGCTGTACGAACAGGGCTTCACCATCAGTGGTGCGCGCAATCGCCTGACCGAACTCGGCCACAGCCGCGGTGAGCCAGCTTCCGTGATCGACAGCAAGGAACCGGATGGCGTCGATGATGCCGAAGTGCTGGCCGCCGACGACGCGCTGGTGGCAGTAGCAGATGAGCCGGTGCCCGTTCCTGAGGTGATCACGACCGAGGTGTCGATGGTGCAGATGCGACAGGAACTGATCTCCATTCGCGGACTGCTCGTCGTCTGAGCGGAAGGCCTGATTTTTCAAGCTATACTGCGCGGCTCGTCGGGGTGTAGCGCAGCCTGGTAGCGCACTTGCATGGGGTGCAAGGGGTCGCGAGTTCGAATCCCGCCACCCCGACCATTGAACAGCACAAGCCCGGTACCGAAAGGTGCCGGGCTTTTTGCTTTCCGGCGCCAACAAAAAAAGGGGCTCACATGGAGCCCCTTCGGGTGGTGCGATGCGCTTTACCGGCTGGCCGCACTGGCGGGCGCGGCAGGAAGCGAGGCGGGTGCCGCCGGCGTGGCCGCCGCAGGCGCCGAAGCAGCAGTCGGTGCGCTGTGCGTCGCCGTACTGCTGGTCGCCGCAGTCATCGGCAGCAAAGGCACGATCAACAGCGCCACGATGTTGATGATCTTGATCAACGGGTTCACCGCGGGGCCGGCCGTGTCCTTGTAGGGGTCGCCCACGGTGTCGCCGGTGACAGCCGCCTTGTGCGCATCGGAGCCTTTGCCACCGTGATGGCCGTCTTCGATGTATTTCTTGGCGTTGTCCCAGGCGCCGCCGCCCGTGCACATCGAGATCGCGACGAAGAGACCGGTCACGATGGTGCCCATCAGCAGGCCACCCAGCGCGGCAGGGCCGAGCAGGAGGCCGACCAGGATTGGCACGATCACGGGCAGCAGGCTCGGCACGATCATTTCCTTGATCGCGGCCGTGGTCAGCATGTCGACCGCCTTGCCGTATTCGGGCTTGCCGGTGCCTTCCATGATGCCCTTGATGTCGCGGAACTGCCGGCGCACTTCTTCCACCACCGAGCCCGCTGCGCGGCCGACGGCCTCCATCGCCATGGCACCGAAGAGGTAGGGGATCAGGCCGCCGATGAAGAGCCCCACGATCACCATGTGGTTCGACAGGTCGAAACTCACGTGCATGCCGCGCGCTTCGAGCGCGTGCGTGTAGTCGGCAAACAGTACCAGCGCCGCAAGGCCGGCCGAGCCGATGGCGTAGCCCTTGGTCACCGCCTTGGTGGTGTTGCCCACAGCGTCGAGCGGGTCGGTGATGTCGCGCACGCTGTCGGGCAACTCGGCCATCTCGGCGATGCCACCGGCGTTGTCGGTGATGGGGCCGTAGGCGTCGAGCGCCACCACGATGCCGGCCATGCTGAGCATGGAGGTCGCAGCGATGGCGATGCCGTAGAGGCCGGCCAGCCAGTACGACACGACGATCGCGATGCAGACGAAGATCACCGGCCACGCGGTCGACTTCATCGACACACCCAGGCCCGCGATGATGTTGGTGCCGTGGCCGGTGGTCGAGGCTTGCGCGACGTGCTGCACCGGCTTGTAGTCGGTGCCGGTGTAGTACTCGGTGATCCACACCATCGCCGCGGTCAGCACGAGGCCAACCACGCAGGCGCCGAAGAGCGACATCGCGCTCACCGTGCCGCCGCCCACCAGTGCGACCGGTGCCGGGAACATGGTCTTCGCGACGAAGAAGAAGGCGATCAGCGACAACACGCCCGCGACGATCAGGCCGCGATAAAGCGCAGGCATCACGTTCTTCATGCCGGGCGAGGCCTTCACGAAGCTGCAGCCGATGATCGACGCAATGATCGACACCGCACCCAGCACGATCGGGAAGACCACGGCATTGATCGAGCCGCCCGTGACCATCAGCGCGCCAAGTGCCATGGTGGCGATCAGCGTCACGGCGTAGGTCTCGAAGAGGTCGGCGGCCATGCCGGCGCAGTCGCCCACGTTGTCGCCCACGTTGTCGGCGATCACCGCCGGGTTGCGAGGGTCGTCTTCCGGGATGCCGGCCTCGACCTTGCCGACCAAGTCGGCACCGACGTCGGCGCCCTTGGTGAAGATGCCGCCGCCCAGACGCGCAAAGATCGAGATCAGCGACGAGCCGAAGGCAAAGCCGAGCAGCGGCTTGAGCAGCGTCGACAGCGAACCGTCGGCCACAGGCTTGCCCGAGTTGATGAGGTACATGAAGAACACCGTCACCCCCAGCAGGCCCAGGCCCACCACCAGCATGCCGGTGATCGCGCCGCCCTTGAAGGCCACATTGAGCGCAGGGCCGATGCCTTGTGTGGCGGCCTGCGCGGTGCGCACGTTGGCGCGTACCGAGATGTTCATGCCGATGAAGCCGCAAGCGCCCGAGAGCACTGCGCCGACGACGAAGCCTGCGGCTGTCGTCACGTCAAGGAAGATGCCGATGAGCACGGCGAGCACCACGCCGACGATGCCGATGGTTCGGTACTGCCGGGCCAGGTACGCCGCGGCGCCCTGTTGAATGGCGCCCGCAATCTCCTGCATGCGGGCGTTGCCAGCGTTCTGGCTCAGGATCCAGCTTCTCTGAACGAAGCCGTAGAGAACTGCGGCAATGCCGCAGGCCAGCGCAAAGTAGAGCGCCAAGTTCGTCGACATCAGTGGGACTCCTCTTATCGGTTGTTCAAACACGTGAGAGAGACGGGCCCAGCGCTACTTCACCCCCGAGCAGAGGTACGGCCGGGTCTGCGGCGCATGCTACGGGGTTGCCCCCGTACTGGCAACGAACACCGCATGGTGTTTTCCATCGGTCATTCGCGGCCGACGCGACAGCGTCGTTGGCATGGATGCCGCGGCTACACTTCGGGTTTTCCCGCGCATTACACAGAGACAACGACCATGAGCCTTCACAACGTGACCCCTGGCGCCAAGGCGCCCGAGCAATTCAACGTCATCATCGAAATTCCGATGAACGCCGACCCGATCAAGTACGAGGTCGACAAGGAGAGCGGCGCGATCTTCGTCGACCGCTTCATGACCACGGCGATGCACTATCCCTGCAACTACGGCTACGTGCCGCAGACGCTGTCGGACGACGGTGACCCGGTCGACGTGCTCGTGATCACCCCGTTCCCGCTGACGCCTGGTGTGGTCGTGACCTGCCGCGCCATCGGCGTGCTGAAGATGGAAGACGAAGCCGGCGGCGACAGCAAGGTGCTCGCCGTGCCGATCGACAAGATCCTGCCGATCTACACCCACTGGCAGAAGCCGGAAGACATCAACCAGATGCGCCTCAAGGCCATTCAACACTTCTTCGAGCACTACAAGGACCTCGAAGCTGGCAAGTGGGTGAAAGTCGTGGGCTGGGAAGGCCCCGAGTCGGCGCGCCAGGAGATCGCAAACGGCATCGCGGCCTACAAGCCCGGCAAGTGAGGCCTGAAGTTCTGTTTTCGTACAGAGGGAGCTCCGGCTCCCTTTTTTCATGCTGGAACCCGGTCTTTGGAGCGGGCTCTACACTGACCTGTTGTTTGTCCAAGAGGTGCCGATGCTGCGTCGATTGCTGGGTCTCATGTTCGTCCTTTTGCTGCAGCCCGCGGTGGCGCAGACGCTGCCTGCGGGTGTGACGAAGGGGCCGTCGGTCGAAGGCATCACCGAGTACCGCCTGGCCAATGGCCTGCAGCTTCTGCTCATCCCCGACGACTCGAAGCCGACGACCACGGTCAACATGACCTACCGCGTGGGCTCGCGCCATGAGAACTACGGCGAGACCGGCATGGCGCACCTGCTCGAGCACCTGCTCTTCAAGGGCACGCCCAAGACGCGCAACGCGCTGGGCGAATTCACCAAGCGCGGCTTGAACGCCAACGGCAGCACCTGGTTCGACCGCACCAACTACTTCGCCAGCTTCGCCAGCAACGACGAGAACCTGAGGTGGTACCTCGACTGGCAGGCCGATGCGATGGTCAACAGCTTCATCGCCCGCAAGGACCTGGACACCGAGATGACGGTGGTGCGCAACGAGATGGAGATGGGCGAGAACAGCCCCGAGCGCATCCTCTTCGAGAAGACGCTGGCCACGATGTACCAGTGGCACAACTACGGCAAGAACACGATCGGCGCGAGGGCCGACGTCGAGAACGTCGACATCCCGCGCCTCCGGGCCTTCTACCGCCAGTACTACCAGCCCGACAACGCGACGCTCATCGTGGCGGGCAAGTTCGACCCCGCGAAGGTGCTGGGCTGGGTTCAACAATCGTTCGGCAAGCTGAAGAAGCCGGCTCGGAAGCTGCCGACGCAGTACACCCTCGACCCGGTGCAGGACGGCGAGCGCAGCGTGACGCTGCGTCGCGTGGGCGGCGTGCCGCTGCTGATGGCGGCGTATCACGTGCCGGCAGCGGCCCACCCGGACTTTGCGGCGATCGAGGTGCTGAATCAGATCCTGGGTGACACGCCATCGGGCCGCTTGCACAAGCGGCTCACCGCCAGGCAACTCGCAGCAGGCACATATGCCTTCTCGCAAGGGCTGGCGGACCCCGGCTTTGCGATCTACGGTGCGCAGCTTGCGCCGGGGCAGGACGTCGACAAGGCCCGCGGCGAGCTGCTGGCCACGGTCGAGTCCATCGCCCAGGAGCCCATCACCGAAGAAGAGCTGAAGCGGGCACAAGGGCAGTGGCTCAAGGCCTGGGAACAGGCCTTCACCAACCCGGAGACAGTGGGCGTGTCGCTCAGCGAATCGGTGGCGCAAGGCGACTGGCGGCTCTTCTTCCTGTTGCGCGACCGGGTGCGCGATCTCAAGCTTGCTGATGTGCAGCGGGTGGCCGTCGAGCGCTTGCTGCTGTCGAACCGTACGCTCGGCACCTACCTGCCGGTGGATGCGCCGGCACGTGCGCCTGCGCCAGTCAGGCCTGATGTGGCGGCCGAGCTGAAAAGCTTCAAACCGTTGGCGGCGGCCGCCGCGGTGCAGGCTTTTGACGCCTCGCCGGCCAACATCGACCGCCTGACCCAGCGCTTCGACATCGGTGGCCTGAAGGTAGCGGTGCTGCCCAAGGGCGCGCGAGGTGGTGCGGTGTCCGCGCTCCTGACGTTGCGCTTCGGCGACGAGAAGACGCTCTTCGGACAAGGCGAGGTGCCGGAGTTCGTGGCCGCCATGCTCGACAAGGGCACGGCCACGCTCTCGCGCCAGCAGATCCAGGACAGGCTCGACGCGCTGAAGACCGAGATGCGCATCGGCGGGGGTGGTGGTGTCGTCACCGTGAGTCTGACCTCGCGGCGCGACACCTTGCCCGACGCGATCGCGCTCGTGGGCGACGTGCTGCGCAACCCCTCATTCCCGCCCGAAGTGCTCGAGGAGCTGAAGCGCGCGGCGCTGGCCGACATCGAGCAGCAACGCAAGGAGCCCGAGGCGCTGGCCGACAACGCGGTGTCGCGCGCGATGAACCCGTACCCGCGCGGCGACGTTCGCTACACCAGCAGCTTCGACGAGATGGTGGCCGACATCAACGCGGTGACGGTCGACCAGCTCAAGGCCTTCCACAAGCGCTTCTACAGCGCGGCGCGCAGCGAGTTCGGTGCGGCCGGCGACTTGGACGTTGCGGCCTTGCGGGCTGCGCTCGACAAGGCCTTCGGCGGCTGGTCCGGCGGCGAGCCCTACACGCGGGTGCCACGCCCCATCGCCGCAGTGAAGCCGCAGCGCCTCCAGCTGCCCGCACCTGACAAGCAGAATGCGACGCTGCTGGTCCGCCAGAGCGTGCCGCTGCACGACCTCGACCCGGACTACCCGGCCTTGTCCATGGCCAACTACCTG
This sequence comes from Piscinibacter sp. HJYY11, assembly GCF_016735515.1. Classification (NCBI taxonomy): domain Bacteria; kingdom Pseudomonadati; phylum Pseudomonadota; class Betaproteobacteria; order Burkholderiales; family Sphaerotilaceae; genus Piscinibacter; species Piscinibacter sp. HJYY11. The sequence continues at coordinate 869,708 of NZ_JAERQZ010000001.1, read as the reverse complement.
CTCGGCACCGGTGGCCAGTCGCGCTTGTGGAAGCGCATTCGCGAAGACGAAGGCCTGTCGTACGACGTGCGCACCGGCATCCTGTGGAACAGCCACGAGCCGCACTCGATGCTGCAGGGCAGTGCGATCTTCGCGCCGCAGAACCTCGCAAAGGTCGAAGCGGCTTTCCGGCAGGAGCTCGCGCGGGCGCAGAAGGACGGCTTCACCGCGCAGGAGCTGGCCGAAGGCAAGCGGGGCCTCCTGGCATTTCGACGCCTCTCACGTGCGCAGGACCGCAACTTGGCCAGCGCACTGGCGAACAACCTGGACCTCAACCGTACGTTCGAGGTATCTGCGCGCGTGGACGACGCCCTCGGCAAGCTCACGCTGGAACAGGTGAACACGGCGCTGCGAAAGTACGTGAAGCCCGAGAGCTTCGTGACCGCCGTTGCCGGCGACTTCAAGCCTTGAAGGGCTGGCGCTCGTTGAGCTCGTCGAGGTAGCTCTCGACGCCGGCGCCTTCGCGCGACAGGAAATCGGCCACGGCTTGCGCGAACTGCGGGTGCGCCAGCCAGTGCGCCGACCAGGTCTGCACCGGCATCAGGCCGCGCGCCATCTTGTGTTCGCCTTGCGCGCCGCCTTCGAAACGCTGGTAGCCCTGGGCGATGCACCAGGCGAGCGGCTGGTAGTAGCAGGCCTCGAAGTGCAGACAGGAGATGTGCTCGGTCGCGCCCCAGTAGCGGCCGTAGGCAGCGCGCCGTTCGGGGTCGATCACGATCAGCGAAGCAGCGATGCGCTTGTCGTCGCGTCTTGCGATGAAGAGCAGCCAGTGCTCGGGCATGGTGTTGGCCATGCGCTGGAAGAAGTCGCGCGTGAGATAGGGCGAGGAGTGGTGCGCCCGGTAGGTGAGGGTGTAGCAGCGGTAGAAGAAATCCCAGTCGTCGCGTGAGATGTCTGCGCCTTGCAAGGCGCTGAAGGTGACGCCCGCTTCGATGACCTTGCGGCGCTCCTGCTGGATCTTCTTGCGCTTCTCGCGCTGCAGGCTCGACAGGAAATCCGCGAAGTCGGCATACCCCTCGGGCCGCCGGTTCTGCCAGTGGAATTGAACCGTGCTGCGCATCATCCAGCCGGCGTCTTGGGCTGCTTCTTGGTCGGCATCGTCGAGAAAGAGCACGTGAGCCGACGAAAGCTTGGCGTCCGTGGCGATCTGGGCCATGCCGCGCAGGAGCGCCACGCGCGACGCCGCGTCGCGCGCGAGCAGCCGGGGGCCCGGCACTGGCGTGAAGGGCACGGCGCTGAGCAGTTTGGGGTAGTAGCGCAGGCCGTGGCGCTGGTAGGCATCGGCCCACGCCCAGTCGAACACGTACTCGCCATAGGAGTGCGACTTCAAGTACAGCGGGCAGGCGGCGACCAGCGTGTCGCCGTCGTGCAGGGTGAGGAACTGCGGCTGCCAGCCGGTCTCGTCGATGGCGCTTTTCGACTCGTGCATCGCGGCGAGGTACTCATGCCGCATGAAGGGCGTGGCGCTGGGCTGTTGATCGAGCAGCAAGTTCCAATGCGCGGCGTCCACTTGGCCCGGGTGGTCGTGGACCCGAATGACATAATTCTTCGAGCTTCTTTCCTCACGCATATGTCATCGAACGCATCGGTCAAGGTTGCAATCGCGCAGATCAACGCAACCGTGGGTGATCTGGCCGGCAACGCGCGCAAGATCGTGGAGTTCTCGCGCCGTGCGCATGCGGAAGGTGCGCGTCTCGTGCTGGCTCCGGAGCTGGCGCTGTGCGGCTACCCACCCGAAGACCTGCTGCTGCGGCCCGCGTTCATGCAGTCGTGCGCGCAGGCGCTCGCCGAGTGCGCGCAGGCGTTGGCCGATCTGCCGGGGCTGCATGTGGTGGTGGGGCATCCGCATCAATGGGGCGAGCGCGGCGATGTTAGGTCGAAGTCGCATGCCGTGCAGCAGCGCTTCAATGCGGCCTCGGTGCTGCAAGGGGGGCGTGTCGTCGCCACCTACTGCAAGCGGGAGTTGCCCAACTACCAGGTGTTCGACGAGCGGCGCTATTTCGCCTCGGGCCGCGACGCGGGGCAGGGCCCGCTCGTCATCGAGATCGACGGCCTGACCTTCGGCATCAACATCTGTGAAGACGCCTGGTTCGACGAGCCGCCGCGTGCGGCCAAGGCGGCCGGTGCACAGGTGCTGTGCGTGCTGAACGCGTCGCCCTTCCACCTTGGCAAGGTGGCCGAGCGCGAAGAGCGCATGCGGCTGTGCGCACGAGACACTGGCATGCCGGTGCTCTATGCGCACCTGAGCGGCGGGCAGGACGAGGTCGTCTTCGATGGCGCGTCCTTTGCCCTCGATGCGACGGGGCAGGTTGGTGCACGGGCGCCGTTCTTCGAGGAGTCGCTGCTGGTGGTCGAGGTGAGTGCGAGCGAGGTGCGCGGCGCCGTCGCGCCGGTGCCCGAGATCGAGGCACAGGCCTGGGGCGCGCTCGTGACCGGCGTGCGCGACTACATCGGCAAGAACGGCTTCCCCGGGGTGCTGCTGGGCTTGAGCGGTGGCATCGACTCGGCGCTGGTGCTGGCGGTGGCCGTCGATGCGCTCGGCCCCGACAAGGTGCGCACGGTCATGATGCCGTCGCCCTACACGGCCGATATCTCCTGGATCGACGCGCGTGACATGGCCGAACGCCTGGGCGTGCGCTATGACGAGATCTCGATCGTGCCGATGTTCGAAAGCTTCCGGCAAAGCCTGGCCGCTGAATTTGCCGGCCTGAAGGAAGACACGACCGAAGAGAACATCCAGGCCCGCATCCGCGGCATCCTGCTGATGGCCCTGTCCAACAAGTTCGGCTCCATCGTGCTGACCACCGGCAACAAGAGCGAGATGGCGACCGGCTACTGCACGCTGTACGGCGACATGGCCGGCGGCTTCGCGGTGATCAAGGACGTGGCCAAGACCCTCGTGTACCGCCTTGCTGCCTGGCGCAACGCGCAGGGGCGCGAGATCATTCCAAAGCGAATCATCACGCGCCCGCCCTCGGCCGAGCTGCGCCCTGACCAGAAGGACCAGGACAGCCTGCCTCCCTACGAGGTGCTCGACGCCATCCTGCAGCGCTACATGGAAGAGGACCAGAGCATCGACGAGATCGTCGCGGCGGGCTTTTCTCCGGCCGACGTGGAGCGCGTCACTCGCCTCATCAAGATCAACGAGTACAAGCGCCGCCAGGCGCCGGTGGGCATCCGCATTACCCATCGAGCTTTTGGTAGGGATTGGCGCTATCCCATCACGTCGAAGTTCCGCGCTTAAACTACGTCCATCCTTTTGTTGCCTCGGAGTCCTCCATGAAACAGATCACCGCGATCGTGAAGCCCTTCAAGCTCGAAGAAGTGCGTGAAGCCCTCGCCGAGGTCGGCGTGACCGGTCTCACCGTGACCGAGGTCAAGGGCTTCGGCCGCCAGAAGGGCCACACCGAGCTGTACCGCGGCGCGGAATACGTCGTCGACTTCCTGCCCAAGGTGAAGGTCGAGGTGGTGGTGAAAGACGGCGATGTTGATCGATGCATCGAAGCCATCGTGAAGGCCGCCAAGACCGGCAAGATCGGTGACGGCAAGATCTTCGTCACCGCAGTGGAGCAGGTGGTGCGCATCCGCACCGGCGAGACGGACGAAGCCGCGGTCTGAACGCACTGGCTCCCCGCCGGAAAGAAGCCCGCTGCGAGCGGGCTTTTTCTTTTCAGATCTTTCGGTAGTCGTCGGGAGCCGTGGCCATCTTCGCATCGCGCGCCAGGCGCTCCAGCAGGTCGACGGCGTCGGCGGACGATTGCAGCAGCGGGCGTTGTGCCGCCGGTACGAACCCTTGGGCGACGCTCTGGTCGAGAAAAGCGAGCAACTGGTCGTAGTAGCCCTCGACATTGAGCAGGCCGACCGGCTTGTCGTGGTAGCCAAGCTGGCGCCAGGTCCACACCTCGAACAACTCCTCGAAGGTGCCGATGCCGCCGGGCAGGGCCAGAAAGGCATCGGCCCGTTCGGCCATCATCTGCTTGCGCTGGTGCATGGTGTCGACCACGTGCAGCTCGTGCAGGCCGGTGTGGCCGTGTTCGCGGTCCATCAGCGATTTCGGGATGACACCGACCACGCGGCCGCCGGCTGCCAGCACCGCGTTGGCGACGGCGCCCATGAGCCCGGCGTTGCCTCCGCCGTAGACAAGTTGCCATCCGCGTTCGCCGATCAGCGTGCCGACGTGGCGCGCTGCCGCCTCATAGCCGGGCTGGTGCCCGACCTTGGAGCCGCAGTAGACGCAGAGCGAGAAGGTGCTCACGGGAACTGGTGCCACAGGGCAGCTGCCCAGACGCTGCCGCACAGCACGAGCGAGAGGAACACGGCGGCGCTGGCCAGGTCCTTGGCGCGCTTGGAAAGGTCATGCCACTCGAACGACACGCGGTCGACGACGGCCTCGATGCCCGAATTCAAGAGCTCCACGATCATCACCAGCAGCACGCTGCCGGCCAGCAAGGCCACCTCGACCCAGCCGCGGCCGACCCAGAACGAGGCCGGGATCAGCACGAGGGCGAGCCACGTCTCCTGGCGGAAGGCGCTCTCCCCGCGGTAGGCCATCTTGAGGCCATCGAACGAATAACCCGTGGCGCGGATGATCCGGTCCAGGCCGGTGCGCCCCTTGAAGGAATTGCTCATGGGCGACGATTGTGCCCGGCAAGTTTGACGGTCTATGTCGTGGCGGGGCGCCGGGGGTCCGGCGTGGTGACGAGGCGTGTGCCGCACAGCGCGTCGTGCCAGAACTGGCGCTGCGGATGGAGCCGAGAGAGCAACGCGTAGACGACGATGCCGATGCCGACAGCCGTGAGCTCGGTGGTTGCAGACCAGTGGTTCAGTTTGGCCAGGAGATAGGCCGGTGCGATCCAGAGCGCGCAGGCAGCAAAGCGCAGGGCCGCGCGCGTGACGGTCAACGGGGCACCTGTCGCGGTGACGACCTTGATGCGCCAGGTCTGCATCGGCAAGGTCTGGCCGCGGCGCGTCCAGAACCACACGAAATAGAGGCCCCAGACGGCCACGCCGACGATCTGCATGATCACGTGGTACGAGGTGGCCGTGGCCGCGCCGGTGATCTTCAGGACGAGGGTGCCGACGAAACCCGACACCAGGGTCACGCCGAACAGCAGCAAGGCCTCGTAAAGCAGGCAGGCCAGACGTCGGCGCAGGCTGGGTGCCTGCAGTTCGCCGCCCTGCGCGGCCTCACGGGAAGTCATTGACGGGCAGGAGCGGAGGCTGGAGCAGCCGCCGACCGTGTCGCAGCGCCTTGCGGGCCGCGCTTGGGCAGCAAGGTCGACTGGTCGACGAAGCCCGGGGTCACGGCGATCTTGGGCAAGCCCGCAGGCTGGTGCGCTGGCGGGTTGGGCCGCTTGGTGATCAGGTTGGTGGTCGCACCGGGCTGCGCCTGGGCGACAGTGGGCGCCACGGGCTTGGGCTTGGGGGCGTACGACGGGTTGGGCACGACGTTCGACTTGAGAGGGCTCGTCGCCACGGCGCCTTCAGTGGCGGGCCTGCGGGCGGGAGGAACGGGTGCGGCTTTCGCGGCGAGTTGCTGGCGTTGCTCGGGCGGCAGCGCGTTGTAGGCCTCCCACTTGGCCTTGCGCTCCTGAACGGGCACCTGCTGGGCCTCCCGGAAGTTCAGGCGCGCTTGGCCGCGCTCGGGCGGGGTCATCTTGGCCCATTCGGCCATGCGGTTCTGGATGCGCGCCTGTTCGGCGGGTGGCATCGACGGAAACTTGTTCGCGATGTCGATCCACTTCGAGCGGCGCGGGCTGTCGATCCGGCCCCATTCGGCTTCCAGCGGTCGAAGGGCTTGCTGCTGGCTCTGGCTCAGCGACGACCAGGGCGTGCCTTCGGTGACCTTCGGGACCGGCCGACCGGACGTTGCCGAAGGGGCGGGTTGCGCCAGGGCGGCCGAGGTGCCGCAAGCGAGCACCGCCACGACCCACGCAACCCGGCGCAGCGCAAGGCGGCTGCGCTGAAGGGAGTCAGGGCGGGCGGGGTGCACGACTGCGACTCCGGTCAATCGCGAGGAGTCTTCAAGAACTCGACGAAGCCGGGGTCGCTGTAGGCCGCGGGAGGCAGGTCGTCGGCGAGGATCGAGGCGTCGATCTCGGCCGCGGCCGCAATCTGGTTCTGGGTGTGGATGCGCTGGATCAGCACCAACCCGCCAACGAGCACCAGCAAGGGCATCCACGCGGCGATCTGCACCCACCAGCCGGGGCGGCCGTCTTGCGGGTTGCCCAGGGTGAGGGTGCTGCCTCCGTTGTCTACGGCGGCCGAGGCGGACGTGGTGGCGGAGGAGGCGGCCCGGGCAGCCTGGGCGCGCTGGAGGGCCTGCTCACGGGCGAAGCGCAGCCGTTCGCTCACGTCTTGAGGGAGTGCGGCAGCGCGTTCCGTCAGCCGAGCCGTCATGCGCAAAGCGAGCCGGGCCTCCATGGCTTCCAGCTCCGCCGGTGCATAAGGACGAAGTTCAGTGCGGTTCATAGCTCAATTCCCTTTGCCTTCAGGGCATCGGCCAAGGCGTGCACTGCGCGTGAGCAGTGGGTCTTGACGCTACCCTCCGAGCACCCCATCACGGCGGCTGTCTCGGCGACATCGAGTTCTTCCCAGTAACGCAACAGAAAGGCTTCTCGTTGACGCGCGGGCAGCTTGGCCACTTCACCATCGATGGCTAGCAGGATCTGCGCCCGTGAAACCGAGTCTGCGGCGCTCTCCGAAGCTGATGAGTCATTCTCAGCCGCCAGAGTTTCCAGCAGATCGAAATCTCCGTCCTCGGATGAGGATTCGTACTCGGAAAAATTGCGCACGACCGCGTTGCGCACCTTCTGGCGGCGGAACCAGTCCATCGTGGCGTTGGACAGGATGCGCTGGAAGAGCAGGGGAAGTTCTGCCGCGGGCCGGTCGATGTATTTTTCGGCGAGGCGGATCATCGAATCCTGGACGATGTCCAGCGCCGCATCGTCGTCCCGGACGGCGTACGCAACGCGTTTGAAGGCGCGTCTCTCAACGCTCTTCAGGAAGTCCGCAAGTTCTTTGTCAGATGCCAAGGAGGTGCGCCTCGGGCGGGGCCGCTCAAAACGGCGGGGATTATGTCACTCGCCCACTCGGGCACCACGCCTCGTAGTTTGGCGTTCTATAATCCGCGTTCGCACATCATCTGGTCTCAATTTGGCGCCCGACCTGGGCGCCTGTGTTTTTGACCGAGCAGGCACCACACCCGCTTCACGAGAGCGAGGAGAGGTGCACCGATGGTTTTTCGTTAGAGAAATTCACAAAGGTTCAACATGGACATGTCTGCCGCGGACATCAAACGCGCCGCCTCGGCGCAGCCGCAAAACTCCCCCTCTGCCGAGCCCAATGGCTCGGAAATCCTGGTCCGCTGCCTTCAGGCCGAAGGCGTGAAATTCCTCTGGGGCTACCCCGGTGGTGCGGTCCTATACATCTACGACGCCCTGTACAAGCAGGAGAGCATCGAGCACATCCTGGTTCGCCACGAGCAAGCGGCGATCCACGCGGCCGACGGCTACGCCCGTGCGACCGGCGACGTCGGCGTCGCACTCGTGACCTCGGGCCCTGGCGTGACCAATGCCGTGACCGGCATCGCGACCGCGTACATGGACTCGATCCCGATGGTGATCATCACCGGCCAGGTCCCCACGCCGGCGATCGGCCTCGACGCCTTCCAGGAATGCGACACCGTCGGCATCACGCGCCCGATCGTCAAGCACAACTTCCTGGTGAAGGACGTGCGCGACCTCGCGACGACCTTGAAGAAGGCCTTCCACATCGCCCGCACCGGCCGCCCTGGGCCGGTGGTGGTCGACATCCCGAAGGATGTCTCGCTCAAGACCGCTCCGTTCCACTACCCGGCGAGCGTCGAGATGCGCTCGTACAACCCGGCGCGCAAGGGCCATGGAGGCCAGATCCGCAAGGCCGTGCAGTTGCTGCTGGCGGCCAAGCGCCCCTATATCTACACCGGCGGCGGCGTAGTGCTGGGCAACGCCTCGGCCGAACTGCGGGAACTGACCAATCTGTTGGGCTACCCGTGCACCAACACGCTGATGGGCCTGGGTGCCATTCCGGCGAGCGACCCTAAGTTCCTCGGCATGCTGGGCATGCACGGCACCTACGAAGCCAACATGACGATGCAGAACTGCGACGTCCTGCTGGCCGTGGGCGCCCGGTTCGACGACCGTGTGATCGGCAACCCGAAGCATTTCGCCACCGTCGAGCGCAAGATCATTCACATCGACATCGACCCGTCGTCGATCTCCAAGCGCGTCAAGGTCGACATCCCCATCGTGGGCGACGTGAAGGATGTGCTGCAGGAGCTGATCGCCCAGATCAAGGAAGCACAGGCCAAGCCTGACGTGCAGTCGCTGTCGGCCTGGTGGGGCCAGATCAACGAATGGCGCAAACGCGAGTGCCTGAAGTACAAGAACAGCACCGAGGTCATCAAACCTCAGTACGTCGTCGAGACGCTGTGCGAGCTGACCCGCAACCGCGACACCTACATCACCTCCGACGTCGGCCAGCACCAGATGTGGGCGGCGCAGTTCTACCGCTTCGAGGAGCCTCGCCGCTGGATCAACTCCGGCGGCCTGGGCACGATGGGCGTCGGCCTGCCGTACGCGATGGGCATCAAGATGGCCAAGCCCGATTCAGACGTGTTCTGCATCACCGGCGAAGGCTCCATCCAGATGTGCATCCAGGAATTGTCGACCTGCCTGCAGTACAAGACGCCGGTCAAGGTGGTCTCGCTCAACAACCGCTACCTCGGCATGGTGCGCCAGTGGCAGGAACTGGACTACCAGGGCCGCTACTCGCACAGCTACATGGACGCGTTGCCCGACTTCGTGAAGCTCGCCGAGGCCTATGGCCACGTCGGTCTGCTGGTCGAGAAGCCGGGCGATGTGGAACCGGCCCTGCGCGAAGCCATCAAGCTCAAGGACCGCACCGTTTTCCTCGACATCCGCACCGACCCCACGGAGAACGTCTGGCCGATGGTGCAGGCCGGCAAGGGCATCTCGGAGATGCTGCTCGGGTCCGAAGACCTGTGAAGCGCTGAACCCAGCCAGGGGTGGTGCGTTACCGCGCCCACCCGACCGCCTGGGAGACGCGCCGAACGCCTTCGGCCAATTCAACTTCACTCACGGACAGCGTGGCCAAGGGCCATGGGTTACCGCCCATGTCCTGAAGAGCGCGCTACACACCATGAAACACATCATTGCCCTGCTGCTGGAAAACGAACCAGGAGCCTTGTCGCGCGTGGTCGCGCTGTTCTCGGCCCGCGGCTACAACATCGAAAGCCTCACGGTCGCGCCGACGGAAGACCCGTCGCTCTCGCGCATGACCATCGTGACCACCGGGTCCGACGACGTGATCGAGCAGATCACCAAGCACCTCAACCGCCTGATCGAAGTGGTGAAGGTCGTCGACCTGACCGAAGGTGCCTACACCGAGCGCGAGCTGATGCTCATCAAGGTGCGCGCCGTCGGCAAGGAACGCGAGGAGATGAAACGCATGGCCGACATCTTCCGCGGCCGCATCATCGACGTCACCGAGAAGAGCTACACCATTGAACTGACGGGCGATGCGTCCAAGCTCGATGCCTTCATCGAAGCCCTGGACCGCACCGCCATTCTGGAAACCGTGCGCACCGGCACCAGCGGGATCGGGCGCGGCGAGCGCATCCTGCGCGCGTGAGTCCCTCACCGAAAATCCCCGAAACCCGCTTTGAACTGACGACAGAGAGAAGGAGCTAGACATGAAGGTTTATTACGACAAGGACGCCGACCTCAGCCTGATCAAGGGCAAGAACGTCGCCATCATCGGCTACGGCTCGCAAGGCCACGCGCACGCGCAGAACCTGAACGACAGTGGCGTGAAGGTCACCGTCGGCCTGCGCAAGGGTGGTGCTTCCTGGGGCAAGGTCGAGAAGGCCGGCCTCAAGGTCGCCGAAGTCGCTGACGCGGTCAAGGCTGCCGACGTCGTCATGATCCTCCTGCCTGACGAGCAGATCGCGGCCGTGTACTACAAGGACATCGAGCCGAACATCCGCCAGGGCGCTTCGCTCGTCTTCGCCCACGGCTTCAACGTGCACTACGGCTTCGTGACGCCGCGTGCTGACCTCGACGTCTGGATGGTCGCCCCGAAGGCGCCCGGCCACACCGTGCGCGGCACCTACACGCAAGGCGGCGGCGTGCCGCACCTGATCGCCGTGCATGCCGACAAGTCGGGCAAGGCGCGTGACCTCGCCCTGAGCTACGCCGCGGCCAACGGTGGCGGCAAGGCCGGCATCATCGAGACCAACTTCCGTGAAGAGACCGAGACCGACCTGTTCGGCGAGCAAGCCGTGCTGTGCGGCGGCACCGTCGAGCTGATCAAGGCGGGCTTCGAGACGCTGACCGAAGCGGGCTACGCGCCCGAGATGGCCTATTTCGAATGCCTGCACGAGCTGAAGCTCATCGTGGACATGATCTACGAAGGCGGCATCGCGAACATGAACTACTCGATCTCGAACAACGCCGAGTACGGCGAGTACGTCACCGGCCCGCGCGTCGTGACCGAAGAGACCAAGAAGGTCATGAAGCAGGTGCTGAAGGACATCCAGACCGGCGACTACGCCAAGAGCTTCATCCTCGAGAACAAGGCTGGTGCGCCCACGCTGCTGTCGCGTCGCCGCCTGATGGCCGAGCACCCGATCGAACAGGTCGGCGAGAAGCTGCGCGCGATGATGCCGTGGATCAAGAAGAACAAGCTGGTCGACCAGAGCAAGAACTGATCGGTCGAGCCTGCCCGCACGAGACGCCGCAAGGAAAACCTTGCGGCGTTTTTGCTGGGGGCTGCTGTATCCTCCTTGCCTTGGTTTTCGCCACTCTCACTGACGCAGATGAACGACATGCATGACGGCGTGCAACCCGTGGCCGACGCAGACGAAGCGCCTGCGCGCCCGCGCCGCAAGGGCATCTACATCCTGCCAAACCTGTTCACGCTGGCTGCGCTCTTTGGCGGCTTCTACGGCATCGTGATGGCGATGAACGGCCGCTTCGAGCAAGCGGCCATCGGCATCTTCTGCGCGATGGTGCTCGACAGCCTCGATGGCCGCGTCGCCCGCATGACCAACACGCAGAGCACCTTCGGCGAGCAGATGGACAGCCTGTCCGACATGGTCTCGTTCGGTGCGGCGCCTGCGCTCATCGTCTACGAATGGGCGCTGAAGGGCCTGGGCAAGCTGGGCTGGATCGCGGCTTTTGTCTATTGCTCATGCGCCGCGTTGCGCCTGGCCCGCTTCAACACCAACCTGGGTGTCGTCGACAAACGCTTCTTTCAAGGACTGCCCAGCCCCGCAGCCGCAGCCCTCGTCATGGGCTTCATCTGGTTGATGGACGACTCGGGCTTCAAGGTGGCGCTGACCGGCGACTGGCTGCGTTGGACGGCGTTCGGCTTCGCCCTCTATGCCGGTCTCACGATGGTCACGAACGTCCCGTTCTACAGCTTCAAGGACGTGAGCTTCAAACGCTCGGTGCCCTTCATCGTCATCGTGGCCATTGCACTGGGCATTGCCTTCATCACCTTGCATCCACCGTTGGTGTTGTTCGGCCTGTTCGTGATCTATGGCTTGTCCGGCTATGGGGTCTATGCATGGAAGCGCATGAAAGGCCGTCCGGTGAGCGTTATTGCCACCTCGATGGACGAGCCCGACGAAGAAGGCCTGCACCGCTGAAGAAAACGCTGATATATTCGCCGGCATGACGTTTTCGATCTCCCTCGCGCTAGTTCTACTAGAGGTGCCACGGGCTCGCTGATCGTTCACGTCCATCGTTTTCGTTCTCAACGGCCCGTTTGCAACCAGCATCGGGCCGTTTTGCATTTGGGTTTGCTGGTTGCCGTTCAACTCTCTTCAGGGGATGACCATGTTGAAGCAACCGCAGCAGAAGTACCGACCGTTTGCACCCATCGGCCTGCGTGACCGCACCTGGCCGGATGCCGTGCTCACCGAAGCACCGATCTGGCTCAGCACCGATCTGCGCGACGGCAACCAGGCGCTGATCGAGCCGATGGACGTGTCGCGCAAGCTGCGCATGTTCGAGATGCTGTTGCGCATCGGCTTCAAGGAGATCGAGGTCGGCTTCCCATCCGCGTCCCAGACGGAGTTCGACTTCGTACGGATGCTGATCGAGCAGGACCTGGTGCCGGACGACGTGACGATCCAGGTGTTGACGCAGGCGCGCGAGCCGTTGATTCGCCGCACCTTCGAGTCGCTCAAGGGCGCGAAGCGCGCCATCGTGCACCTCTACAACGCCACCGCACCGGTGATGCGCGACGTGGTGCTCGGCCTCGACCAGGATGGCGTGGTCGCGCTGGCCGTGGAGCATGCGCAGTTGATGAACCGGCTCGCTGCGGAGCAATCCGAGACCGACTGGCGCTTCGAGTACTCGCCCGAGACCTTCTCCGACACCGAACTCGTTTTCGCCAAGCGCATCGTCGATGCCGTCACCGAGGTGTGGCAGCCGACGCCGGAGCGCAAGTGCATCATCAACCTGCCGACGACCATCGAGCGTTCGACACCGAACATCTTCGCAGACATGGTCGAGTGGATGCACCGCCATCTGGCCCGTCGTGACTGCATCGTGCTGTCCGTCCACCCGCACAACGACCGCGGCACGGGCACGGCGACCGGTGAATTCGCGTTGATGGCGGGTGCCGACCGCATCGAAGGTTGCCTCTTCGGCAATGGCGAGCGCACCGGCAACTGCGACCTGGTGAATATCGCTTTGAACCTCTACACGCAAGGGGTGTCGCCGAACCTCGACTTCTCCGACATCGACGAAGTGCGCCGCTGCGTCGAGCACTGCAACCAGCTTCCGGTGCACCCGCGCCATCCGTACGTGGGCGACCTGGTCTACACCTCGTTCTCCGGCTCGCACCAGGACGCGATCAAGAAGGCCTTCGCCGCGCGCAAGGAGGGCAATGTCTGGAACATGCCTTACCTGCCGATCGACCCCAAGGACCTCGGCCGCAGCTACGACGCGGTGATTCGCGTGAACAGCCAGTCGGGCAAGGGCGGCATCTCGTATCTGCTCGAAAACGAATACGGCCTCGAGCTGCCGCGCCGCCTGCAGATCGAGTTCAGCCAGGTCGTGCAGGCCGTGATGGACGATACCGGCAAAGAGCAGACAGCCGCCGAACTGTGGAACATCTTCCAGCGCGAGTACAGCGCTGCGGGTGCCTGGGATGCGCAGGTCGTTCACGCGTCTATCTCGCCGGTTGCCGACGGGCAGGTGAAGCTTTCGACCAGCGTCTACGTCGATGGCCGAGGCCTCAAGGTCGAAGGGCAGGGCACCGGGCCGATCGAAGCCTTCGTCGAGGGCGTGAACCGCCAGCTGGCGAGCAAGGTGCGCGTGCTCGACTACCACGAGCACTCGATCGGCAGTGGTGCCGATGCCAAGGCCGTGGCCTACCTGGAGCTGCGTGTCGGTGACAGCCTCACGCTCTTCGGCGTGGGCATCGACGCCAACATCGTCTCGGCATCGCTGAAGGCCATCACCTCGGGCCTGCACCGTGCCCGTCGGCAAGGCAAGTTGCAGTTCGCCCAGGCCGCGCTCGCCTAACATCGCGGTAAACACAGTTCACGAGGAGCACCCCATGACCGACAAACTCATCATCTTCGACACCACCTTACGCGATGGCGAACAGTCGCCTGGGGCCTCGATGACCAAGGACGAGAAGCTGCGCATCGCGCGTCAGCTCGAGCGGCTGAAGGTCAACGTGATCGAAGCGGGTTTCGCCGCTTCGTCCAACGGCGACTTCGAGGCCGTGCGCGCGATCGCGCAGGCGATCAAGGACAGCACCGTCTGCTCGCTGGCCCGCGCCAATGACCGTGACATCTCGCGTGCCGCCGAGGCGCTGAAGGGCGGCAACTCGACGCGCATCCATCTCTTCCTCGCGACGAGCGCGCTGCACATGGAGAAGAAGCTGCGCATGACGCCCGACCAGGTGTTCGAACAGGCGCGACTGTCGACGCGCTTCGCGCGCAATCTGTCGGAAGACGTGGAGTTCTCGCCCGAAGACGGCTACCGCTCCGACCCCGACTTCCTCTGTCGCGTCCTCGAAGCCGTGATCGACGCCGGCGCGACCACTATCAACATCCCCGACACCGTGGGCTATGCGATCCCCGAGCTCTACGGCAACTTCATCCTCGACCTGCGCAAGCGCATCCCCAATTCCGACAGGGCGATCTGGTCAGTGCACTGCCACAACGACCTGGGCATGGCGGTGGCCAACTCGCTGGCGGGGGTGAAGATCGGCGGCGCACGCCAGATCGAGTGCACGATCAACGGCCTGGGTGAGCGTGCCGGCAACTGCGCGCTGGAAGAGGTCGTTATGTCGGTGCGCACGCGGAAAGACTACTTCGGCCTTTCACTCGACATCGACACCTCGCAGATCGTTGCCGCCTCACGCCTGGTCTCGCAGACCACCGGCTTCGTCGTGCAGCCCAACAAGGCCGTGGTCGGCGCCAACGCCTTCGCGCACGCCTCCGGCATCCACCAGGACGGCGTGCTCAAGGCGCGCGACACCTACGAGATCATGCGCGCCGAAGACGTGGGCTGGACGGCCAACAAGATCGTGCTGGGCAAGCTCTCGGGTCGGAACGCCTTCAAGCAGCGCCTGCACGAGCTGGGCATCGAGATGGAGTCCGAAGCCGAGATCAATGCAGCCTTCGCCAAGTTCAAGGAGCTGGCCGACCGCAAGAGTGACATCTTCGACGAGGACATCCTCGCGCTCGTGATGGACGAGTCGGTGACCGCCGAGCACGAGCACTACCGCCTGCTCGCGCTGTCGCAGCGCTCCGAGACAGGCGAACGGCCGCACGCGAAGGTTGCCTTCGCGGCGGGTGACCAGGAACTGCACGCCGAGAGCGACGGCAACGGCCCGGTCGACGCCAGCCTCAAGGCGATCGAGACGCAGGTGAAAAGCGGGGCAGAAATGCTCCTTTATTCGGTGAATGCCATCACCTCGGGCAGCACAGAATCCCAGGGCGAGGTCACTGTGCGGCTTCAACACGGCGGGCGCGTCGTCAACGGTGTGGGGTCTGATCCTGACATCGTCGTCGCGTCGGCCAAGGCCTATCTCTCGGCCTTGAACAAGCTGCACAGCAAGAACGAGCGCGTTGCGGCGCAGGGGTGATAAATGTCACACACCTGACAACACCTAGAGGCCGACTTTAGGAAAAACGCGCAAGTTTTTGATCTTGCGAGGTTTTTTCTGGTGGCCTACACTCGGGCGACCGAGCGTGAAAGGGTAGTTGTCGTGGTGCGTTTCACTTCCAGATCGGCGTCGTCTCTGCTGCGTGGCCTGATTGCCGTGGTGATTGCCGCCGCTGTGCCCCTGTCAGCGGGCGCGGCAGCCAAGCCTGCCAAGAAGCGCGCCGTGGCGGTTTCCAAGGCTCCGATCAAGTCCAAGACCGTGGTGGTGCGCGCCAACGTCAAGCGCACCAGCCTGCGCCACCGTGTGGTCGTTCCTGCCCGTCCTTCGTTCGGCCAGATCTATGGCCTGCACTCGGCGGAAGACCCGCTCGACCTGAAGTCCAGCGTGGCCCTGGTGATGGACCAGGACACCAATGAGGTCCTCTTCAGCAAGAACCCGCAGGCCGTGTTGCCCATCGCGTCGCTGACCAAGCTGATGACCGCGCTGGTGGTGGCCGAGGCCCGCCTGCCGATGGACGAGGTGCTGACGATCTCGCAGGACGACGTCGACACCGAGAAGGGCAGCCACTCGCGCCTGAAGGTCGGCACGCAGCTGACGCGCGGCGAGATGATGCATCTCGCGCTGATGTCTTCCGAGAACCGCGCCGCCCACGCCCTGGGCCGCCACTACCCCGGCGGGCTCGACGCGTTCGTCGCGGCCATGAACCGCAAGGCCATCGAGCTCGGCATGCCGGCCACGCGCTATGTGGAGCCGACCGGCCTGTCCAGCCGCAACCAGTCGAGCGCCCGTGACCTCGCGACCTTGGTCAAGGCGGCCTACCGCTACCCCGTGATCCGCGAACTGTCGGTGTCGCCTGAGCACCAGGTGGCCGTCGGCCAGCGCCACCTGCAGTTCCGCAACACCAATGGCCTGGTGCGTGACCCCGAGTGGGAGATCGGCCTGCAGAAGACGGGCTACATCTCCGAAGCCGGTCGTTGCCTGGTGATGCAGGCGAAGCTGGCCGGCCGCCAGCTGATCATGGTGTTCCTTGATTCGGCCGGCAAGTATTCGCGCATCGGCGATGCCGAGCGCGTGCGCAAGTGGGTCAACGAGCACATCAGCGCGGCCGCTCCGACGCCCGTGCGTGCCCCTGCCCTGGTGCCTTCGATCGTGCCACCGATCGCTCCGCTGCTGCCCGCTGCGCCGGTGGTGGCCCCTGCGGCTGTCGTGCTGCCCGAGGCCGCGGAAGAGAAGGCCCGCGAGATCATGGAAATGCCGAAGCTCACCTCCTGAGTTCCGCCCCGTTCAAACGCAAAGGGCCTGGCACTGCCAGGCCCTTTGCTTTGGGGCATCGATCAGGCGCGGTGCCCGAGTGCCGAAGAGATCTGCAGGGCAGTGGACTTCAATCTCTCCAGCCAGGCCTCTTCCAACCGGTCGGCGGGCGCCGAGATCGACAGGCCCGCCACGAGCTTGCCCTGGTCATCCAGGATGCCGGCGGCCATGCAGCGCACGCCCAGCTCCAGCTCTTCATCGTCGCGCGCGGTGCCGTATTGCAGCACCTTGGAGAGCTCGCGCTCCAGGTTGTTGACGTCGGTGATGCTGTTGCGCGTGTGGCCGGCCAGGCCGGTGCGCGTGGCATAGGCACGCACCCGCTGCGGGTCGTCGTGCGCGAGGAAGAGCTTGCCGACAGAGGTGAGATGCAGCGGGGCACGGCCGCCGACCGCGCGGACCACCTGCATGCCCGAGCGTTCGCTGTAGGTGCGCTCGATGTAGACGATCTCATCGCCCTGTCGCACCGACAGGTTCACCGGCTGGTGCGTCAGCTTGTGCAGCTCACGCATGGGGCCGAGGGCGGCGTCGCGCACGTCGAGTCGAGCCTTCACGAGGTTGCCCAGCTCCAGCAGGCGCATGCCGAGGCGGTAGCTCCCTGCCTCGGGACGGTCGACATAGCGGCCGACGGTCAGATCGTTCAGGATTCGGTGGGCGGTGGAGGGGTGGAGGCCGGTCTGCTCGCTGATGAGTTTCAAGGAGACCGGGTCCTGGTGCGAGGCCAGCAGGTCCAGCAGGGCAAACATGCGTTCCAACACCTGGATCGCCGGTTTTTGATCCTCTTTGCTTTTCATGCGGGCATTCTCCCCCGATTCATGCTCGTTTTGCATCGCGAAAATCAGACGACCATGCCGGCAGCGCGCCCCGAGCGGGTGGCGCCTTCGAGCGTGGCCGGGTAGGGGCCCTCGACGTAGTCGCCGGCGGCGAGCAGCCCTGCTGCAATGTGCTGGGCCGGCCGGCGCAGCCCGGGCGTGCAGAGGAAGGTCGCGCGCTTTTCCGTGGTGGTGCGCAGCCGCTGCAGGGGTGGCCCACCGAAAGCGGCATGCGCTTGCCGCAAGGTGGCCTCTTCGACGGCACTCATCCCGCGCGCGACCCACTCGGCCGCACCGCTGACCACGAGGGCGATGACCCCAGCCGGCCCCCCCAGCGCGCCGAGATCGAAGGCGAATTGCGCGGGATGCCCGTCGTCGCTGCGCAGCGCCATCATCGGTTGTGGCAGTCGTTGCGGGGCAGATTGCTGCGCGTAGACCGTGACGATGGGCTCGTAGCGCAACTCGGCGGCTTGTGCCGACCAGGTGGGGGCGATCGTGGCCGTCAAGCGTGCGGCTTCATTGGCAGTGCAGGCGAGCACGACGGCATCGAAGGTCTCGCCATCGAGTTGCCAGCCATCTTGAGCTGCCGCGAGACGCTCGACCCGCCTCGACAGGTGCACCGTCGCACCGGATGCCTTGAGCCAGCGCGCCGCAGGCGCGGGCCAGAGCTCGCTGAGGCGCTGTCGCGGCAGCAGCAGGTCGGCCGAGCCGGGGCCGGAGAAGAGCGCATCCTTCAGCACGCGCAGGAAGACGGCGGCGCTGGCCTGAGGCGCCGGCGTGTTCAGCGCCGCCACGCACAGCGGGTCCAGCAGCTCATCGCGCACCTTGGGCGGAAGCCGGGCGGTCAGCTGCGACACCGTGAGCGAAGCATCGCAGCGAAAGCGCTTCAGGGCCCACGCCGTCGAGGCCGTCAGCATCGCCCGCTTCTCCCGCCAACCCCACCCGGGGTAGCGCAGCACCGCGGCCGCGAAAGTGACGAGTGGCGACCCCGGTTGCAGCTGCAGGCCGGCACCATCGGGGTAGGTGACCTTCAGCGGCGTGCGCAGCAGCGCTTGGTCGAGGTCGACGCCGACGAATCGCATCAGCGACAAGGTCTGCGAATACGCGCCGATCAGGATGTGCTGGCCGTTGTCGAGCAGGGCATCGCCGAAGTCGACGGCGCGCGCACGGCCCCCAAGCTGAGGCGCCATCTCGTAGAGCGCGACGTGCTGGCCGCGCCGTGTGGCTTCGACCGCTGCCGCGAGACCCGCCCAGCCGCCCCCGACGACGGCCACCCGCCGTGCAGCGGCCATCAACGGCCTCGCCAGTTCGTGCGCGCCGCGATCCACAGCTTGCGCACGGGCGTGAGCGAGATGCGCTGGTGCAGCACCTGGAAGCCGCCGGCCTCGATCTCGCGCAGCAGCGTGCGGTAGATGTTGGCCATCATCAGCCCCGGCTTCTGCGTCTTGCGGTCGGCCTCGGGCAGCAGCGCGAGCGCCTCGTCATAAATGCGGTGCGCACGCTCGGCCTGGAATTTCATCAGTGCGGTGAAACGCTCGCTGTAGCCGCGGTTCAGCACCTCGTGGGCCTTCACGTCGAAGCGCTGCAGTTCCGACACCGGCAGGTAGACGCGGCCACGCCGCGCGTCGTCGCCCACGTCGCGGATGATGTTGGTGAGCTGCATCGCCAGCCCGAGCTTGTGCGCGTACTGCACGGTCGAGGCCTCGGTGCGGCCGAAGATGCCAGAGGCCACTTCGCCCACCACGCCGGCCACCAGGTGGCAGTAGCGCTCGAGGCCAGGGAAGTCGAGATAGCGCGACTGCTCCAGGTCCATCTGGCAACCCTCGATCACGGCGATGAGGTGCTCGGCGCGGATGTCGTAGTCGGCGATGTGCGGCATCAGCGCCTTCATCGCAGGGTGGCTCGGCTGGCCGCCGAAGCTGCTTGCCACCTCCTTGCGCCACCACGCGAGCTTGGTGGCGGCGACGCCGGGGTCGTGCACTTCGTCGACGACATCGTCTACCTCGCGGCAGAAGGCATAGAAGGCCGTGATGGCCGCACGGCGCGGCGGCGGGAGGAAGAGAAAGGCGTAGTAGAAGCTCGACCCGCTGGCCGCGGCCTTCTCCTGCACGTATTGCTCGGGCGTCATGGGCGGGCCTCCCGCAGCGACGCGGTGGTACGCGGCTTCATGCGAAGCGCACGCCAGAGCAGCAAGGGCGCGTCGTACCAGCGCAGCGTGGGTCGGGTGTGCAGCGTGTCGTGCTGCAGGTGCTCGATCTTCTCCAGGATGCGCAGGCCCCCTTGCACGACGAGGCGCAGCTCCCAGCCGGCGCGGCCGGGAATGGTGTGCACGAGCGGGGCGCCTTCGAGCATCATGCTCCGGGCCCAGGCCACCATCTCGGCCACGAGGGCGCGCATCGATGGCGAGTCTTCGCGTGCGAGGAATGCGCTGAGCCGGATGCCGTGGCGTGAGAGATCGGCCATCGGGATGTAGGCGCGGCCGCGGGTGGTGTCGATGCTCAGGTCCTGCCAGAAGTTGATGAGCTGCAGGGCACTGCAGACGGCATCGGACTGCTGAAGCGAGCGCGCATCGCGGATGCCGTAGAGGTGCAGCAGCAGGCGGCCCACGGGGTTGGCCGAGCGGCGGCAGTAATCGAGCACGCCTGCGCGGTCCGCGTACTGGTGCTGGCGGACGTCTTGTTCGAAGGCGGAGATCAGGTCTTCAAGCAGGTCCAGCGGCAGCTGGTGCTGGTCGAGCGCGCGTTGGAGCGGCGTGAACACATCGGCCCAGCGAGGCGCTGGTGCGGTGCCGCGGGCCACGGCCCGCAGTTCTGCCCGGTAGGCCTGCAGCTCGGCGCCCCGGTCCTCGGGAGAGGCCTCTCCTTCGTCGGCGATGTCGTCTGCCGTGCGTGCAAACCAGTAGATCGCGGCCACGGCCGGGCGCAGCGCAGGCGGGCACAGCACCGAAGCGACCGGGAAGTTTTCGTAGTGATCGATGCTCATGAGAGGCGCGCATTGTCGCTGTGAGCGGTGCCCGTGCCGATGGCGACATTTGCCGCAACGCGCGCGCCAGTTGCGCAAAAGTCATTTGACAGGGCAGGGTTTGCCTGAATACATTACTGACCAGTCAGTCAGTTGCGTAAACCCGATCCAGTCGAGGCTCTCATGCGTCCTACCCTGCTCGTTCCGTTGCTCAGCGTGGCCGTTCTGGCGGCTTGCACCAAGGCCGAACCGCTCTCGGAGCCGGTCCGGGCAGTGCGCACGACGACCATTTCGACCGACAGCGCCGGCGGCACCTATGAGTACGCGGCCGAGGTCCGTGCTCGTACGGAGTCGCGCCTGGGCTTCCGCGTCGGCGGGAAGGTGGTGCGCCGTGTCGTCAACGTGGGCGACTCCGTCAAGGTCGGCCAGGTGCTGGCGCAGCTCGATCCGCAAGACCTGAAGCTCGGCCAGGCGGCCGCGCAGGCGTCGCTCGTCGCGGCGCAAGCCAACCTCGACCAGAGCCAGGCCGATTTCAAGCGCTTCAAGGAGCTGCGCGACCAGGGCTTCATCAGCTCAGCCGAGCTGGAGCGTCGAGAGACGGCGCTCAAGGCCGCCCAGGCCCAGTTCGACCAGGCCCGTGCCCAGGCCAGCGTGCAGGGCAACCAGGCCGGATACACCACGCTCGTGGCCGATGCCAACGGCGTGATCACCGGTGTCGATGCGGAGCCGGGCATGGTGGTGGCCGCTGGTGCGCCCGTCGTGCGCCTGGCCCATGACGGCCCGCGGGACGTGGTGTTCAACGTCCCGGAAGACAAGGTCGGCCTGTTGAAGAGCCTGGCCGCACAACCGTCGCGGCTGAAGGCCAGGCTCTGGGGCTCGACCGAGACCTTCCCGACGCAGATCCGCGAGATCGCCGCTGCGGCCGACCCGGTGACCCGCACCTTCGCGGTCAAGGCCGACCTGGGCCAGACGCCTGCCACCGCCGCGGTGCGCCTGGGCCAGACCGCGACCATCGTGGCCGAGCTGCCACGCCAGGCCGGCGTGACCAAGCTGCCGCTGTCGGCGCTGCGTGAGTCGCAGGGGCAGACGAGCGTGTGGGTGGTCGACAAGGCGACGATGACGGTGTCGTCCAAGCCGGTGCAGCTCGCCGGTGCCGAGGGCAACGAGGCAGTGATCACCGGTGGCGTGAGCGCCGGCGACGTCGTCGTGACGGCCGGCGTGCACGTGCTCAACCCGGGCCAGCAGGTGAAGTTCTACGTCGACCCGACCGCGCCTGCCACGGCGGCGGCGAACGTCGGCACCTCCGTGGCCGTGAAGTAAAGCGAGGCCGGTGTGAGCGATGCATCTCCCGCCGTGCGCGCGGCGCGGTTCAACATTTCAAAGTGGGCGCTGGAGCACCCGGCGCTGACGCGTTATCTGCTCGTGGTGCTGATGGTGCTCGGCGCCGCGGCCTACTTCCAGCTGGGGCAGGACGAGGACCCGCCGTTCACCTTCCGCGCGATGGTCGTGCGGGCCTACTGGCCGGGCGCCACGGCGCAGCAGGTCGCCGAGCAGGTGACCGACAAGCTCGAGAAGACGCTGCAGGAGGTGCCTTACGCCGACAAGATCCGCAGCTACTCCAAGCCGGGCGAGACGCTGATCATCTTCCAGCTGAAGGACTCGACGCCGCCCAAGGACGTGCAGCAGATCTGGTACACGGTGCGCAAGAAGGTGGGCGACATGCGCGGCACCTTGCCGGGCGGTGTGGCCGGGCCGTTCTTCAACGACGAGTTCGGCGATGTGTACGGCTCGATCTATGCGCTCTCGAGCGACGGCTTCACCTATGACGAGCTGAAGGAGCACGCCGACCAGGTGCGCCAACGCCTGCTCAAGGTGAAAGACGTCAACAAGGTCGAGGTCTTCGGCGCGCAAGACGAGAAGATCTTCATCGAGATCTCGCAGAAGCGCCTGGCGCAGCTGGGCATCGACTTCAATGCCGTGCTTGCGCAGCTGGGACAGCAGAACGCAGTCGAGTCGGCCGGCGTCATCAACTCGCCGAGCGACTACGTGCAGGTGCGCGTGGGCGGGCAGTTCAACTCGGTCGAGCAACTGAAGAACTTTGCCATCCGCGCCAACGGGGCCAGTTTCAAGCTTGGTGACATCGCCGATGTGAAGCGGGCCTACGTCGACCCGCCGCAGGTGAAGGTGCGCCACCAGGGCAAGGAGGTGATCGCGCTCGGCATCTCGATGGCCAAGGGCGGCGACATCATCGAGATGGGCCAGTCGCTCAAGAAGGCGACCGACGCCATCCGCGACGACCTGCCGGCGGGCATCACGATGCACCAGTTCCAGAACCAGTCGACGGTGGTCGCGCGTTCGGTGAACGAGTTCGTCGGCGTGCTGATCGAGGCGGTGGTGATCGTGCTGGCGGTGAGCTTCGTCAGCCTGGGCCTGCACTTCAAGCCCTTGCGCCTCGACTGGCGCCCGGGCCTGGTGGTCGGCATCACCATCCCGCTCGTGCTGGCCATCACCTTCGTGACCATGTTCTATTGGGGCGTGGGCCTGCACAAGATCTCCCTCGGCTCGCTGATCATTGCGCTCGGCCTCTTGGTCGACGACGCGATCATTGCGGTCGAGATGATGGTGCGCAAGCTGGAAGAGGGCTACGACAAGGCCCGTGCTGCGACCTTCGCGTATGACGCGACGGCGATGCCGATGCTGACCGGCACGCTGATCACCGCGGTCGGCTTCCTGCCGATCGGCTTGGCGAAATCGACGGTTGGTGAATACACCTTCGCGATCTTCGCGGTGACGGCCGCGGCGCTGCTCATCTCGTGGTTCGTCTCGGTCTACTTCGTGCCGTATCTCGGCACGCTGCTGCTCAAGACCAAGCCGCATGCCGACAGCGACCAGCCGCACGAGCTTTTCGACACGCCGTTCTACACACGCTTCCGTTCGCTGGTCGACTGGTGCGTGAAGCACCGCTGGATCACCATCGGCCTGACCGTCGGCACCTTGGGGCTCGGGGTTGTTGGCATGAGTAAGGTGCAGAACCAGTTCTTCCCCGATTCGAACCGGCTCGAACTGCTGGTCGACCTGTGGCTGCCGGAAGGTTCGTCGTACAGCGCCAACGAAGCGATCACGAAGAAAGTGGAAGCGCGCCTGATGAAGCTGGAAGGCGTGGACCACGTGACCACCTGGGTGGGCAGCGGCGTGCCGCGCTTCGCGCTGGTGCTCGACCAGATCTTCCCGCAGACCAACGTCAGCCAGATCGTGCTGCTGCCGAAGGACCTGGCTGCACGCGAGAAGCTGCGCCACGAGCTGCCCGAGCTGCTCGCGACCGAATTCCCCGAAGTGCGGGCGCGGCCCAAGCTGCTGCCCAACGGGCCGCCGGTGCCTTACCCGGTGCAGTTCCGCGTCGTCGGGCCGGACCCGGCCCAGGTGCGCGCCTATGCCGATGAGGTGAAGGCGATCATGTTGAAGAACCCCAACATGCGCGGCGTGAACGACAACTGGAACGAGTCGGTCAAGGTATTGCGCCTGGAAGTCGACCAGGACAAGGCACGGGCGCTGGGTGTTTCCAGCCAGGCCATCGCGCAGGCGGCGCGCACGCTCAACAGCGGCACGACCGTCGGCCAGTACCGCGATGGCGACAAGCTGATCGACATCGTGTTGCGCCAGCCGTTGGAAGAGCGCAAGGCGATCACCGACCTGGCCAATGCCTACGTGCCCACGACCACCGGCCGCAGCATCCCGCTGGGGCAGATCGCCAAGGCGAACTTCGTGTGGGAACCGGGCGTGCTGTGGCGCGAGAACCGCGACTACGCTGCGACGGTCCAGGGCGACATCGTCGAAGGCCTGCAGGGGGCGACGGTGACGGCACAGCTCGACCCGCTGTTCGCGCCCATCCGCGCCAAGATGCCCGCAGGCTACCGCGTGGAAGTGGCCGGTGCGGTGGAGGAAAGCAGCAAGGGCCAGGGCTCGATCGCGGTCGGTGCGCCTCTGATGCTCTTCATCATGTTCACGCTGCTCATGCTCCAGCTGCAGAGCTTCAGCCGCGCGATGCTGGTGTTCCTGACCGGGCCGCTGGGCATCGCTGGTGTGGCAGCGGCGCTGCTGCTGCTGAATCGGCCGTTCGGGTTCGTGGCGCTGCTCGGCGTGATCGCGCTGATGGGGATGATCATGCGCAACTCGGTGATCCTCATCGACCAGATCGAGCAGGACCGCGCCCGCGGCGTGCCGACCTGGGACGCAGTAGTCGAAGCCTCGGTGCGGCGCTTCCGCCCGATCATCCTGACGGCCGCGGCGGCCGTGCTGGCGATGATCCCGCTGTCGCGCAGCGTCTTCTGGGGCCCGATGGCGGTGGCCATCATGGGCGGCCTGATCGTCGCGACGGCACTCACGCTGCTGGCCTTGCCCGCCATGTATGCGGCCTGGTTCCGCGTCAAACCTGCGGGGCAGGAACAGAGTAAGCAGGAAGAGGGCGGAAGGCTCGCCACAAGCGGCTAAAATCCGCGGTCCCCGAATTCGGCCGGATCAGTGTGACGGGGTCGCAGGTACTCGGTACAGCGACCCCGAAGCACTTTTCAGGCACCCGCGCGGGTGGCGAAATTGGTAGACGCACCAGGTTTAGGTCCTGACGCCAGCAATGGTGTGCGGGTTCGAGTCCCGCCCCGCGCACCAGCCTTATCCAAACCAGAGAGTCCGTACACATCATGGCTGTCACTGTTGAAACCCTCGAAAAGCTCGAACGCCGCATCACGCTGACGCTGCCGGCCGACACCATCAACAACGAGGTGCAGTCGCGCCTGAAGCGCCTGGCCCGCACGGTCAAGGCCGACGGGTTCCGCCCCGGCAAGGTGCCGATGAGCGTGGTGACCCAACGCTATGGCTACTCGGTCCACTACGAGGTGATGAACGACAAGGTCGGCCAGGCTTTCGAGCAGGCCACCAACGAAGCCAAGCTGCGCGTCGCCGGCGCGCCGCGCATCACCGAGAAGGAAAACCCGCCCGAGGGCCAGGTCGCTTTCGACGCGACCTTCGAGGTCTACCCCGAAGTGAAGCTGGGCGACATCTCCACCGCCGAAGTCGAGCGCGTGAGCGCTGAAGTGACCGACGCTGCCATCGACAAGACCCTCGACATCCTGCGCAAGCAGCGCCGCACCTTCGCCCAACGCGCCCAGGGCGACGCTGCCGGTGAAGGCGACCGTGTGACCATCGATTTCGAAGGCAAGATCGACGGCGTGCCCTTCGACGGCGGCAAGGCCGAGGGTTTCCAGTTCATCATCGGCGAAGGCCAGATGCTGGAGCAGTTCGAAAAGGCCGTGCGCGGCATGAAGGCCGGCGAATCGAAGACCTTCCCGCTGCAGTTCCCCGAGGACTACCAGGGCAAGGACGTGGCCGGCAAGGAAGCCGACTTCCTCGTCACTTTGAGCAAGATCGAGTCGCAGAACCTGCCCGAAGTGAATGAAGCGCTGGCCAAGAGCCTGGGCATTGCCGACGGCACCGTGGCTTCGTTGCGCGCCGACATCAAGAAGAACCTCGAGCGTGAAGTGAAGTTCCGCGTGCTGGCCCGCAACAAGGCCGCCGTGATGGACGCCGTGGCCAAGACCGCCGAGCTCGACCTGCCGACCGCACTGGTGGCCAACGAGACCGCCCGCATGATCGAGTCGGCCCGTGCCGACCTGAAGAAGCGCGGCATCAAGGACGCCGACAAGGCCCCGATCCCGGAAGAAATCTTCAAGCCGCAGGCCGAGCGTCGTGTGCGCCTGGGCCTGGTTGTCGCCGAACTCGTGCGTGCCAACAACCTGCAGGCCAAGCCCGAGCAGCTGCAGGCCCACATCGAGGAAATGGCGCAGAGCTACGAGAAGCCGGCGGAAGTCGTTCGCTGGTACCTCAGCGACCGTGAGCGCATGGCCGAAGTGGAAGGCGTGGTCATCGAGAACAACGTCACGGAGTTCGTGCTCAGCAGGGCCAAGGTCACCGACAAGGTCGTGCCGTTCGACGAGCTGATGGCCGGCTGATCGACCGCGATCGGCGAGGAAAGGGCGCCAGCCGGCACGGCGGGGCGCCCTTTGTTTTTCCATCGATCACTTTTCTGTGTCGCCTCTCTTGACGCGACATAATCAAGCCCAACCTGTAGGCATCACTTCTGAAGGACGCAACGGCATGAGCGCGCTGGACACTCTGGGTTTGGGCATGGTGCCCATGGTCATCGAACAGTCGGGCCGCGGCGAGCGCGCCTATGACATCTACAGCCGCCTGTTGCGCGAGCGCATCGTGTTCCTGGTCGGCCCGGTGAACGACCAGACCGCGAGCCTGGTCGTCGCGCAGTTGCTCTTCCTCGAGAGCGAAAACCCCGACAAGGACATCCACTTCTACATCAACTCGCCGGGCGGCTCCGTGACGGCCGGCATGGCGATCTTCGACACGATGGAATTCATCAAGCCCGATGTGTCGACCATGTGCGTGGGCATGGCAGCCAGCATGGGTTCGTTTCTGCTGATGGCCGGTGCCAAGGGCAAGCGTTTTGCGCTGCCGAATGCCCGCGTCATGATCCACCAGCCCTCGGGCGGTGCTCAGGGCCAGGCCACCGACATCGAGATCCATGCCCGCGAGATCCTCAAGACCCGCGAGCAACTCAACAAGGTCTACGCCGAGCGCACCGGACAGCCGATCGAGAAGATCCGCGCCGACATGGAGCGCGACTTCTTCATGGACCCGGAAGAGGCCAAGAACTACGGCCTGATCGACCAGGTGCTCAACAAGCGTGCCGGTCCGTCTGCCAGCTGAGGCAAACGGACAGGGGCCAAGGCCCGTAACTGCGACTGAAACGGGGCCTTTTTTGCGATCAAGGCCCCGTTTTCTTTTGCTCTATCATTGAACCGACTCCCTCTATCAAGCGCTCGTGCGACCCACCTAAATGGCCGAGAAAAAAGGCTCCTCCAGCGAGAAAGTCCTGTACTGCTCCTTCTGCGGCAAGAGCCAGCATGAGGTGAAGAAGCTGATCGCCGGTCCGTCGGTGTTCATCTGCGACGAGTGCATCGAGCTGTGCAACGACATCATTCGCGACGAGGTGCCGGCGGATACGCCGGAAGCCCGCGCCGCCAAGTCTGATTTGCCGGTTCCGGCCGACATCAAGGCCAGCCTGGACCAATATGTGATCGGGCAGGACACGGCCAAGCGCACGCTGTCGGTTGCGGTCTACAACCACTACAAGCGCCTCAAGCACATGGCCACGTCGAAGGACGACGTGGAGCTGGCCAAGAGCAACATCCTCCTGATCGGCCCGACGGGCTCGGGCAAGACGCTGCTTGCGCAGACGCTGGCTCGCCTGCTCAACGTGCCCTTCGTGATCGCCGACGCCACCACGCTCACCGAAGCCGGCTACGTGGGTGAAGACGTCGAGAACATCATCCAGAAGCTGCTGCAGAACTGCAACTACGACGTCGACAAGGCCCAGCGTGGCATCGTCTACATCGACGAGATCGACAAGATCTCGCGCAAGGCCGACAACCCGTCCATCACCCGCGACGTGTCGGGCGAGGGCGTGCAGCAGGCCCTGCTCAAGCTTGTGGAAGGCACCATGGCGTCTGTGCCGCCGCAGGGTGGCCGCAAGCACCCGAACCAGGATTTCCTGCAGATCGACACGACCAACATCCTGTTCATCTGCGGCGGGGCCTTCGACGGGCTCGAGAAGGTCATCCAGAACCGATCCGAGAAGTCGGGCATCGGCTTCGGTGCCACGGTGCATTCAAAGAGCGAGAAGCGTGTTTCCGAGGTGTTCCGCGAGGTCGAGCCTGAAGACTTGATCAAGTTCGGCCTGATTCCCGAACTGGTGGGCCGCCTGCCGGTCGTTGCGACCCTGGGTGAGCTGACCGAAGACGCCCTTGTGCAGATCCTGACCGAGCCGAAGAACGCGCTCGTCAAGCAATACCAGAAGCTTTTCGCGATGGACGGCGTCGAACTCGAGATCCGCCCGTCTGCTCTGAGCGCCATTTCCAAGAAAGCCCTGGCCCGCAAGACCGGCGCCCGCGGCCTGCGCTCGATCATGGAGCTCTCCTTGATCGACACGATGTTCGAGTTGCCCACGCTGGACGGCGTGGCCAAGGTGGTGCTCGACGAGCACACCATCGAAGAGAACGCCAAGCCCCTCTTGGTGTATCGAGAACAGGCTAAAGCCAGTGCCTGACGCGCCTCTGAGACTGAGGACCCTGAATAGCCTGCGCCTATCGGGCAGGTGTCTTGCAATTGATCCCTCGAGCCCTATGTGGGCCTGAGAAAGAGAGGTTCCTATGTCCGGACATCCTGTTTTGCCCGCTGAGCCCATCACCATGCCGCTGCTTCCGCTGCGGGATGTGGTGGTCTTCCCACACATGGTGATCCCGCTGTTCGTGGGTCGGCCGAAGTCCATCAAGGCGCTGGAAGCGGCGATGGAAGCGGGTCGTCAGATCATGCTGGTTGCGCAACGCGCCGCCGGCAAGGACGAGCCCAAGCCCGACGACATGTTCGAGGTGGGTTGCGTCTCCAGCATCCTGCAGATGCTGAAACTACCCGATGGCACGGTGAAGGTGCTGGTCGAAGGCATCCAGCGCGCCAACACCCACAGCATCAGCGACAACGGTGAGCACTTCGTGGCCGAAGTGACCCCGGTGCCGCCGGAGACCGACTCCAAGCCCGAGGTCGAAGCCCTGCGCCGCGCGGTGACGCAGCAGTTCGACCAGTACGTCAAGCTCAACAAGAAGATTCCGCCGGAGATCCTGACCTCCATCGCGGGCATCGATGATGCCGGCCGCCTGGCCGACACGATTGCGGCGCACCTGCCGCTGAAGCTGGAAAACAAGCAGTCGGTGCTCGATCTCTTCGCCGTGGACAAGCGGCTGGAGAAACTGCTCGAGCAACTCGAGCACGAAGTCGACATCCTCCAGGTGGAGAAGCGCATCCGTGGTCGCGTGAAGCGCCAGATGGAGAAGAGCCAGCGCGAGTACTACCTGAACGAGCAGGTCAAGGCGATCCAGAAGGAACTCGGTGACGGCGAAGAAGGCGCCGACATGGAGGAGCTGGAAAAGAAGATCATCGCCGCGAAGATGCCGAAGGAGGCGCGCAAGAAGGTCGATGCCGAGCTGAAGAAGCTCAAGCTGATGTCGCCCATGTCGGCCGAAGCGACCGTTGTGCGCAACTACATTGACACGCTGATCAACCTGCCCTGGACCAAGAAGACCAAGATCAAGCACGACCTTTCGCATGCCGAGGAAGTGCTGAACGAGGACCACTACGGCCTCGAGAAGGTCAAGGACCGCATCCTCGAGTACCTCGCGGTGCAACAGCGAGTCGACAAGGTCAAGGCGCCCATCCTGTGTCTGGTCGGCCCTCCTGGCGTGGGCAAGACCTCGCTCGGTCAGAGCGTGGCGCGCGCTACTGGGCGCAAGTTCGTCCGCATGGCGCTGGGCGGCATGCGGGACGAGGCCGAGATCCGCGGCCACCGCCGCACCTACATCGGATCGATGCCGGGCAAGGTGCTGCAGAGCCTCTCGAAGGTCGGCACGCGCAATCCGCTGTTCCTGCTCGACGAGATCGACAAGCTGGGAATGGATTTCCGTGGCGACCCGTCGTCGGCGCTGCTGGAAGTGCTCGACCCCGAGCAGAACCACACCTTCAGCGACCACTACGTCGAGGTCGACTTCGACTTGAGCGACGTGATGTTCATCGCCACCTCGAACTCGATGAACATTCCGCCGGCCCTGCTGGACCGGATGGAAGTGATCCGCCTCTCGGGCTACACCGAGGACGAGAAGGTCAACATCGCGACGCGCTACCTGCTGCCCAAGCAGCGCCAGAACAACGGCGTGAAGGACGAAGAACTCGACGTCACCGAATCGGCGGTGCGCGGGATCATCCGCTACTACACACGTGAAGCCGGCGTGCGTTCGCTCGAACGCGAGGTGTCGAAGATCTGCCGCAAGGTGGTCAAGGGTCTGCAACTCAAGACCTACACCGGTCAGGTGGTGGTGACCGAGGAAAACCTCAACGACTTCCTCGGTGTGCGCAAGTTCACTTATGGCCGCGCTGAAAACGCGAACCAGGTCGGCCAGGTGGTCGGTCTCGCGTGGACGGAAGTCGGTGGTGACCTGCTGACGATCGAAAGCGCTGTGATGCCTGGCAAGGGCAACATCATTCGCACCGGCTCGCTGGGCGACGTGATGAAGGAATCGGTCGAAGCAGCACGCTCTGTCGTGCGCAGCCGTTCACGCCGCCTCGGCATCAAGGACGAACTCTTCGAGAAGCGCGACATCCACATCCACGTGCCCGATGGTGCCACCCCAAAGGACGGCCCGAGCGCCGGCATCGCGATGACCACGGCCTTTGTTTCCGCGTTGACGGGCATCCCGGTGCGTGCCGACGTGGCGATGACGGGCGAGATCACGTTGCGTGGTGAAGTTACGGCGATCGGTGGTCTGAAGGAAAAACTCCTCGCAGCTCACCGCGGTGGCATCAAGACGGTGCTGATCCCGGAGGAGAACACCAAGGACTTGCAGGACATCCCCGAGAACGTGAAGAACCATCTCGAGATCGTGCCGGTGAAGTGGATCGACCAAGTGCTCGAGGTTGCGCTCGAGTCGGCGCCGCAAGCGCTGTCAGAAGAAGATCCTCCGAAGGTCGATGCGGAAACCGTGAAGCCGGTTGATGCGCCCGCCGTCAGTGGCGATTCGCTGAAACACTGAGTTGAAAGTTGCCCCGGTCTTGCAGGCCGGGGCATTTTTCCCTTATACTTTCAGCTTCAGTTGATTCGAGCAGTTGAGTCGATTGAAACCCCTGCGGGATTAGCTCAGTTGGTAGAGCGATACCTTGCCAAGGTATAGGTCGAGAGTTCGAGCCTCTTATCCCGCTCCAAATTCAAAAGGGAAGCTTCGGCTTCCCTTTTTGCCAAGGCAAAAGGCCTTTGGCCGCCACAGTCAACGGCGCGGTAGCAAAGCGGTTATGCACCGGATTGCAAATCCGTGTAGGTCGGTTCGACTCCGGCCCGCGCCTCCAGACATGCAGCTCAGAAAAACGCCCCGTTCACCGGGGCGTTTTGCTTTCCATGGCGCGTGATTCAGGCCGTCATTCGAACGCCTGCACGGCGACCAGCTTGCCGTTGCCCGGCTCGAACTCACAGCGGTAGTTGAACTGCACAAGGTTCATGCCCGGGGCACGTTGCACCGCGCCAATGCCTTCCAGGCTGGCGCGCCCACCAGGGGCAGGGCGGAGCTGTCGTGAGTCGGAGCCGAAGGCGATGCGGCCCACACGCGGGTGTTTGCTCTTGAGTGTGGCGGCCACGGCCGTTTCACACGCTTCGGGTGACACGCTGAGCAGGTCCGGTTGCCACTCCTTTTCTTCGCTCGCACGCGGGCCGGCGGCGTCACGAAACACGATGCCCGAGGTGGCGCCCGTCTTGTCGTTGTAGGCGCAGCCGTAGGTGAAGGGTGTCGCGGCGCCAGCGGCGTTGCGGTAGCGGCCAGCGCCCTTGATGTCGGTTTCTTCACCGGTGGTGGGCGACAACACGCGCTTTTCCTTGTTGAACTGAACGTCGCTCGCGTTGCGGCCACGCATTTCCTTGATGGTGTCAGTGACAGCCGCTTCGCAACTGTCCGCGGCCTTGGCGCCATCGGCAGGCATGGCGGCGTGCGCGGCGCTGCCGATCGCGAGCATGAAGTAGAGAGGTAGAAGAGTCTTCATCGGATGGACTGCGAGAAGCGGTTGATCGGCATGTTGTCGTGTTTTGCCTGCAGCGGCAAGAGAACGAGCCCTGAGCGTTTGGAGTCGAGACGAGCCGGCCGGTTCACCGAGGCTTCACACAAGGTCGTGCGGCTTCATCGCGCCTTCCCACGGCTGCCGGAAGCTTCCGAGCAAGCTGCCTCATCGGGTGGCGTACCGGAGCCCAAACTGTGACTTCCTCTTCCCATGTCGTCGTCCACGGTGGCGCGCCCTTGACGGGCCGGATCGACCCGTCGGCCAACAAGAATGCGGTGCTGCCCATCTTGTGCGCGACGCTGCTCACTCGCCAGCCCGTGCATTTGCGGGGCGTGCCCGACATCACCGACGTTCGCAAGATCCTGCAGTTCTTCGAGTCCATCGGCAGCGAGGTGCATGCCGACTGGGTGCGCGGCATCGTCGGCCTGCACCATCGGCACAGCATGTTCGATGCACGTCGACACCGCCTGCCCTTGGAGATGCGGTCTTCCATCATGCTGGTGCCGCCGTTGCTCGCGCGCTTCGGCGAGGCGCGCATCGAAGCCGAGGTGAAGGGCTGCACGCTCGGGGTGCGCGAGATCGATCCGCATGTGGAGACCCTGCGCTGCTTCGGCGCCCACATCGAGCAGGGCGACGATGCCTTCATCGTGCGCTGTGACGCTCCGTTGCGTGCGGCCGAACACTGGCTCGACTACGCTTCCGTCACCACCACCGAAAACTTCGTGTTGTGCGCGGCACTCGCCAGCGGGCGCTCGGTGCTGACCAACGCCGCCTGCGAGCCGCATGTACAGGAATTCTGCGAGTTCATGTGCCGTCTGGGAGCCCACATCGAAGGCATCGGCACGTCGCGGCTTGTGATCGAAGGTGTCGACGCACTCGGCGGCACCGAGTTCCGGTTTGCTGAAGACTTTCATGAGGTGACCACCTTCCTCGCCCTGGGCGCCATCACAGGTGGCGAAGTCACGGTGCGCAACTCACGGCCCGAACACTTCCCGCTCATCGACCGCAGCCTCGCCAAATTCGGCGTGCACGTGACTCACCGCGATGGCTGGTCGCATGCGCGCGTGCAGGGCGGCTTGAAGGTGGCCGAGCCCTTCACCCGGAACATGCTGCAGAAGATCGAAGCCGCCCCGTGGCCCTATCTGCCGGTGGACTTGCTTCCGATCTTCATGGCCTTGGGCGCGCGCGCCGAGGGCAGCGCGATGTTCTGGAACAAGGTCTACGACGGTGCGATGGGCTGGACCTCCGAGCTGTCGAAATTCGGTGCGCATGTGTTCCTCTCCGATCCGCACCGTGCCATCAGCTTCGGCGGCCGCCCGCTTGCGCCGGCAGAGGTGGACAGCCCCTACATCATCCGCGTGGCCATCGCCTTGCTGATGGTGGCGGCAAGCATCGAGGGCCGCTCGGTGATCCGCCATGCCGCGCCCATCCGGCGAGCCCACCCGCGCTTCGTGGAGAACCTCTCTGCACTCGGGGCGCAGATCGAATGGACGGAGCGCCCCTGAGCCCTGGGCATCCTTCAAGGCCGCAGGGCCATCGTGGGCGATAGACTCGCGGCCACGATGTACGCCAAATTCTTCGGCCTGCGGCAGGAGCCGTTCTCCATCGCCCCGGATCCGCGCTACCTCTTCATGAGCGAGCGGCACCGAGAGGCGCTGGCGCACCTGCTTTACGGGCTGCGCGGGGGTGGGGGCTTCGTGCTGCTCACCGGCGAGATCGGCGCCGGCAAGACCACGGTGTGCCGCTGCTTCCTGGAGCAGATTCCGAAGCGCTGCAACGTCGCCTACATCTTCAACCCCAAGCTGACGGTCATCGAGCTGCTGCGCACCGTCTGCGAGGAATTCCGCATCCCGCTCGATGCGGACCGCGTCCGCACCGAGAGCGTCAAGGAATACCTGGACCCCATCAACGAGTTCCTGCTCAAGACCCATGCGGTCGGGCAGAACAACGTGCTGATCATCGACGAGGCACAGAACCTCTCGTCCGAAGTGCTGGAGCAGCTGCGCCTGCTGACCAACCTCGAGACCAGCGAGCGCAAGCTGTTGCAGATCATCCTCATCGGCCAGCCCGAGCTGCGCGACATGCTGGCCCGGCCCGAACTCGAGCAGCTCGCGCAGCGCGTGATTGCCCGCTACCACCTGAAGGCGCTGAGCGAGAGCGAGACGGTGCAGTACATCCGGCACCGCCTGGGCGTGGCGGGCCTGAGTGGGGTGGTGCCGTTCGACCGGGCGGCACGAAAGCGCATCCACGAGTTGTCCCGCGGCGTGCCGCGCCGCATCAACCTGCTGTGCGACCGTTCGTTGCTCG
Source organism: Piscinibacter sp. HJYY11 (assembly GCF_016735515.1). Lineage (NCBI taxonomy): Bacteria > Pseudomonadati > Pseudomonadota > Betaproteobacteria > Burkholderiales > Sphaerotilaceae > Piscinibacter > Piscinibacter sp. HJYY11. The sequence goes on along the minus strand of NZ_JAERQZ010000001.1, from coordinate 835,374 downwards.
GTGCCTACGCCGAGGGGCGCTCGCGGGTGACCCGCGAAATGGTCGACCACGCCGCGGTTGAAGTCTTCGGCGAGGCCGAGCGGCCGATCGCGGCCGCCGTGAGTGGCTTCAACCGCAAGCCGGTGTACGCCGCAGTGGCGGGCTTGCTGGCGGGTGTGTTGCTGTTCGGCCTGGTGAGTTGGGTGAGGGACGACGGCTCGAGCAGGTCGGCCGCGGCCATGGCCGCATCGGCGGTGCCGTCCAAGGCCGCGGTGGCTGCCCCCGTGGCCTCACGCCCGGCGACGCCCGCCTCGGCGGTGAAAGCGGTCGCCACGCTCGCCCTGGATGCCGGCCTGCGCAGCGAGACCCAGGCCATCCGCGAGCTGGCCGCCGCGTGGAAGGTGCCGCTCGCCGAGACCGACCCCTGCGGCACCGCTGCACGCCAGCAACTTCAGTGCTTCAAGAGCGACGATGGCGGGCTGGCGATGCTGCGGGCGCTCGATCGGCCGGGCGTGCTGACCGTGTATGACGACGCCGGCAAACCGGTCTACCTGCAGCTGGTGTCCCTCGGCACCGACAGCGCAACGCTGCGTGGCGCCGGCGGGGCGACCCAGACGGTGCTGCTCTCGGCGCTTGCGAAATCGTGGCGTGGCGAATTTGCGACCTTGTGGCGCACACCGCCGGCCTACATCGGCCGGGTGCCGATCGGCCAGAACGGGCCGGTCGTGGACTGGGTGGCCCAGCAGGTCGCGCGTGCTCAGGGCGAAGCGCTGCCGTCAACACCGGGCACGCTGGATGCCGCGTTGCAGGAGCGCATTGCCAACTTCCAGCTGGCGCGTGGCCTCAAACCCGATGGGCGGGTGGGGCCGATCACGCTGATGCACCTCAACCGTGTCGCGGGCGTGGACGAGCCGCGTCTGCTGCCCATCGTGGCGTCGAACTGAAAGGCGGGCGATGTCGTACATCCTTGATGCGCTGCGCAGGGCCGATTCCGAGCGGGAGCGCGGCGCCGTGCCCAGCCTGCACAGCAAGCAGATCGCGGCCGGCGTGGCCGAGGCCGATGACGGCGACGAGAGCCCGAGCGGTTCGGTGCAGCCCTTGTGGTGGGCGGTCGGTGGCTTGTCGCTGGCCCTGGTGGGCATGGCGGCCTGGCTGATGCTCGGGCGCTCGACGCCTGAGCCTGCGCCCGTTGCGCCAGCGGTGGCCGCAGCGCCGGTGCTGCCCCCGCCAGCGGTCACGGTTCAGCCGCCCCCTGTCTCCGCACCGGAAGCGCCACCGCAGGCAGCACCCGTGATGCCGCCGCCGCCGGTCGAACGCCGGAGCGCGCCCGTTGCGCCGCCGGCACCTGCGCCGGCGCGTGTCGCCACGGCCCCCAGGCCGACCGCGAAACCGGCCGAGGCGGTGGCCGCTGCGCCTCGTGATGAAGAAACGCCGGTGCCGTCGATCTCCGAGCTTCCCGATGACATCCGTCGCCAGTTGCCCACGCTTTCGGTCAGCGGCGCGAGCTATTCCAAGAACCCGGCGAGCCGCATGCTCATCCTCAACGGGCAAGTCTTCAAGGAAGGCGACAAGGTGGCCAACGACCTGGTGCTGGAGCAGATCCGCCTGAAGAGCGCCGTGCTGTCGTTCAAGGGGCGGCGCTACAGCGTCAGTTTCTGAACGGGGCTTTGGCGCGCGTCGATAATCCGCGCCCTGCCTGGTGATTCGGGCCTCGCCTGGGTGGTGAAATCGGTAGACACAGCGGACTTAAAATCCGCCGCTTCTCGAAAGAGGGCGTACGGGTTCGATGCCCGTCCCAGGCACCACATCGCGAGCGGCTCGATCAGCGCAGCCCGGCGGCCCTGAGCTTGTCTTTCTTGCTCGGCCTCTTGCCCTTGACGCCCCCTGTCGCCGCACCGGGCACTGCCGTCTCAGTCGGCTCATAGCCTTCGATCCGTTCGCGCGGCACTCGGCGGCTTTGCCGCTTCTCGATGAGGCGGAAATGCGCTTCGTCCTGGGCCCCGATGAAACTCACCGCCAACCCCTGGGCACCGGCGCGCGCCGTGCGGCCGATGCGGTGCACGTAGTCCGTGGCCGAGCGCGGCAGGTCGTAGTTCACGACGACGGGCAATTGCGAGATGTCAATGCCGCGTGCGCCCAGGTCGGTGGCGACCAGCACCTGCAGCTGGCCGGCCTTGAAGTCGGCGAGCACCCTTGTGCGCGCACCCTGGCTCGCGTCGCCATGGAAGGCCGCGGCCGGGATGCCGGCCTTGCACAGCTTGTCGGCCACGTGGTCGCAGGCATAGCGGGTTGCCACGAAGACCAGCGCGCGCGACCACGCGCCTTTTTCGATCAGGTGGCGCAGCAGGGGCGTTCGCCGCGCAGCGTCGACCTCGATCGCGTGCTCTTCGATCCTGGCAGGCACCTCCGGCTCGCGGGCGATGTCGACGCGGACCGGGTCGCGCAACAGGCCATCTGCCAAAGCCTGCACGGCAGCGGGGAAGGTGGCCGAGAACAGCAGGTTCTGCCGTGCCGTTGGCAGCAGCGCAAGCACGCGTTGGAGCTCATCCGAAAAGCCGGCCTCGAGCAGCCGATCAGCTTCGTCGAGCACGAGGCAGCGCACGCTGGTCAGGTTGAGTGCGTTCTGCGCGACCACGTCGAGCAGGCGTCCGGGTGTGGCGACGACCACATCGGCGCCGCCCCGCAAGGCCATCATCTGCGGGTTGATCGAGACGCCGCCGTACAGGATGGACACCTTCACCGGCTCGGCCAGGAAACGCGCGATCTCGCGCATCGATTCACCGACCTGTGCCGCGAGTTCACGGGTGGGCACGAGCACGAGCGCCTGGGTGCGCCGGGGTCTGGCCACGGCTTCGATGCCCTGAAGTACGGGCAACACGAACGCGGCCGTCTTGCCCGAGCCGGTCTCCGCCGAGGCCTGCAGATCGCGCCCGGCCAAGGCCACCGGGATGGCCGCAGCCTGGATGGGCGTGGGCGCTTCATAGCCCAATTCCCCCACCGCACGCAGCAGCGCGTGCGAGAGGCCCAGCGAGGCGAATGTCATGAAGCTGCTCACAGCCGTCTCGCCTTCACCGACTTGCCCTTCACCTTGCCGGCGTTGAGGCCGCGCAGTGCCTGGTCGGCGATGCTGCGCTCCACGGCCACATAGGTGGAGAACTCGTTGACGTTGATCTTGCCGATCTGTGCGCCTTCCAGACCGAGGTCTTTGGTGAGCGCTCCCAGCACGTCGCCCGGGCGGATCTTTTCCTTGCGGCCACCGAGGATCTGCAGCGTCACCATCGGCGGGCGCAGCGGCTTTGCGTCGGCCGGCGCGGTGAGCTCGCTCAACGGGTGCCAGGCGCTCGGGCTGCCCTGCATTTCGTCGATGCGGCCCACGCGCCCCATCTCGTCCATGCTGGCGAGGCTGAAGGCCCAGCCGGCTTCGTCGGCGCGCCCCGTGCGGCCGACGCGGTGCGTGTGCACCTCGGGGTCGGGCGTGATGTCGACGTTGATCACGGCTTCGAGCTGGGCAATGTCGAGTCCGCGCGCGGCCACGTCGGTGGCCACGAGCACGCTGCAGCTGCGGTTGGCAAACTGCACCAGCACCTGGTCGCGCTCGCGCTGCTCCAGGTCTCCGTGAAGTTCCAGCGCCACGATGCCTTGGGCCTGCAGGATGGCGACGAGGTCGCGGCATTGCTGCTTGGTGTTGCAGAAGGCGAGCGTGCTGGCGGGCCGGAAGTGGTTCAACAGCAGGCCCACCGCATGCAGACGCTCGCTTTCCTTCACCTCGTAGAAACGCTGGCGGATCTTGGTGTCGGCATGGCGCTCGGCGAGCTTCACCTCCTGCGGCTCGCGCATGAAGCGTGCGGCGAGTTGGGCCACGCCGTCGGGATAGGTGGCCGAGAACAGCAGGGTCTGGCGCCTCTTCGGGCAGGCGGCGATCACCTGTGCGATGTCGTCGGCGAAACCCATGTCGAGCATGCGATCGGCTTCGTCGAGCACCAGTGTGTTCAGCGCGTCCAGCGACAGCGTCTCGCGCGACAGGTGGTCGAGGATGCGGCCCGGCGTGCCGACCACGATGTGCGCCCCGTGGGCCAGGCTTGCCAACTGGTTGCGGACCGGCGCGCCGCCGCAGAGGGTGAGCGTCTTGATGTTGTCTTCAGCCCGTGCGAGGCGGCGGATCTCCTGCGTGACCTGTTCGGCGAGCTCGCGTGTCGGACACAGCACGAGTGCCTGCACGGCGAAGCGGCGTGGGTTCAGGTTTGCGAGCAGCGGCAGGGCGAACGCGGCGGTCTTGCCGCTGCCGGTCTTGGCCTGGGCGATCAGGTCCTTGCCGGCCAGTGCGAGGGGCAGGCTCGCGGCCTGGATCGGCGTCATCGAGGCGTAGCCCAGCTGTTGCAGGTTGGCCTGCGTCGCGGGAGGCAGGGGCAGGCTGCCGAAGGAGAGGGCATCGGTACGGGTCATGCGTGATTGTCGGCTGCGGCCGGGCCGACCTCAGCGCACTGGTCGTGCCCTTCGGCCGTTCAGAGGCCGGGTGCGTGCGCCACCTGGCATTCGAAGGGCAGCCAGCGCCCGGCGAGCTCCTGCAGGCGGGCTGCTTCGCCGGTGGTTTGCAGGCACACGCGGCGGGGCACCGCGGATGTCGGCTGCACAACGTTCAACAGGCGGGCGGCCTGGCGGGCCACCGGCTCGGCGGTGTCGACCAGCGTGACCCCATTGCCGAAGGCCTGCTGGATCTGCGCGTGCACGAACGGGTAGTGCGTGCAGCCGAGCACGACGGTGTCCACCTCGGCCTCTTTCAGCGGCGCGCTGAACTGGTCGATCAACCGGAGGAGCGCCGGGTCGTCGTGGATGCCTCGTTCGATCTGGCCGGCGAGGCCCGGGCACGGCTGCAGGTGCACGCAGAGGCCGGCACCGTGGGCGCTGAGCAGGTGCTTGAACTTCTCGCTGCGCAGCGTGGCGGGCGTGGCCATCACGCCGATGCGCCCATTGCGCGTGAGCGCGACGGCGGGCTTCACCCCCGGCTCGACGGCCACGATGGGCACCTGCGGCCAGCGCTCGCGCAGGCTCGCCACGGCCACCGCCGTGGCCGTGTTGCAGGCGATGACGAGGAGGCTGGCGCCTTCGGCAAGCAGGTGACTCGCGATGCGGTGGGTGCGTTGGCTGATGTACTCGTCGGTGCGCTCGCCATAGGGCGCATGGGCCGAGTCGGCCACGTAGAGCAGGTCGTGCGCGGGCAGCTGCGAATGCAGGGCCTTCAGCACCGACAGGCCGCCTACCCCGGAATCGAACACGCCGACAAGTGGGGTCCGGGTGGGGTTCATGGGGCGCGCAGTCTAGCAGTGCGAGACGAATGCACGTTTGCGGCGGCGCGCAATCATGAGACAATCACGAAAGCGAACGATCGTTCGTTTTTTTGCCGGGTCCTGCAAAGGGACGGCGGGAAAGCGGATTCCCCGTCTTCAATGTCCTAGGAGATACGTGCGATGAAAGTGCTGGTAGCCGTCAAGCGAGTGGTGGACTACAACGTGAAGGTGCGTGTGAAGAGTGACGGCAGCGGTGTGGACATCGCCAACGTCAAGATGAGCATGAACCCCTTCGACGAGATTGCGGTGGAAGAGGCCGTGCGTCTGAAGGAAAAAGGCGTGGTCACCGAAGTGATCGCCGTCTCTGCCGGCCCGGCCCAGTGCCAGGAGACCCTGCGCACCGCGATGGCCATCGGTGCCGACCGCGGCATCCTGGTCGAGACCCTTGATGGTCCAGGAAACGAGCTCCAGCCGCTGGCGGTCGCCAAGATCCTCAAGGCACTCGTCGACAAGGAACAGCCCGGCCTCGTCATCCTCGGCAAGCAGGCCATCGACGACGACTGCAACCAGACCGGCCAGATGCTGGCGGCCCTGGCCGACCTGCCGCAGGCCACCTTTGCGAGCAAGGTCGAGCTCACCGCGGACTCGGCCACCGTCACCCGTGAGGTTGATGGCGGCCTGGAGACCCTGAAGCTCAGCCTGCCGGCCGTCGTCACCACCGACCTGCGCCTGAACGAGCCGCGTTATGTGACGCTGCCCAACATCATGAAGGCCAAGAAGAAGCCGCTGGAGACCGTCAAGCCCGACGCGCTGGGTGTGGACGTCGCCCCGCGCATCAAGACCCTGAAGGTCAGCGAGCCCCCCAAGCGCAGCGCCGGCATCAAGGTGCCCGATGTCGCGACCCTCGTCGACAAGCTCAAGAACGTCTCCAAGGTCATCTAAGGGAAGCAGGAGAACACAACATGACCACGCTCGTCATTGCTGAACACGACAACAAGTCCGTCAAGGGTGCGACCCTGAACACCGTCACCGCTGCCGCCGCCATCGGGGGCGACGTGCACGTGCTCATCGCCGGCAACAGCGCCGGTGACGCCGCCAAGGCCGCCAGCCAGATCGCCGGTGTGGCCAAGGTGATCCACGCCGACGGCGCCCAGCTCGACCACGGCCTGGCCGAGAACGTCGCCGCCCAGGTCTTGACCATCGCCGGCCACTACAGCCACATCCTCTTCCCGGCCACTGCCAGCGGCAAGAACGTTGCCCCGCGCGTGGCCGCCAAGCTCGACGTCGGCCAGATCAGCGACATCACCAAGGTGGTGAGCCCGGACACCTTCGAGCGTCCGATCTACGCCGGCAACGCGATTGCCACCGTGCAGAGCGCCGACAAGGTGAAGGTGATCACCGTGCGCACCACCGGCTTCGACGCCGCGGCCGCCACCGGTGGCAGCGCCGCCGTCGAGACGGCAACCGCAGCCGCCGACTCCGGCAAGAGCAGCTTCCAGGGCAGCGAGATCGCCAAGAACGACCGCCCCGAACTGACCGCCGCCAAGATCATCGTCTCCGGTGGCCGCGCGCTCGGCTCGAGCGAGAAGTTCGTCGAGGTGATGACCCCGCTGGCCGACAAGCTGGGCGCGGCCATCGGTGCCAGCCGGGCTGCGGTGGATGCGGGCTACGCGCCCAACGACCTGCAGGTCGGCCAGACCGGCAAGATCGTCGCGCCGCAGCTGTACATCGCCGCCGGCATCTCGGGGGCCATCCAGCACCTGGCCGGCATGAAGGACAGCAAGGTGATCGTGGCCATCAACAAAGACCCCGAGGCGCCGATCTTCTCGGTGGCTGACTACAGTCTCGAAGCCGACCTCTTCACCGCCGTGCCCGAGCTGGTGAAGGCGCTCTGACCCACCACACGACGACGACAGCAGGCCCGTTCGCCCCAACCAGGCTGACGGGCTTTTTCTTGCCTACATAGAGAAGTATCGAAGGAGATGCCATGAGCTACGTTGCCCCCGTGAAGGACATGCTGTTCTGCATGAAGGAGCTGGCAGGTCTGGAAGAAGTCGCGAAGTTGCCGGGCTTCGAAGAGGCTGGGATGGAGACCGCACAAGCGGTGCTCGAAGAATCGGCCAAGTTCAACCAGGACGTGCTCGCGCCCCTCAACTTCGAGGGCGACAAGAACCCGTCGTACTGGAAGGACGGCCAGGTCTTCACCACGCCGGGCTTCAAGGATGCGTTCCGCCAGCTCGCCGAGGGCGGCTGGCAAGGCCTGCAGCACCCGACCGACTTCGGCGGCCAGGGCCTGCCCAAGACCATCGGGGCAGCCTGCATCGAGATGCTCAACAGCGCCAACATGAGCTTCGCGCTGTGCCCGCTGCTCACCGACGGCGCGATCGAAGCGCTGCTCACCGCCGGCTCGCCCGAGCTGCAGCAGACCTACCTGCCCAACATGATCTCGGGCAAGTGGACCGGCACGATGAACCTCACCGAGCCGCAGGCCGGCTCCGACCTCGCGCTCGTGCGCACGCGCGCCGAGCCGCAGCCCGACGGCACCTACAAGATCTTCGGCACCAAGATCTTCATCACCTACGGTGAGCACGACATGGCCGAGAACATCGTCCACCTCGTGCTGGCGCGCGTGGCCGGTGCGCCGGAAGGCGTGAAGGGCATCAGCCTCTTCGTCGTGCCGAAGTTCCTGGTCAACGCCGATGGCTCGCTGGGCGCGCGCAACGATGCGCACTGCGTCAGCATCGAGCACAAGATGGGCATCAAGGCCAGCCCGACGGCGGTGCTGCAGTTCGGCGACCACGGCGGCGCGATCGGCTACCTCGTGGGCCAGGAGAACCGCGGCCTCGAGTACATGTTCATCATGATGAACGCCGCGCGCTACGCGGTGGGCATCCAGGGCATCGCAGTGGCCGAGCGGGCCTACCAGAAGGCAGTGGCCTATGCGAAAGAGCGCGTGCAGTCGCGCCCGGTCGATGGCTCCATCAACAAGAGCGCGCCCATCATTCACCACCCCGACGTGAAACGCATGCTGATGACGATGCGTGCGCAGATCGAAGGGTGCCGCGCGATGGCCATCACGGCCGGTGCGGCCTATGACGCGGCCCATGCGCACCCCGATGCCGAAGTGCGCAAGCAGAACCAGGCCTTCTACGAGTTCATGGTGCCGCTGGTGAAGGGCTTCAGCACCGAGATGAGTCTCGAGGTCACCAGCCTCGGCGTGCAGGTGCACGGTGGCATGGGCTTCATCGAGGAGACCGGCGCCGCGCAGTACTACCGCGACGCGAAGATCCTCACCATCTACGAAGGCACGACCGCGATCCAGGCGAACGACCTCGTCGGCCGCAAGACCGCGCGTGACGGCGGCCAGACCGCCAAGGCCATCGCGCAGCAGATCGCGAAGACCGAAGCCGAGCTGGCCAAGCGCGACGGCGCCGCCGCCCGCGCGGTGCACAAGCGCCTGAGCGCGGCCCGCGTGGCTTTCGAGCAGGTGGTCGACTTCGTGGCCGGTGGCACCAAGGGCAACCCGAACGCGGTGTTCGCCGGCTCGGTGCCCTACCTGATGCTTGCCGGCAATGTGATGGCGGGGTGGCAACTGGGCCGTGCGCTGCTGGCCGCTGAATCGCAGCTCAAGGCCGGCGAGGGCGATGCCGCTTTCCTGCAAGCTAAGGTGACGACGGCGCAGTTCTACGCCGAGCACATCCTGAGCCGTGTGCCGGGCCAGCGCGATGCGATCGTCGAGGGTGCCGACAGCGTCACGGCACTCGCCCTCGAATCCTTCTGAGAACTTTCGGAGACTCCCTTGGCCTTGCCACCCATCCTTCAGAACCTGCCGCTGCCCATCATCGGCTCGCCGCTGTTCATCATCAGCAATCCCAAGCTCGTGATCGAGCAGTGCAAGGCAGGCGTCATTGGCTCGATGCCCGCGCTCAATGCACGCCCTGCGGAGCTGCTGGACGAGTGGCTGGCAGAGATCACCGAGACACTCGCGGCCTACAACAAGGCCAACCCGGACAAGCCGGCCGCGCCGTTCGCCATCAACCAGATCGTGCACAAGAGCAACGACCGGCTCGAGCACGACATGCAGCTGTGCGCCAAGTACAAGGTGCCCATCGTCATCACCTCGCTGGGCGCGCGTGAGGACGTGAACCAGGCGGTGCACGGCTGGGGCGGCGTGGTGCTGCACGACATCATCAACAACAAGTTCGCGCACAAGGCGATCGAGAAGGGCGCCGATGGCCTGATCGCCGTGGCGGCCGGGGCTGGGGGGCATGCGGGTGTGAAGAGCCCGTTCGCGCTGATCCAGGAGATCCGCGAGTGGTTCGACGGTCCGCTGGCCTTGAGCGGCTCGATCGCCAACGGTGCCGCCGTGCTCGCGGCCCAAGCGATGGGCGCCGACTTCGCCTACATCGGCACGGCCTTCATCGCCACCGAAGAGGCGCGCGCCGACGAGCGCTACAAGCAGTCGATCGTCGACGGCACGTCCGACGACATCGTCTACAGCAACCTCTTCACCGGCGTGCACGGCAACTACCTGGCGCCGTCGATCCGCAACGCCGGCCTCGACCCCGACAACCTGCCGACGAGCGACGCCAGTGCCATGAGCTTCGGTTCCAACCGCGTGAAGCCGTGGAAAGACATCTGGGGTTCAGGGCAGGGGATCGGCGCGGTGAAGAAGGTGCTGCCGGCGCGTGAACTGGTGCAGCGTCTGGCCAGCGAATACGCCGCCGCCCGCGAGCGGCTCGCAGCGATCGCCTGATCAGCCGGCGTCGACCGACAGGCTGCAGTCGCAGCCTTGGCCCGCGGCGATCAAGCGCCGCGCGGCCCGGCCCAGCACCTGGGCCATCCATCGCACCTTGATGTAGCGCTGCGGCTCGCTCACCACGCCGCAGCGGTACACCCGTTCACTTTCCATCCACACCAGCGCGGCGCAGCTGCCATGCCGTCGCCGGCTCACGAGCATGCCGACAGGGCAGGGCTCGGCCGCGCAGCACACCCCACAGCCATTGCAGGCTTCGCCGATTGCCGGTTTGGCGGGCGCTTCGGGCTGGATGTGGATCACGCGGTGCATGCGAGTGTGAGATTTATCCCTGTTGTCATCGTATGAAGCGCCGGGGAGTCCAATGCGGCGAAGTGACAGTGGTTCCAAGCCGGTGTTACAGTCGCGCCCAGACTTTTCAGGTCCTTCCCGTCCCCTTGATGTCAGTCAAGGCGGGTCGCAATCCGCCAGTCGGTTAAGCCGTGTCGCGGAAGGTTTATCAACCCACTACAGCCCCGGAAACCGGAGCGAAAGGTGAGCGAAATGATGCAGGAATACAGGTCGAACTCGTACCTGTTCGGAGGCAATGCGCCCTACGTCGAAGAGATGTACGAGGCCTACCTCGACAACCCGGGCTCCGTGCCCGACAACTGGCGTGCGTACTTCGACGCCCTCCAGAACGTCCCTGCGACCGATGGCACCGAGGCCCGCGACGTGGCCCACGCGCCGGTGGTGGAATCATTCGCTCAACGCGCCAAGGCCAACGCCTTCGCCGTCAAGACGAGCAGCACCGAGCTGGCCGTCGCACGCAAGCAGGTCCACGTCCAGTCGCTGATCGCCGCCTACCGCTCGATCGGCGCCCGCTGGGCCGACCTCGACCCGCTCAAGCGCCAGGAGCGCCCCAAGATCCCCGAGCTGGAGCCGGCGTTCTACGACCTGAGCGAGTCCGACATGGACATCACGTTCAGCGCGACGAACACCTACTTCACCACCGCCGAGCAGCAGACGCTGCGCGAGATCCTCCAGGCGCTGCGTGAAACCTATTGCGGCAGCATCGGCGCCGAGTTCATGCACATCACCGAGCCGGTGGAAAAGCGCTGGTGGCAGCAGAGGCTCGAGTCGATCCGCTCGAAGCCGAACTTCACGGCCGACGAGAAGAAGAACATCCTCGAGAAGCTCACGGCCGCCGAAGGCCTGGAGCGTTACCTCCACACCAAGTACGTCGGTCAGAAGCGCTTCTCGCTGGAAGGCGGCGAGAGCTTCATCGCCTCGATGGACGAAGTGGTGCAGCGCTCGGGCGTCAAGGGCGTGCAGGAGATCGTGATCGGCATGGCCCACCGCGGCCGCCTGAACGTGCTGGTCAACACCCTGGGCAAGATGCCCAAGGACTTGTTCGCCGAGTTCGACCACACCGCGCCGGAAAACCTGCCCTCGGGTGACGTGAAGTACCACCAGGGCTTCTCGAGCGACGTGTCGACCGACGGTGGCCCGGTGCACCTGAGCCTCTCGTTCAACCCCTCGCACCTGGAAATCGTGAACCCGGTGGTCGAAGGCTCGGTCAAGGCCCGCCTCGACCGCCGCGGCGACAAGGCCGGCGACACCGTGCTGCCCGTGCTGGTGCACGGCGACGCGGCCTTCGCCGGCCAGGGCGTGGTGATGGAAACGCTGGCGCTCGCGCAGACCCGCGGCTACTACACCGGCGGCACGCTGCACATCGTCATCAACAACCAGATTGGCTTCACCACCAGCGACCCGCGCGACACGCGCTCCACGCTGTATTGCACCGACGTCGTCAAGATGATCGAGGCCCCGGTGCTGCACGTGAACGGCGACGACCCCGAAGCCGTGGTGCTGTGCACCCAGCTCGCGCTCGACTACCGCCAGGAGTTCAACAAGGACGTCGTCGTCGACATCGTCTGCTTCCGCAAGCTGGGCCACAACGAGCAGGACACCCCCTCGCTCACCCAGCCGCTGATGTACAAGAAGATCGGCCAGCACCCCGGCACCCGCAAGCTCTACGGCGACAAGCTCGTCGCCCAGGGTGTGCTGCCGCCCGAGGGGCCGGACGACATGGTCAAGGCCTATCGCGCCGCGATGGACGCCGGCAAGCACACGGTCGACCCGGTGCTCACCAACTACAAGAGCAAGTACGCCGTCGACTGGTCGCCCTTCCTCAACAAGAAGTGGACCGACTCGGCCGACACCGCGCTGCCGCTCACCGAGATCAAGCGTCTTGCCGAGCGCATCACCTCGATCCCGGTCAACTTCAAGCCGCACCCGCTGGTCGAGAAGGTGCTCGCCGACCGTGCCGCGATGGGCCGCGGCGAGATCAACGTCGACTGGGGCATGGCCGAACACTTCGCCTACGCCTCCCTCGTGGCGAGCGGCTACCCCGTGCGCCTGTCGGGCGAAGACTGCGGCCGTGGCACGTTCACGCACCGCCATGCCGTGCTGCACGACCAGAACCGCGAGAAGTGGGACGAAGGCACCTGGACGCCGCTGCAGCACATCGCCGACAACCAGGCTCCGTTCGTCGTCATCGACTCGCTGCTGTCGGAAGAAGCCGTGCTCGGCTTCGAATACGGCTATGCGTCTGCCGACCCCAACACCCTCGTGATCTGGGAAGCGCAGTTCGGTGACTTCGTGAACGGTGCGCAGGTCGTGATCGACCAGTTCATCGCGTCCGGCGAAGTGAAATGGGGCCGTGCCAACGGCCTCACGCTGATGCTGCCGCACGGCTACGAGGGCCAAGGCCCCGAGCACTCGTCCGCCCGTCTCGAGCGTTTCATGCAGCTGGCGGCCGACAACAACATGCAGATCGTGCAGCCGACCACGGCCAGCCAGATCTTCCACCTGCTTCGCCGGCAGATGGTGCGCATGTTCCGCAAGCCCCTCGTGATCATGACGCCCAAGTCGCTCCTGCGCGCCAAGGATGCGTCGTCGCCGCTGAGCGAATTCACCAAGGGTGAATTCCGCACCGTCATCGGGCCGAACCACCCGGAGATCGACCCGCAGAAGGTCAAGCGCATCATCGCCTGCTCGGGCAAGGTCGCCTACGACCTGATGAAGAAGCGCGACGAGAAGAAGTCCTTCGACACCGTGATCCTGCGCGTGGAGCAGCTGTACCCGTTCCCGCACAAGGCCTTCGCCGCCGAGCTGAAGAAGTTCCCGAACGCGACCGAGGTGGTGTGGTGCCAGGACGAGCCACAGAACCAGGGCGCCTGGTTCTTCGTGCAGCACTACATCCACGAGAACATGGCCGAAGGCCAGAAGCTTGGTTACGCCGGCCGCCCGGCCTCGGCCTCGCCGGCCGTGGGCTACTCGCACCTGCACCAGGAACAGCAGAAGGCGCTGCTGGATCAGGCATTCGGCAAGCTCAAGGGCTTCGTCCTCACGAAATAAGGTATTGCGGCACGTCTGCCGCAATAACCTGCGCCGTTCGAAAGGCGTCTTCGACGCCTCTCAACGCCGCGGTTGTCGCAGCGAGTGCTCTAACGACAGCATCGAGACACAAAAATGGCAATCGTAGAAGTCAAGGTTCCGCAGCTTTCCGAATCCGTCGCCGAAGCGACGCTGCTGCAGTGGAAGAAGAAGCCCGGCGACGCCGTGGCCGTGGATGAAATCCTCATCGAGATCGAGACCGACAAGGTCGTGCTCGAAGTGCCGGCACCGTCGGCCGGCGTGATGGGTGAAATCGTCAAGGGTGATGGCTCCAGCGTCGTGAGCGACGAAGTCATCGCCAAGATCGACACCGATGGCAAGCCTGGTGCCGCTGCGCCTGCTGCGGCCGCGCCTGCGCCCGCTGCAGTAGCTCCCGCGCCGGCCGCGGCAGCGCCCGCCGCCGGCGGCAGCAAGGGCGACGTGGCCATGCCGGCCGCTGCCAAGCTGCTGGCTGACAACAACCTCGCGGTCAGCGCCGTCGCCGGCACCGGCAAGGACGGCCGTGTGACCAAGGGCGACGTGCTGGGCGCGATCGCCGGGGGTGCCAAGCCCGCGGCCGCCGCACCCGTGAGCGCACCGGTGAATGCCGCTGTCGCCAAGCCGCTGCCCGCCGTGACCGCACCTGTCGCGATGAATCTCGGCGACCGCCCCGAGCAGCGCGTGCCGATGAGCCGCCTGCGCGCGCGCGTGGCCGAGCGCCTGGTGCAGTCGCAATCGACCAACGCCATCCTCACCACGTTCAATGAAGTGAACATGGCCCCGGTGATGGAGATGCGCAAGAAGTTCCAGGAGAAGTTCGAGAAGGAGCACGGCGTGAAGCTGGGCTTCATGAGCTTCTTCGTGAAGGCGGCCGTGGCTGCGCTCAAGCGCTACCCGGTCGTCAACGCCTCGGTGGACGGCAACGACATCGTCTACCACGGCTACTTCGACATCGGCATCGCGGTCGGCTCGCCGCGCGGCCTGGTGGTGCCCATCCTGCGCAACGCCGACCAGATGACCTTCGCCGAGATCGAGAAGAAGATCGCCGAGTTCGGCAACAAGGCGAAGGAAGGCAAGCTGTCGCTCGAAGAGCTGACCGGCGGCACCTTCTCCATCTCGAACGGCGGCACCTTCGGCTCGATGCTGTCGACCCCGATCATCAACCCGCCTCAGTCGGCAATCCTGGGCGTGCACGCGACCAAGGACCGCGCCGTCGTCGAGAACGGCCAGATCGTCATCCGCCCGATGAACTACCTGGCGATGAGCTACGACCACCGCATCATCGACGGCCGCGAAGCCGTGCTGTCGCTCGTGGCGATGAAGGAAGCGCTGGAAGATCCGGCTCGCCTGCTGTTCGACATCTGAGGACACGACCATGAGCAAATCTTTTGACGTGGTCGTCGTCGGTGGCGGCCCCGGCGGCTACATCGCCGCCATTCGCGCCGCGCAGCTCGGCTTCAATGTCGCCTGCATCGACGAGTGGAAGAACAGCAAGGGCGGCCCCGCACCCGGCGGCACCTGCACGAACGTGGGCTGCATTCCCTCGAAGGCGCTGCTGCAATCGAGCGAGCACTTCGAGCATGCCGGCAAGCATTTCGCCGACCATGGCATCGGCCTGTCGAACCTGAGCATCGACGTCGCCAAGATGCTCGGCCGCAAAGACACCGTCGTGAAGCAGAACAACGACGGCATCCTGTACCTGTTCAAGAAGAACAAGGTGTCGTTCTTCCACGGCCGGGGCTCGTTCGTGAAGGCCGCCGATGTCGGCTACGAGATCAAGGTGGCGGGCGCGGCTGAAGAGAGCCTGACCGCCAAGCACGTGATCCTTGCCACGGGCTCCAATCCGCGTGCACTGCCGGGCGCGGCATTCGACGAAGAGAACATCCTCTCCAACGACGGCGCGCTGCGCATCCCCTCGGTGCCGAAGAAGCTGGGCCTCATCGGCGCCGGTGTGATTGGCCTCGAGATGGGCTCGGTGTGGCGTCGCCTCGGTGCCGAGGTGGTCGTGCTGGAAGCGCTGCCTACCTTCCTGGGTGCCGTCGACGAGCAGATTGCCAAGGAAGCGAACAAGGCCTTCGTCAAGCAAGGCTTGAAGATCGAACTGGGCGTGAAGATCAACGAGGTCAAGTCCGGCAAGAAGGGCGTGACCGTGGCGTATGCCAACGCCAAGGGCGAAGCGCAGACGCTGGAAGTCGACAAGCTCATCGTCTCAATCGGCCGTGTGCCGAACACCATCGGCCTGAACGGTGAGGCCGTGGGTCTGAAGCTCGACGAGCGTGGTGCCATCGTGGTCGACGACGACTGCAAGACCAACCTGCCCAACGTCTGGGCCATCGGCGACGTGGTGCGCGGCCCCATGCTCGCGCACAAGGCCGAGGAAGAAGGCGTGGCGGTGGCCGAGCGCATCGCCGGCCAGCATGGGCACGTGAACTTCAACACCATCCCGTGGGTGATCTACACCTCGCCGGAGATCGCGTGGGTGGGCCAGACCGAACAGCAGCTCAAGGCCTCTGGCCGTGCCTACAAGGCCGGCACCTTCCCCTTCACCGCCAATGGTCGCGCGCGGGCCCTGGGCGACACGACGGGCATGGTGAAGTTCCTGGCCGATGCCAAGACCGACGAGATTCTGGGTGTGCACATCGTGGGCCCGATGGCCTCCGAACTCATCTCGGAAGCGGTGGTGGCGATGGAGTTCAAGGCCTCGGCCGAAGACATCGCGCGCATCTGCCACGCGCACCCGTCGTTGAGCGAGGCCACCAAAGAAGCCGCGCTTGCGGTCGACAAGCGCACGCTGAACTTCTGACGTGACGGGCGTTCGAGCGCTCTACGAGCAGACGCTGGCCGAGCGGGGCTACCAGCCCGACCCGGCCCAGCTGCGCGCCATCGATGCGCTCGAACGCTGCGAGCGGGAGTGGGCGGACTACAAGTCCCGCCGCAGCAATGCGATCACCAAGCTGGTGGTCAAGCCGCCCATCCCGCGTGGCGTCTACATGCACGGCGGGGTGGGGCGGGGCAAGAGCTTCCTCATGGATTGCTTCTTCAACGCCGTGCCGCTCACCCGCAAGACCCGCCTGCACTTCCACGAGTTCATGCGCGAGGTGCACCGCGAGCTGGCTGAACTCAAGGGCACGGTCAACCCGCTGCATGAGCTGGGCAAGCGCATCGCGCGGCGCTATCGGCTCATCTGCTTCGACGAGTTCCACGTCGCCGACGTGACCGACGCGATGATCCTGCACCGTTTGCTCGAATCGCTGTTCGAGCACCGCGTGAGCATCGTCACCACTTCCAACTTCGAGCCCGACGGGCTGTACCCGAACGGCCTGCACCGTGACCGCATCCTGCCGGCGATCGAGCTGCTGAAGGAGAAGATGGAGGTGCTGAGCGTGGACAACGGCACCGACTACCGCCGTCGCACGCTTGAGCAGGTCAAGCTGTACCACACGCCGCTCGGGCCCGAAGCCGATGCCGCGATGAGCGAGGCCTTCACCCGCCTTGCCGAGAGCAAGGACGAGCCCCCGGTGCTGCACATCGAGCACCGCGAGTTGCAGGCCCGCCGCAAGGCGGGCGGGGCCGTGTGGTTCGACTTCAAGCAGCTCTGCGGTGGCCCGCGTTCGCAGAACGACTACCTCGAACTGGCAACGCAGTTCCACACGGTGCTGCTGTCAGATGTGCCGCAGATGTCGCCGCGGCTCGCCTCCGAGGCGCGGCGCTTCACGTGGCTGGTCGACGTGCTTTATGACCGTCGTGTGAAGCTCATCATGTCGGCCGCCGTGCCGCCCGAGCAGCTGTACACCGAAGGGCCGTTGGCGCACGAGTTCCCGCGCACCGTGTCGCGCCTCAACGAGATGCAGTCGACTGAATTCCTGTCGCTGGCAAAGCGGGACGTGGACACTTCGCTGACATGAAGGCCGCCGTGTTCTGTCTCGCACTCGCGGCCCTCACGGCTGCCCATGCGGCCGACCGCGAAGACCTCAAGCGCGAGCGCGAGTCCATCGAAGCCGACTACGCTCGCCGCGCCGAGGCCTGCAAGACGCAGTTCGTCGTGACGCCATGCCTCGACAAAGTGCGGATCGAGAAACAGAAGGCCCTGAGCCACGTGGCTGCGCAGGAAAACGCGCTGGACGCGGCCGAGCGCCAGGCGAAGGCGGATGCTCGCAAGAAGCGACTTGCCGACAAGGCGGCTGCGGCGGAAGCCGCTGCATCGGCGCCAGCGCCGGCAGCGTCAAAAGCACGTTCGGCTGCAGCCCGCAAGCCCGCCCAAGCGCGGCAAAAGCCGCAGGTGGACGAGCAAAGCCGCAATGCACGCGAGCAGGAAAAGCGTGCAGATTTCGAGGCCCGCCAACGCGAGATCGAAGCGCACCGAAAGAAGGTGGAAGAGCGCAACGCCGAACGAGCGCGCACGAAGCCAGCGCCGCGGCCCTTGCCGCCACCGGCGAGCGCCGCTGGCTGACGCGTCAGCTCAGCGGGTCGAGGCGCACGAGCGCCAGCGACAGGTTGTCGCCCGATCCACGGGCCCGCTGGCGGGCCTTGCTCACCAGCATCTCGCTCGCTTCACGCGGGGGCAGCGTGTGCACGATCGCGCCCAGTTCCTTGGGCGTGAAGTAGTGCCACAGGCCGTCGCTGCAGGCGAGCATGGTGTCGCCGATTTCCAGGCGGTCGATGTGGTGAAGGGTAAGCGGCGGATCCTGGAAGGTGCCCAGGCACCCGGTCAGCAGGTTGGACTGCGGGTGGGTGTTGGCCTCGTCTTCGGTGATCTGGCCTTCATCGACCAGGCGCTGCACGAACGAGTGGTCGATCGTGCGGCGAACCATGTCGGGCCCGCGGAAGTGGTACACGCGGGAGTCCCCCGCATGGATCATGTCGCACTCGCGAGAAGGGCTGATCAGGAACGCGGTGACCGTGCTGTGCGGCTCTTCCTCGGCCGTGATCGCGGTCAGCTTGATCATCAGGTGCGCTTCCAGCACCAGCTGCTTCAGCAACTCGGACGGGTCGTCCTGGTTGGGGCTGTAGCGATCGAAGAGCTGGCGCGCGGTGAGGATCACCTGGTCAGCGGCCTTGCGGCCTCCGCTCTTGCCGCCCATGCCGTCGGCCAGCACGGCCAGCGCGCAGCCGGGGATCCGGTGATGGGGCAGGATTTCGACCTGGTCCTGCTGGTAGGCGCGGTCGCCGCGGTGAATGCCGGTGGCCGCAGACAGCCGGTAGCCAGGTGGATTGCTCATGGGCGAAAACTATAATCGCTTCCGCCTCGCTGCCCTCATCGCGCTTTCATGGATGACAACCTGCATTCGCCACAGCGCCGATTGATCGAGCTGCGCATGGAACACGCCGACCTCGATTCGCTCATCGACCAGGTCGGCGAGGGCCGGCCCGACGAATTGGCACTGCGAAGGCTGAAAAAGCGCCGCCTCATCCTGCGCGACCAGATTTCCCAACTCGAAGCCCAGCTGGAGCCCCCAGAGCCCGCATGAGCATTCTTCGCGAGCATGTGGCGCAGGCCTTTGCGTCGGGCGGCCCTCTGGCCGAGGCGGACGAGCGCTACATCGAGCGTGAAGCCCAGCAGCGCATGGCGGACGCGGTGGCCGAGGCCATCGACGGGCAGAAAGCCCTGGTCGCCGAAGCGGGCACGGGCGTGGGCAAGACCTTCGCCTACCTCGTGCCGACCTTGCTGTCAGGCAAACGGGCGCTGGTCAGCACGGCCACCAAAAGTCTGCAGGACCAGCTTTTCCTGAGGGACTTGCCACGCTTGCGAGACGCGCTGCAATTGCCCATCTCGCTGGCGCTGCTGAAAGGGCGGGCGAGCTACCTGTGCCTGCACCGCATGAAGCAGGCGCACCAGTCGGCCCAGCTGCCCGATCGCTGGGCGGCGCGCACGCTGGCCAAGATCGAGGCCTGGTCTCAGAGCACGCAAAGCGGTGACCTGGCAGAGCTCGAGGGCCTGGACGAGCGCTCGAGCGTGATCCCGCTCGTCACCTCATCCCGCGACAACTGCCTCGGCAGCGAGTGCCCCGATTACCGTCAATGCCACGTCATGCGCGCCCGGCGCGAGGCCATGGCGGCCGACCTGGTGGTGGTGAACCACCACCTCTTCTTCGCCGACATGGCGCTGCGCGACAGTGGGGTGGCCGAGCTGTTGCCGAGCGTGGAAGTGGCGGTGTTCGACGAGGCGCATCAGCTGGCCGAAGCCGGCGTGCAGTTTCTCGGTGTGACGCTGGGCAGTGCGCAGGTGATCGACTTTGCCCGCGACATGCTGGGAGCAGGCCTGCAACTCGCGCGCGGCCTGGTGCCATGGCAGGACCTCTCCGCCGCCTGCGATCGTGCCGCGCGGGAGCTGCGGCTTGCGGCGGTGGGGCCGCTGCGCGAAGTGCGGGGCAGTTTCAAGTTGCGCTGGGATGAGCGGTCCGAACGAGACGACTTCCAGGCAGCTCTCGTCGCCGTGGCGGACGCCTGCAGCGCGGCGGCCGAAGCCCTCGACACCGTGGACGAGCTGGCGCCCGACTTCACGAAGCTCGCCGAACGTGCGCGTCAGCTCGCCCGTCATGCCGAGCAGTTCAGCCGCGAGGCGACGCCCGGCCGTGTGCGCTGGATCGATCTGTCGCCGCACCAGGCGCGCATGGTCGAGTCGCCGCTCGACATCCGCGAAGCGCTGCGCGAGCAGATGAACGCAGCGCCCAAGGCCTGGGTCTTCACCTCGGCGACGCTGGGAGACGACGAGCGCCTGAGCTGGTTCACGGAACCTGCGGGGCTCGACGACGCGGAGGTGCTGCGGGTCGGCAGCCCGTTCGACTATCCGGCCCATGCGCGGCTCTACGTGCCCACGCGTTTCCCCAAGCCGAATGAAGGCGCTCATCCGGCCGAGGTGGCGGCGCTGGCGGCTCGCCTGGCGCGTGCGCTCGGTGGGCGCACCTTCGTGCTGACGACCACGCTGCGTGCGCTGCAGGCCATCGGAGAACGTCTGCGCTCGATCTTCGAGGCCGAGCTGGATTCGATCCAGGTGCTGCAGCAAGGTGATGCGCCGAAGCGGCAACTGCTCCAGCAGTTTCTCAACCAGCCTCGCTCGGTGCTCGTGGGCTCGCAGAGCTTCTGGGAAGGCATCGACGTGCCCGGCGAAGCGCTGCAGTGCGTGCTGATCGACAAGCTGCCGTTTCCGCCGCCCAACGATCCCCTGGTCGAGGCACGGGTGAAACGCCTGGAAAGCGAAGGCCGCAATCCCTTTGCGGACTATTTCATCGCCGAGGCGGCGGTCTCGCTGAAACAGGGCGCCGGGCGATTGATTCGCAGCGAGACCGACCGGGGCCTCCTGGTGGTCTGCGACCCGCGGATGGCCGGTATGAACTACGGTCGCCGCTTGCGCGAAGCCTTGCCGCCGATGACACGTGTGGCGTCTGAGGAGGAGGCGCTGGCCTGGCTGGCGGAGCTGTCCGCCGCCGCGTTGCCGTTTTGAAGCTGCTTACTTCGGCGCCGGGAGGGTGGCCAGGAAGCTGCTGGTCGGGAAGTTCTGGCGCAGCACGCGGCGGGCATCGTCTCGCAGCTGGGTCAGGCCGAGCTTGTCGTAGCACTGCACGAGCAGCGCCAGTGCTTCTTCGGCAGCCGGTGCCTGCTGGAACTCCTGCAGCGTCTGCTGTGCGCGATTGACCGCCGCGAGGTAGGCACCACGGCGATAGTAGTAGCGCGCCACATGCACTTCATACGCCGCGAGCGAGTTCACGATGTAGCGCATGCGCACCTGTGCGTCCGGCGTGTACTTGGAGCGCGGGAACTGTTCGGCCAGTTGCTTGAACGACTGATACGAGTCGCGCGAGGCCTGCTGGTCACGCTCCGACAGGTCCTGGTTGGCCAGGCTGCCGAAGATGCCCAGGTTGTCGTTGAAGTTGATCACGCCCTGGAGGTACAGCGCGTAGTCGAAGGCGGGGCTGGTGGGGTGCAGCTTGATGAAGCGCTCGACGATGGCAAGGGCCTGGGCCTTCTCGCCGGTGCGGAAGCTCATGTACGCCCGCTCCAGCTGCGCTTGCTGCGACAGCAGCGTGCCGGCGGCGCGGCCCTCGAGCCGTTCATACAGCTTGAGCGCGCGTTCATAGTTGCCGGCAGAGGCTTCTTCGCGAGCCTCTGAATACAATTTCTCCACGCTCATGCCGGCGGTCTCGTCCTTCGGGACCGAGTCGCAGGCCGACAGCAGCAGCGACACCACAGCCAGCGACAAGGCTTTCGACGCGCGGCGAGTCCAGCGGATCCGATTCATCAACGACATGGCGCCGCCGCGGCAGCGCTTCGAGTGGAAAAGCGCAGAGTATATGGTTCGCCCCCCGCTGCCGGCCCTGGTGCCCCTGCTGACCGAGCAGGAGGAAGACGACGCGCCTGAGCGACGCACGAGCCTCGTGCCGGCCGAGCTGCACGGCACCCGCCTGGACAAGATGCTCGTCACGATGGCAGACGAGTTCTCGCGCAACCACCTGCAGCATCTGATCGACACCGGGCACGTCTGGGTCGACGGCGCGCCCGGCAAGGCTGCGTCGCGCAAGGTGCTGGCCGGGCAGCGCGTGGAGGTCGAGCTCGTGCCGACGGCCGAGAGCCGTGCCTTCAAGGCCGAGCCGGTCGCCTTGCCGATCGTGTTCGAGGACGATCACCTGCTGGTGATCGACAAGCCTGCCGGCCTGGTGGTGCACCCGGCAGCGGGCAACTGGTCAGGGACCTTGCTCAACGGGTTGCTGGCCCACCACGCAGAGGCCGCCTCCCTGCCGCGCGCCGGCATCGTGCACCGGCTCGACAAGGACACCTCGGGCCTGATGGTGGTCGGCAAGACCTTGCCGGCCGTCACTGCCCTCGTACGAGCGATCGCAGCACGCGAGGTTCGCCGCGAGTACCTCGCGCTGGTTCACGGGCGGTTCGCCGAAAAGTTTCTGCACATCGACCGGCCGCTCGCGCGCGACCCGCAATCGCGCGTGCGCATGGCCATCGTCGCCAGCGGAAAGCCGGCGCAGACCGACGTTACCCGGCTCGCCATGGCCGAGACCGATGACGGCCCCGTGACCGCCGTGCGCTGCAAGCTGCACACCGGGCGCACGCATCAGATCCGCGTGCACCTCGCGTCGCGCGGGTACCCGCTGCTTGCCGATGCCATGTACGGCGGCCGGCCAGCGCTCGGTCTGCATCGGCAAGCCTTGCATGCGGAGCAGCTGGCATTCGCGCATCCGCACAGTGGTGAGCCCGTGGCATTCCGGGCTGGCTTGCCGGCGGATCTGGCCGAGGCGTGGAAGCAGGTCGAGTAGGCCGTGGCGCCCCCCTCCGAGCTTCTATACAATGCCGGCAGTTCTCCCCAGGGTCTCGAGCGTCTGATTTGCGTTTGGCGCGCCGCGCACAGCGCGCACCTGCGGAAATGATCGTGCCGAAAGGGGCGCGATCCGTGGTTCACCGCGATGAGCGGTGTGAACTTCAAGGCCACACACTCAGCAGCCGACGACGTGGACATGCCGCCTGACGGCAGTCCCATGCGAAAAGCCGCTGTGAAAGAGTCCCGATGCGATGCCGGAAACGTGTCCGGCGATCCCGACTGAGGATGTAGACGACGTCTATGAACACACAGGATGCGAAGCGCGTCCTCGAAACCGCGCTCATCTGTGCGCAGCAGCCCTTGCCCCTGAAGGACATGCGCACCCTGTTCGCCGATGAACTGGGCCCCGACAGCCTGAGGGCCCTGCTCGACGAGCTGACCCGTGACTGGGAAGGGCGGGGCGTCGAGCTGGTGGCTTTGTCCACCGGCTGGCGCTTCCAGAGCCGGCCCGAGATGCGCGACTTCCTTGACCGGCTCAACCCCGAGAAGCCGCCCAAGTATTCGCGCGCGGTGATGGAGACGCTGGCCATCATCGCCTACCGCCAGCCGGTGACGCGGGGTGACATCGAAGACATCCGCGGCGTGACTGTCAGCAGCCAGATCGTCAAGCAGCTCGAGGACCGCGGCTGGATCGACGCCATCGGCTACCGCGAAGCGCCAGGTCGCCCGGCCTTGTATGCCACGACCAAGCAGTTCCTCGATGACCTCGGTCTCGCGAGCCTCGAGCAGCTGCCCGTGCTGGAAGGAGGCGCTCCGGCAACGGCCGTGGCCTTGGCCGAGGCACTGCCCGACCAGGGGTCGTTGCTGGAAGACTCGGGCCAGGCGGTGCTGAGCCTGGAGGGCGAGACGGAAGCTCCCGCAGAGGCCGATGTCGAGGCCGACGTCCATGCGGAGGCCCAGGATGAAGAAGCCTCGATCGCTGTTGCGGCTGATGCGGTGGCCGAGGTCGCCGAACCTTCACAAGGCGCTGCGGAGCTTCCTGCCGCTCACCCATCCGATGACGACCACGAGGCGGTGTTGCCGCCCGAACCCTCCGAACCACCTTCAGAACCCGCGGCAGAGACCGCCCCGACGGATCCCCAAGCATGAACCAGCCTGACGACGACACCCCGGTTGACGTGAGCTCCGCATCCGGCGATGCGGCGCCTGCCGAGGCCAAGCCTGTGCGGCGTCGCCGCACGGTCAAGGCCGAGGCGGCGGCACCCGTCGAGGACGCCGATGCGCCGGCAGCCGAAGCGCCTGTCGAGGCTGCGCCCAAGCCGGCGCGCAAGCGCCGCACCGCAGCGGCCAAGTCCGGCGAGGAAGCGGACGCCGCGACCCCTGCAGCGGTGCAGGAACAACCCGCGCCACACGAGGTGAGCGAAGAACCCGTGGCGCCGCGCGTTGAAGCGGCTGACGTTGCGGCTGCGCCTGAGGGGGATGCCGGCGAAGGCGGTTCGGAGTCTGCTGGTGCGGGTGACGAGGATCGGCCACGTTCGTCACGCAACCGCCGCCGCAACCGCAAGGATCGCCAGCGCGAGCGAGAAAGCGCGCCTGACCCGGCTGTTGCCGCGCAGTCCGTTGCCAACCAGGCCGGTGAGGTGTTCGCCCAAGTGTTGTCGGGGGATTTCGACGTCGAAACGCCCGTCGCCGAAGAGGCGCCTGAAGCCACGGAGGCAGGCGATGACGCCGCCACCGAACACAAGCGCGTGCTGGCCGCCGAGCCCGACGCACCCAAGCTTCACAAGGTGCTCGCCCAGTCGGGCATCGGTTCGCGCCGCGACATGGAGCAGCTGATCGAAGACGGTCACGTGACCGTCAACGACCAGCCGGCTCATGTGGGCCAGCGCGTGTCGTTCGGCGACCAGGTGAAGATCAAGGGCAAGCCGGTGCGCATCCGCATCGTGCCGCCGCCGGCGCGCATCATTGCGTATCACAAGCCCGTGGGCGAGGTCGTCACGCACGATGATCCGGAGGGCCGCCCGACGGTGTTCCGCCGACTGCCGCGATTGCAGCAGGGCAAGTGGCAGTCGGTGGGCCGCCTCGACCTGAACACCGAAGGCCTGCTGCTCTTCACCACCTCAGGCGAACTCGCCAACCAGCTGATGCACCCGCGCTTTGGCGTGGAGCGTGAGTACGCGGTGCGCGTGCTGGGCACGCTGACCGAAGACGACCGCGAAGAGCTGCTCAACGGCGTCAACATCGAAGGCCAGATGGCCAGCTTCAAGTCCATCCAGGACGGCGGCGGTGAAGGTGCCAATCACTGGTACCGCGTCGTCATCACCGAAGGCCGCAACCGCGAGGTGCGCAAGCTCTTCGACGAAGTGGGCCTCACCGTGAGCCGCCTCATCCGCATCCGCTACGGCACGGTGGTGCTGCCGCGCGGCCTCAAGCGCGGGGTGTGGGTCGACCTCGAAGAGAACGACGTGCGCGCGATCCGCCGGCTGGCCAGCGGCAACAACCCCGGCCAGCAGCAGGGCGAGCGTGGTGGCCCGGGCAACCAGCAGAACAACCAGAAGCGCGGCAACCGCAATGACCGCAACGACCGTGGCAATCGCCAGGAGCGTGGTCCGCGTGGTGGCCAGCAGCAACCCGTGCCAGCACAGGCGCGCGAGAACAGCTACGACGACCAGGACCGTGATGACGACCTGGACTTCGACCCCAGCAAGATCCCCAACCCGCTCGAGCAGACCTTCGACAAGCGCTTCGTGCAGAAACCGCGTGGCCCGGTGGGCGGCGGCGGCTTCGGCCGCGGCGGGGGGGGTTTCGGCGCCGGTGGCAGTGCGCCGCAGCGCCCGCAGGGCGGCGGCAACAACAAGAAGGGCGGCGGCCCGCGCGAGCCGGATCCGCTGCAGACCTCCGTCGGCTACATCGGCGCCGATGCCTTCCACCGCAAGAACCGCGGCGGCCGCGGCAAGGGCGGCGGGGGTGGTGGCGGGTACGGCGGCGGCGGAGGCGGTGGCTTTGGCGGCAACCGCCGCGGCCGCTGAGCCCTGCTGGAATTACGAAGGAACCCACCTTCGAGCGTTAGAATCCAAAACTTTGCCAAGTGCTTGATTCAGGAGAAGAAATATGGCGATCGAACGTACCCTTTCCATCATCAAACCCGACGCGGTCGCGAAGAATGTGATCGGCCAGATCTACGCGCGCTTCGAAGGCGCCGGCCTCAAGATCATCGCGGCTCGCATGGCGCACCTCTCGCGCAATGAAGCCGAGCAGTTCTATGCGGTGCACAAGGCCCGCCCGTTCTTCAAGGACCTGGTGGACTTCATGGTGTCCGGCCCGGTCATGATCCAGGTGCTCGAAGGTGAAGGCGCCATCGCCAAGAACCGCGACCTGATGGGCGCCACCGACCCGAAGAAGGCCGAGAAGGGCACCATCCGCGCCGACTTCGCCGACAGCATCGACGCCAATGCCGTGCACGGCTCCGACGCGCCGGAAACGGCCGCTGTCGAAGTGGCGTTCTTCTTCCCTGGCATGAACGTCTACAGCCGCTAAGTGCTGGCCTTGCGCCTCGACGTAGGCGTTGCCTGCTGAGCGCAAGGAAACCATCTCATGACACCGGCCAACCTGCTCGACTACGACCTCGACGGACTGGCCGCGTATTGCGAAAAGCTGGGTGAGAAGCGCTTTCGCGCCACCCAGCTTTTTCGTTGGATCCATCAAAAGGGCGAGGCCGACTTTTCGGCCATGTCCGACCTGGCCAGATCGCTGCGCGACAAGCTGGCCGGCGTGGCCGTCGTGGCGCCGCTCACCGTCATCAGCGAGCAGGCCTCGGCCGACGGCACCATCAAGTGGCTCTTCGACGTGGGCGGTGGCAACGCCGTAGAGAGCGTCTTCATTCCCGAAGATGACCGCGGCACGCTGTGCGTGTCGTCGCAGGCGGGCTGTGCGGTCGGCTGCCGTTTCTGCTCGACCGGCCACCAGGGGTTCAGCCGCAACCTCACCACAGGCGAAATCGTGGCGCAGCTGTGGTTTGCCGAGCATCACCTGCGCAAGCGCTTGAACCTGGCGCCAGGCGAACGCGCCATCACCAACGTGGTGATGATGGGCATGGGCGAGCCGCTGCAGAACTACTCGGCCCTCGTGCCGGCGCTGCGCGTGATGCTCGACGACCATGGGTATGGCCTGTCGCGCCGCCGCGTCACGGTGTCCACCTCCGGCGTCGTGCCGATGATCGATCGCCTGCGCGAAGACTGCCCGGTGGCGCTCGCCGTGTCGCTGCATGCCCCCGAAGACGCGCTGCGTGACAACCTCGTGCCGCTCAACAAGAAGTATCCGATCGCCGAACTGCTGGAGGCTAGCAGCCGCTACCTCGAGCGTGCGCCGCGCGACTTCATCACCTTCGAGTACTGCATGCTCGACGGCGTGAACGATACCCCTGCCCATGCCGAGGCGCTGGTGCAGATCAGCCGCACGGTGTCGTGCAAGTTCAACCTCATTCCGTTCAACCCCTTCCCCGAGTCGGGCCTCACACGCTCGCCGCGTGATCGTGTGACTGCCTTTGCGCGCATCCTGCAAGACGCCGGCGTCGTGACCACCGTGCGCAAGACGCGCGGCGACGACATCGCCGCCGCCTGCGGCCAGCTGGCGGGGGAGGTGCAGGACCGCACCAACGTCGCCGAGCGCATGACGCGTTCGCCGATCCAGATCCATCGCAAGAACCCTTCGTCCAACACTCCGGAGAAACATGCATGAATGTGGGCCGCAATCGCTGGTGGGTCACTGCCGCTTGCTGGGCATTCAGTTCATGGATTGCCGGGTGCGCGCTGCCGCCGCCATCGCCTGCGCCAGGCGAGACGCGCGATCGCGTCACCGAGTCCGACGAAAGCGAATCCAGCAAGCGTGCCCGCGTGCGCCTCGAGCTGGCCAGCGCCTATTTCGGTCGTGGCCAGTACACCACCGCGCTCGACGAGGTGAAGCAGGCTGTCTCGCTGAACCCAAAACTCGGCGAGGCTTTCAACATGCGGGGCCTGATCTATGCCGCGCTCGGCGACGACACGCTGGCGCAGGAAAGTTTCAAGCGCGCGCTTCAGTTGAATCCGAACGACGCCGACAGCTTGCACAACTATGGCTGGTACCAGTGCCAGCAGAAGCGCTACCGCGAGGCGCAGGCCCTGTTCCAGCAAGCGCTTGGAACGCCGCAATACCCGGCGTCCGCTCGCACGCTGATGACCAGTGGCATCTGCCACGCGCGTGCCGGCGAGTGGGCCGAGGCGGAAGTGGCCTTGAGCAAGGCCTACGAGCGTGACCCGGCCAATCCTGCCGCAGCGGTCAACCTCGCCGAAGTGCTGCTGCGCCGCGGCGAGGCCGAGCGCGCGCGGTTCTACATCCGCCGTGTGACCTCGACGCCGACCCAGTCCAGCGCACAGACGTTGTGGCTCGCCGCGCGCATCGAACACAAGCTCGGCAATCGCCAGGGAGTCAATGAGCTCGGCCGTGAGCTGCGCAGCCGTTTCCCGCAGTCGCGTGAAACTTCGGCCTTCGATCGAGGCCTCTTCAATGAGTGACACCCCAGGCGACGCCCCGATCGCCGACCCCGCACCGACACCAGACACCGCCGGCAGCCTGCTGAGGCAGGCCCGCGTGGCCAAGGGCCTGCACATTGCTGCGCTGGCGACCTCCATCAAGGTGGCGCCGCGCAAGCTCGAGCTGCTCGAGGCCGACCGCTACGACGAGCTCCCCGGCGCGACCTTCACCCGTGCACTGGCGCAGACCGTCTGCCGCACGCTCAAGATCGATGCGGCACCGGTGCTGGCCCTGTTGCCGCAGCCGGTCGATCAGGGCTTGTCGCAGTTGAGCCGCGGCCTGAACGAGCCGTTTCGCGACAAACCCGGCCGGCGCGTGCCCAGTGACCTGAGTTTCCTCAAGAGCCCGATCGTGATCGCGGCGGTGGGGCTGTTCGTGGCCAGCGTGGTGCTCTATCTGCTGCCCGTCGGTTGGGTGGCCGAGTTGACCGAACAGGCCAGCAGCACGGTACGCGAGGGCGACGCAGCCTCTGCCACGCCCCCACCGCCGGCCACGGCTGTCATCACCTTGCCGCCGCCGGCGGTTGTCATGCCGGCGTCCGAGGCCGTGTCGGCAGCCGCCTCGGCGCCAAGTGCGAGCGCTCCTGCCGCCGCCTCTGCGCCCGTGGCCTCAGCGTCGTCGCTGGCCGCGTCAGCACCCCTCAACGGTGCGCTCCTGCTGCGCGCCCAGGCGCGCTCCTGGGTGGAAGTGATCGACGGCCGTGGCAACCCGTTGATGTCCCGCCTGCTCGAAGCAGGAGAAACCGTGGGCCTCGACGGGCCTACTCCCTTGCGGGTGAGAATCGGCAACGCAGCGGCCACGCAGGTGTCGTTCCGCGGTCGACCAGTCGACCTCACTCCCTCGCGTGACAACGTGGCCAAGCTCGAACTCAGGTGATGTGATGACCCAGGCCCGTCCTGCCCTCGACGATTTCATCGAACCCGCCGTGCCGCTCGTGCGGCGCAACCTGCAGGCGCAGGTGCGCTGGGGCTCGCGCCTGGTCACGATCGGTGGCGACGCCCCGGTGCGCGTGCAGTCGATGACCAACACCGACACGGTCGACGTGATCGAGACGGCGATCCAGGTCAAGGAGCTGGCGGTGGCGGGCTCCGAGCTCGTGCGCATCACCGTCAACACGCCCGAAGCTGCCGTTGCCGTGCCGCACATCCGGGACCAGCTCGACCGCATGGGCATCGACGTGCCGCTGGTCGGCGACTTCCACTACAACGGCCACCGCCTGCTCACCGAATTCCCGGCGTGTGCCGAAGCCTTGTCGAAGTACCGCATCAATCCCGGCAACGTGGGCAAGGGCGACAAGCGCGACAAGCAGTTCGCCCAGATGGTCGAGGTCGCCGCCAAGTACGACAAGGTCGTGCGCATCGGCGTCAACTGGGGCAGTCTCGACCAGGAGCTGCTCGCCCAGATGATGGACGAGAACGGCAAGCGCGCCGAGCCCTTCGAGCCGCAGCAGATCATGTACCGCGCGATCATCACCTCGGCAGTCGAGTCGGCTCGACGCGCTGAAGAGGTCGGCCTGAAGGCCGGGCAGATCGTGCTGTCTTGCAAGATGTCGGGTGTGCAGGACCTGGTGAGCGTCTACCGCGCACTTGCCAAGCGCTGCGACTACCCGCTGCACCTGGGCCTCACCGAAGCCGGCATGGGCACCAAGGGCACGGTCGCCTCAACCGCGGCGCTATCGTTGCTGCTGCAGGAGGGCATTGGCGACACCATCCGTGTCTCGCTCACGCCGCAGCCCGGTGAAGCCCGCACGCAAGAAGTCGTCGTGGCGCTGGAGATCCTCCAGGCCCTCGGCTTGCGCTCGTTCAACCCGAGCGTCACGGCCTGTCCGGGTTGCGGCCGCACCACCAGCACCACCTTCCAGGAACTGGCCAAGCAGATCGACGACTACCTGCGCCTGCAAATGCCGGTGTGGCGCGCGCGTTACCCCGGTGTCGAGAAGATGAAGGTGGCGGTGATGGGCTGCATCGTCAACGGCCCGGGCGAAAGCAAGCATGCCGACATCGGCATCAGCCTGCCGGGCACCGGCGAAGCACCGGCGGCGCCGGTCTTCATCGATGGCGAAAAGGCACTCACGCTGCGTGGCGAGCGCATCGCCGAAGAATTCCAGGCGCTGGTCGAGAACTACATCGAGAAGCGCTACGGCAGCGCCACCGCCCAGCATTCGACCGCGCCGGCCTGACCGGGCCGCGCGCTCCGGCGAACGACGCCGTCGCACACGACGGCCTTCCATTCCTCTTCTTCCCGTTAGACATGGCTGACAAAAAAAGCGCCGCCCTGCAGGCCGTGAAGGGCATGAACGACATCCTGCCGCCTTCCGTGCCCCGCACCGAGAAGCTGCCGGATTCGGCCATCTGGGCCTGGTTCGAGACGACTGTTCGTCGCGTGCTGCAGAACTACGGCTACCAGTACCTGCTGACCCCGATCGTCGAACCCACCGCGCTCTTCGTGCGCGGCCTGGGCGAGGTCACCGACATCGTCGAGAAGGAGATGTACTCCTTCACCGACTCGATGAACGGCGACAAGCTCACGCTGCGCCCTGAGGCCACCGCCGGCATCGTGCGTGCGATGGTCGAGCACAACGCGCTCTACAACGGGCCGCTGCGCATCTGGACCATGGGCCCGATGTTCCGCCACGAGCGGCCGCAGAAGGGGCGTTATCGGCAGTTCAACCAGCTCGACGTGGAGGCGCTCGGTTATGCCGGGCCGGACGTCGACGCCGAGATGATCCTCATGGTGCGCAGCCTGTGGCGCGAACTGGGCCTGGTCATCGGCCAGCACGTGCGGCTGGAGATCAACAGCCTCGGCCAACCCGAGGAACGGCGTGCGCACCGCGAAGCGTTGATCCAGTACTTCGAGCAGAACGCCTCGGTGCTGGACGAAGACGCCAGGCGCCGCCTGCACAGCAACCCGCTGCGCATCCTCGACACCAAGAACCCGGCCATGCAGGCGGTGGTCGAGGCTGCACCCAAGCTGATGGACTTCCTGGGCGAGGCGTCGCTCGGGCACTTCAATGCCGTGCGCAAGGTGCTCGATGCCGCGGGCCTCGACTACCGCGTGAACACGCGCCTCGTGCGGGGCATGGACTACTACAACCTCACCGTCTTCGAGTGGGTCACCGACCACCTCGGCTCGCAAGGCACAGTGTGCGGCGGTGGTCGCTACGACGGGCTGATCGAGCAGCTGGGCGGCAAGCCCGCGCCGGCGGTGGGCTTCGGCCTCGGCATCGAACGCCTGCTCCTGCTGCTGCAGGAGCTGGCCGTGCCGGTGCCCACCAGCGCACCGGTGGCGTATGCGGTGATCCTGAGCGAATCGACGGTGGCTCAAGCCATGGTCACCATCGAAGCGCTGCGCCAGGCGGGCGTCTCGGTGCTGATGCACGCCGGCGGCGGCAGCATGAAGAGCCAGTTCAAGCGGGCCGATGCCAGTGGCGCCCGCTTTGCCCTCATCTTCGGCGACGACGAGGTCGCGCGCGGCGAGGTGTCGCTCAAGTCGCTGCGCGACGCTGCCGTCGCGCAGCGCAGCTTGCGCCTCGCCGACGCTGCCACCTGGGCCGCCGAACTGCTGGCCGCATAATCCCCGACTCATTTTGCAGAAACGTCAATCGTCATGGCCACCCATCTCGACCTCGAAGAACAAGAGCAGCTCGACCAGCTGAAAGCCTTCTGGAAGCAGTACGGCAACCTCATCACCTGGGTGCTGATCCTCGCGCTGGGTGGTTATGCCGGCTGGATGGGGTGGAACAACTGGAAGCGCGAGCAGTCGGTGAAGGCGGGCGTGCTGTTCGAGGAGCTCGAGAAGGCTGCTCAGGCGGGCGACCTCGACAAGACCGCGCGTGTCTTCGGCGACATGAAAGAGCGCTTCGGCGGCACCGGCTATGCGCAACAGAGCGCATTGCTGACGGCCAAGCTGCAGCACGACAAAGGCCAGGCCGAGGCTGCGCGCACCACGCTCGCTTGGGCTGCTGACAACGCGAGCGAAGACGAGTACCGCACCGTGGCGCGCCTCCGACTTGCGGGGCTGCTGCTGGATGAAAAGAAATACGACGAGGCGCTGAAGCAGCTCGACGGTGCAGGCAGCAAGGAATTTGCGGGTCTGGTGGCCGATCGTCGCGGAGACGTGCTGCTGGCCCAAGGCAAGAAGGACGAGGCCAAGGCGGCCTACCTGCAGGCCTGGAAGACGTTGGAAGAGACGGTCGAGTACCGCCGCATCGTTGAAGCCAAGCTCGCAGTGCTGGGCGCTGCGCCTGCAGCCGAAGTGCCGAAGACGGCCCCCATCTCCGGAGCCGGCAAATGATGGTGCAGGGGCGCCGTCTCGGCGCGTGGGTCTTGCTCGCGACCCTGGTGGGCTGCGCCAGCTCAGGCCGCCCGGACCCGACGCCGCTGCAGCCGCTGCAGGCGAAGGTCGCCGGCCGGCAGGTGTGGAAGGAAGACATCGGCAAGGTCAGCTTCCCGATGGCGGCCGCGGTGAACAACGGTGTCTTCACGGTCGCCGACGACAGCGGTCTGGTGCTGGCCCTGCAGGCCGACACCGGCAAGGAAGTGTGGCGCGCCAATGTCGGCGACAAGCTGAGTGCAGGCGTCGGCAGCGATGGCCGGTTCACGAGCGTCGTGACCCGCAACAACCAGCTCGTCACCTTGCAGGGCGGCAAAGTCGCCTGGAAACAAGGCTTGCCTTCTCGCGTGGTCACCGCGCCGCTGGTGGCAGGGGAGCGGGTCTTCGTGCTGGCAGTCGACCGTTCGGTGCACGCGTTCGATGCGCTCGATGGCCGCAAGCTCTGGACATACCAACGCCCGAGCGATGCCCTGAACCTGGCGAGCGCCGGCGTGATCATGCCCTTCAAGGACACGCTGGTGGTTGGGCAGGGCCCCAAGCTCGCAGGCCTCGACCCGCTGCGCGGCAGCCTGCGCTGGGAAGCGACGCTGGCGTCGCCTCGGGGAACCAACGAAGTCGAGCGCTTGGCCGATGTGGTCGGCCCGGCCGTTCGAGTGAAAGACCTCATCTGCGCGCGCTCCTACCAGGCGGCTGTCGCTTGCGTGAATGCGGAGCGCGGGAGCACGCTCTGGACGCGCAACGCGGGCGGCCTCGTCGGTGTCGGTGGCGACGACCAGATGGTCATCGGCGTCGATGCGACCGACCGTGTGAGCGCCTGGAAGGCCGCCGATGGGACGCCAGCCTGGACGGTCGAGAGCCTCCTCTATCGCAACCTGAGTGCGCCCATCGTGCTTGGCAAGGCGGCCGCGGTTGGCGACCTGAAGGGCATGGTCCACTGGTTTGCGCGCGACACCGGCGAGGCCGTGCTGCGCCTGCCCACCGATGGCAGTGCCATCAAGAGTGCGCCGGTGGCCTCCGGCCTGACGCTGCTCGTGGTCACGACCGATGGCGGGCTGTATGCCTTCCGCCCCGAGTGAACGACTGCCAGAGCGCCTGATCCCATGAAGCCAGTGATTGCGGTGGTGGGCCGCCCCAACGTGGGCAAGTCCACCCTGTTCAACCGCATGACCAAGAGCCGCGATGCGATCGTGGCCGATTTCTCCGGCCTCACCCGCGACCGGCACTACGGTGACGGGCGCTTGGCCGACCGCGAGTACATCGTGGTCGACACCGGCGGCTTCGAGCCCGACAGCTCCACAGGCATCGTCAAGGAAATGGCCAAGCAGACCCGCCAGGCCGTGGCGGAGGCGGATGCGGTGATCTTCGTGGTCGACCTGCGGGCCGGCGTCTCGGCGCAGGACCATGACATCGCGCGTTACCTGCGCACCGCCAACAAGAAGGTGTTCCTCGCGGCCAACAAGGCCGAGGGCATGAGCGACTCGCCACTGCTCGGTGAGCTGTACGAGCTCGGCATGGGTGCGCCGCACCCGATTTCGTCGGCGCACGGGCAGGGCATCCGCAGCCTGCTCGATGCGGTGCTCGCTGATTTCCCGTTCGACGACGATGGCGAAGAGGAAGAGGGCGCCGGAGAGCAGGCGCCGATCCGGCTTGCCGTCGCTGGGCGGCCCAATGTGGGCAAGTCGACCCTCATCAACACGTGGCTAGGCGAGGAGCGCCTCGTGGCCTTCGACATGCCCGGCACGACGCGTGACGCGATCACCGTGCCATTCGAGCGCCACGGGCAGAAGTTCGAGCTCATCGACACAGCCGGCCTGCGCCGCAAGGGCAAGGTGTTTGAGGCGATCGAGAAGTTCTCGGTGGTCAAGACCCTGCAGGCCATCGCCAGTGCCGACGTGGTGCTGCTCCTGCTCGATGCCACCCAGGGGGTCAGCGAGCAGGATGCCCACATCGCCGGCTACATCCTCGAGAGCGGTCGTGCCGTGGTGCTGGCCGTCAACAAGTGGGATGCCATCGACGACTATC
This sequence comes from Piscinibacter sp. HJYY11, assembly GCF_016735515.1. Taxonomy (NCBI): domain Bacteria; kingdom Pseudomonadati; phylum Pseudomonadota; class Betaproteobacteria; order Burkholderiales; family Sphaerotilaceae; genus Piscinibacter; species Piscinibacter sp. HJYY11. The sequence continues at coordinate 800,747 of NZ_JAERQZ010000001.1, read as the reverse complement.
AGCGCGAGACGCTGGAACGCTCGATCGCCCAGCGGCTCGCTTTTCTCAAGTTCGCGCCGGTGCTGCGGATCTCGGCGCTCAGGCGCCAGGGGCTCGGCCCGGTGTGGCAGGCCATCGCCGATGCCCATGCCTCGGCCACACGCAAGATGAGTACGCCGGTGCTGACACGCCTGCTGCACGAGGCGGTGGAGTTCCAGACACCCAAGCGCTCAGGTGGCTTCCGCCCCAAGCTGCGTTATGCGCACCAAGGTGGGATGTCGCCCCCGGTGATCGTGATCCATGGCAATTCGCTGGAGCATGTGACCGACGTCTACAAGCGCTATCTCGAGATGCGGTTCCGCGAGCATTTCAAGCTGGTGGGCACTCCGCTGCGCATCGAGATGCGCTCCAGCAAGAATCCCTACGCCGACAAAGACTAGGCTCATTGTCTTGAAAGCGGTGTTGCGGCGCAGTGCTGTGTTAACGTGACAGCCTCATCCACTACATATCACGGAGCATATCGTGAGCAATAAAGGGCAGCTTCTACAAGACCCGTTTCTGAACCTGCTTCGCAAGGAGCACGTTCCGGTGTCGATCTACCTTGTGAACGGCATCAAACTGCAGGGCCACATCGAGTCTTTCGACCAGTACGTGGTGCTGTTGCGCAATACCGTGACGCAGATGGTCTACAAGCACGCGATCTCGACCGTCGTGCCAGGCCGTGCGGTGAACTTCCACGCCGCAGAGGCTCCGGAGCAGACCTGAGCTACGGGCAGCGCCCGCCTAGGCGGACCTCACCTTGACTGCAGCGGCACCTACCGCCGCCTCGGCGGCGGGCGATTCCCCTCGCGCCATCCTGGTCGGGGTCGACCTTGGCGGTCGTTCCCATTTCGACGAGACCCTCGACGAACTGGCTTTGCTTGCCGAATCGGCGGGCGATGTGCCGGTCGCGCGGGTCATCGCCAAGCGCAAGGCGCCGGACCCGGCGCTCTTCGTGGGGTCGGGCAAGGCCGATGAGATCAAGGCGCTCGTCGAAGGGCACAAGGCCGAGGCCGTGCTGTTCGACCAGGCCCTCTCGCCGGCACAGCAGCGCAACCTCGAGCGCCACCTCGGCGTGGCCGTGGCCGATCGCACGATGCTGATCCTCGAGATCTTTGCTGCTCGGGCGCAAAGCCACGAGGGCAAGCTGCAGGTCGAACTGGCGCGCTTGCAGTACCTCTCGACGCGGCTGGTGCGCCGGTGGAGCCACCTGGAGCGCCAGCGCGGCGGCATTGGCACGCGCGGTGGCCCGGGTGAAGCCCAGATCGAACTGGACCGCCGCATGATCGGCGAGCGCATCAAATCGGTGAAAGAGCGCCTCGTCAAGGTGAAGCGGCAGCGCGGCACGCAGCGGCGCTCGCGTGAACGCAGCGGCACCTTCCGCATTTCTCTCGTTGGCTACACCAACGCCGGCAAGTCGACGCTCTTCAACGCCTTGGTAAAGGCGCGTGCCTACGCGGCCGACCAACTGTTCGCCACCCTCGACACGACGACCCGCCAGCTGTATCTGGAAGACCTCGACGCGACGGCGTCGCTGTCGGACACCGTGGGCTTCATCCGCGATCTGCCTCACAAGCTGGTCGAGGCCTTCGAGGCCACCTTGCAGGAAGCGGCCGATGCCGATTTGCTGCTGCACGTCGTCGATGCGGCGAGCCCCGTGCTCGACGAGCAGATGGCCGAGGTGCAGCGTGTGCTGCAAGAGATCGGCGCCGATGCCGTTCCGCAGATCCTCGTCTACAACAAGCTCGATAATCTCGCCGAATCGCAGCAGCCCCAGGCCTTGAGCGATGTGCTCGAGCGTGATGGCGGTTTGCGCGTTCCGCGGGTGTTCGTGAGCGCATTGCGCGGAACCGGGCTGCCTGAGCTGCGGCGCCTCATTTCCGCCGCAGTGGCGGCTGGCCGCGACACGGGCTTGAACTTCGACGAGACGGCTTCAACTTCCGGTGTGTCCGACACTGCGCCGGAAGCCCACGATGATGCGGACGCCAAAGCGTACAGACGACAACTTTGAACCTGTCATGACCATGAGCGCTATTCCTTCTTCCCCCGGCGAACACCCGTCGCGACTGCGCGATGTGGCGACCGCGGCGCGGGCTCTCTTGGCGGGAGTGCTCGGTTCGGTACGTGGCCGACTGGGCCGCCGTCCTGAGCTGGTGCTCAATAACGGGGGCCGTGGCGATGGTCCTCCAGATCTCGACGAGCTCTGGCGCGATTTCAATCGCAAGTTGAGCGGCCTCTTCGGCGGCAAGCAGCGCTCCACCAATGGTGGAAGCGGCGGTCCCAATTTCCAGCCCGACATGCGCGGCACCGGCATCGGCATCAGCTTGGTGGCCGGCCTCATCGTGCTGGTGTGGGCCGCCAGCGGCTTCTTCATCGTGCAGGAAGGCCACCAGGCCGTGGTCACCTCGTTCGGCAAGTACAGCCACACCGTGGATGCCGGCTTCAACTGGCGGTTCCCGTATCCGTTCCAGGCCAATGAGGTGGTGCCCGTCACCCAGCTGCGCTCGGTGGAGGTCGGCCGCAGTGCGGTCGTGCAGGCCACGGGCCTGCGGGAATCGTCGATGCTCACCAAGGACGAGAACATCGTCGACATCCGCTTCACGGTGCAGTACCGCCTCAAGGACTGCCCGCGCACGGTGGGCGCGGCTTCGGCACCGAGTGGTGCGACCTGCGGCGCACGCGCCTACCTGTTCGAGAACGCGAAGCCCGACGAGGCCGTGATCCAGGCGGCCGAGTCCGCGGTGCGCGAGATCGTGGGCAAGAGCAACATGGACCAGGTGCTGTACGAGCAGCGCGACGAGATCTCGTCGCAGCTGATGGCCTTGCTGCAGGCCCAGCTCGACCGGCTGAACACCGGCATCCTGATCGTCAACGTCAACGTGGGGAGTGTGCAGGCGCCCGAGCAGGTGCAGGCTGCGTTCGACGACGCTTTCCGTGCCGGCGCCGACCGGGAGAAGGCCAAGAATGAAGGTCAGGCTTATGCCAACGACGTGATCCCCAAGGCCCGAGGCAGCGCCGCGCGCTTGCACGAGGAAGCCGAGGCCTACAAGGCGCGGGTCATCGCACGGGCCGAGGGTGATGCACAACGCTTCAACCGCATCCTGACCGAGTACCAGAAGGCACCATCGGTCACCCGCGACCGCATCTACATCGACACCATGCGCGACATCTATGCGGGTGTGAGCAAGGTGATGGTGGACAGCCGCAACAATTCCAACCTGCTGTACCTGCCGCTCGACAAGCTGATCCAGCAGGCGTCAGCGCCGGCACCTGCGCAGCCTGCAGCCATCCAGCCGGCGGAGACGAGCCCTTCGACCTCGTCTTCCAGTAGCTCGTCCGACATCCGCCTGCGGGACGGCCCGCGTAGCCGCGAGCGAGACGCACGCTGATATCAGGGCAGGAAAAGACCATGAATCGAATCGGAACTTTCGCCATCGGCTTCATCGTGCTGCTGATGCTGGTGTATTCCACGCTTTTCATCGTGGACCAGAAGCAGTTTGCCGTCGTCTATGCACTGGGCGAGATCAAGGAAGTCATCACCGAGCCCGGCCTCAAGTTCAAGCAGCCGCCGCCGCTGCAGAACGTGGTGTTCCTCGACCGCCGCGTGCAGACGCTCGACAGCCCGGAGACCCGCCCCATCTTCACCGCCGAGAAGAAGAGCCTGGTGATCGACTGGCTCGTGAAGTGGCGCGTGACGGACCCGCGCCAGTTCATCCGCAACAGCGGCACCGACATGCGCAACGTGGAAGCGCGGTTGAGCCCGATCGTTCAGGGCGCCTTCAATGAGGAAGTCACCAAGCGCACGGTGCAGGCCATGCTGTCGACCGACCGCGACAATGTGATGCAAGGCGTGCGCACTCGCCTGACCGACGAAGCCAAGAGCTTTGGCATCGAGATCATCGACGTGCGCATCAAGCGTGTGGATTTCTCCGCCAACATCACAGGCTCGGTCTACGGCCGCATGGAGTCAGAGCGCAAGCGTGTGGCGAACCAACTGCGATCCACCGGTTTTGCCGAAGCCGAAAAGATCCGCGCCGATGCGGAGCGGCAGCGCGAAGTGATCCTCGCCGATGCCTACCGCGATGCGCAGACGATCAAGGGTGATGGCGATGCGAAGGCCTCGGCCATCTATGCGGAAGCGTTTGGCCGCGATCCGCAATTTGCCAAGTTCTACCGCAGCCTGGAGGCGTATCGAGCCAGCTTCCAGAACCGCTCCGACGTGATGGTCGTCGACCCGTCCGGCGAATTCTTCCGGGCCATGCGAGGCGAGATCGGGCCGTCGGGCGCCAAAAAGAAGGGCGAGTAAGCCTGAATGTCCGACTTGCTGCTGAGCGCCCTGGCGCTGATGCTGGTGGTCGAGGGACTTCTCCCGTTCCTCAGCCCCGGTGCATGGCGGCAAGTCTTTCAGCGGGCGTTGCAGCTCTCCGACGGGCAGATCCGCTTCCTGGGGCTGACCAGCATGCTCGTCGGGCTGGTAGCTCTGGCGCTGCTCTGGCCCTGAGCCTGCCTGCCGACTCAAAAACGTCTCCGGGGCGTGGCCGGCCGGTACAATCCTGTTTTTAATCCCCCGGTCATTTCACATGTCGTCTGCTTGGCTCCTGCCCGAGCACATTGCTGACGTCCTGCCCGCGCAGGCCCGACGCATCGAAGAACTCCGTCGCGATCTGCTCGATGGGGCTCGGGGCTACGGGTTCGAACTCGTCATGCCCCCGCTGCTGGAGCACCTGGACTCGCTGTTGTCTGGGGCCGGGCGTGAACTGGATCTCAAGACCTTCAAGCTGGTGGACCAGCTCAGCGGCCGCACGCTCGGCGTGCGCGCCGACACCACCTCGCAGGTCGCCCGCATCGATGCACATCTGCTGAACCGCCGGGGTGTGACGCGGCTGTGCTATTGCGGGCCGGTGCTGCACACGCGGCCCGATGGGCTGCATGGCACGCGCGAGCCGCTGCAGTTCGGCGCCGAGATCTACGGGCATGCCGGGCTCGAGGCCGACCTGGAGGTCCAGGAACTTGCTCTCGACGCGCTGCAGCGTGCCGGCGTCAGCCAGCTGACCCTCGACATGGGCGACGCCCGCATCGTGCGCGGTGTGCTGGCAGGCGCCTCCATTGAAGCTTCCGCGTTAGGGCAGATCTACGCCGCGCTGGCGGCGAAGGACCAGGCGGCGATGGATGCCGTCTCGGCGGCGCTTCCGGCCTCGGCACGGCAAGGGTTGAGCGCGTTGCTGAGGCTCTACGGGGGCCAGGAAGTGCTGGATGTGGCACGCGAGGCCTTGCCTCAGCATCCGCTGATCGCGGCTGCGCTCGATGATCTGACGTGGCTTGCCCAGCATTTGCGCGAGGCCTATCCCCAGGTGCGTATCGGCTTTGACCTGGCCGATCACAGCGGCTACGCCTACTACAGCGGGGCTCGCTTCGCGATCTTTGCGGCCGGCACCAGCGACGCACTGGTGCGTGGCGGTCGCTACGACGAGGTGGGCGCGGTGTTCGGGCGCAATCGGCCCGCTGCGGGCTTCAGCATGGACCTGAAGCAACTGGTGGCCATCGCTCCCACGCGCAGCATGCGCCCGGCCATTCGTGCGCCGTGGGGCGAGCAGCCGGAACTGCGGGCTGCGGTGCGCGCCTTGCGAGAGCAGGGCGAGTCAGTCGTGTGCATCCTGCCGGGCCACGAGCACGAAGGCGAAGAATTCGCCTGCGACCGTGAGCTCGCGAACGTCCAGGGTCGATGGCTCGTGCGCCCGCTCTGACACGGCAGCATTTTCATTCTTCAAGCAAACCGGATTCGAGCAATGCAACAGAAGCGCACCGGCCACAACGTGGTCGTCGTGGGCACCCAGTGGGGTGACGAAGGCAAGGGCAAGGTCGTCGACTGGCTGACCGACCATGCGCAGGCAGTGGTGCGCTTCCAGGGCGGCCACAACGCCGGTCACACGCTGGTGATCAAGGGTGTGAAAACCGCGCTGCAGCTGATCCCCTCAGGGATCATGCGTGACGGCGTGAAGTGCTTCATCGGCAACGGCGTGGTGGTCGACCCGAGCCATCTGCTGAGCGAGATCGAGCGACTGGAGGCAATCGGCCTCGACGTGCGTTCGCGGCTTTACATCAGCGAGTCCTGCCCGCTGATCCTGCCCTTCCACGTCGAAGTGGACCGTGCTCGCGAAGCGCTGCGCGAGACCAGCGGTGCCGGCAAGATCGGCACCACCGGCAAAGGCATCGGCCCGGCCTACGAAGACAAGGTGGCACGTCGCGCCATGCGCGTGCAGGACCTGAAGCACCCCGATCGATTTGCGAAGAAGCTGCGCGAACTGCTGGAGTTGCACAACTTCGCACTCAGCGGATACCTCAAGTCCAAGCCGCTCGAGTTCCAGCCGATCTTCGACCACGCGATGAAGGTCGCCGAGGCGCTGAAGCCGATGCTCGCGGATGTGGGCTATCAGCTCTATACCGCGAGCCAGAAGGGCGAGAACATCCTCTTCGAAGGCGCGCAGGGTACGCTGCTCGACATCGATCACGGCACCTATCCGTATGTCACCTCGAGCAACTGCGTCGCGGGCAATGCGGCCGCCGGTTCAGGTGTCGGCCCGGACATGCTGCACTACGTGCTGGGCATCACCAAGGCCTATACCACGCGCGTGGGCAGTGGCCCGTTCCCGACGGAGCTCGAGTGGGACACCCCGGGCACCGTGGGCAACCACCTTTCCGTCGTCGGCCAGGAGCGCGGCACGGTCACCGGCCGCCCGCGTCGCTGCGGTTGGCTCGACGCAGCGCTGCTCAAGCGCTCAATCATCATCAACGGCATATCGGGTCTGTGCATCACCAAGCTTGACGTGCTCGATGGCCTGCCCGAGATCAAGGTATGCGTCGGCTACGACCTGAACGGCAAGCGCCTCGATATCCTGCCGCTCGATGCCGATGAAATCGACGCGTGTGTCCCGATCTATGACACCTTCCCGGGGTGGACCGAGAAGACCGCCGGCATCACCGAATGGGATCGACTGCCGCTGAACGCACGCCGCTACCTCGAGCGCGTGCAGGAATTCATCGGCGCGCCCATCGACATGGTGTCGACCGGCCCTGATCGCGATCACACCATCCTGCTGCGCCACCCTTACCAGGCCTGATGCCCAAGGAGCTCTCTGCATGCTGACCGAAGACGGCAAACATCTCTATGTCTCCTGGGACGAGTACCACCTGCTGATTGAGCGACTGGCGCTCAAGGTGCACGCCTCGGGCTGGCAGTTCGACCAGATCCTGTGCCTTGCACGCGGTGGCATGCGGCCAGGTGACGTGCTGTCGCGGGTTTTCGACAAGCCGCTGGGCATCATGTCGACCAGCTCCTACCGGGCCGAGGCGGGCACCATCCAGGGCCGGCTCGACATGGCGAAGTACATCACCCTGCCCAAGGGTGAGCTTGCGGGCCGTGTGCTGTTGGTCGACGACCTCGCGGATTCGGGCGTCACGCTCAGGGCAGTGGTGGAGCGCTTGCGCAGCATGCCGTCGATCACAGAACTACGCTCGGCGGTGATCTGGACCAAAGGCGTGTCGAGCTACACGCCCGACTACTACGTCGAACTGCTGCCCACGAGCCCGTGGATCCATCAGCCGTTCGAAGAGTACGACGAGCTGCGTCCGGAAGGCCTGGCCCGCAAGTTCGCGATTTGACGTCGACTGTCGTCTGCTGCGGCACTGTGGCAACGATGGCCCCAACTGCTGCATCAACAAACGAGCGCGCCAACAAAAAGGCCTGCATCATGCAGGCCTCTTCGCTTTGCGTGCTATTCATTCACGCGCTATTTTTATCAACCACTTGGTGCCCAGGAGAGGACTCGAACCTCCACGGAGTTACCCGCTAGTACCTGAAACTAGTGCGTCTACCAATTCCGCCACCTGGGCATTTCAGGAAGTCTTGGACTATATCATCAAACAATCAAAATTTTCAAACACGACCGCCATCGGCGCTGAGCTGATGAGTGAAGTCGAAGGGACAGTGCAAGGGCATCGCGATGGCCACGGCTTCGTCGTGCGCGATGACAACCAGCCCGATCTCTATCTCTCGCCGCAGGAGATGCGCGCCGTCCTGCACCGTGATCGCGTGAAGGCACGCGTGGTGCGCTACGACCGCAAGGGCCGGCCCGAAGGGCGTGTGCTCGAGATCCTCGAACGTCGCAAGACGCCCATCATCGGCCGCCTGCTGCACGAGAGCGGTATCTGGCTCGTCGCCCCAGAAGACAAGCGCTACGGCCAGGACATCATGGTCCCGAAGAACGCGATCGCGAACGCCACAGCAGGGCAGGTCGTGGCGATCGAGTTGACGGAGCCGCCATCGCTCTATTCGCAGCCGATGGGCCGTGTGACCGAAGTGCTGGGCGAGATCGACGACCCCGGCATGGAGATCGAGATCGCGGTCCGCAAGTACGAGGTGCCGCACCGCTTCTCGCCGGAAACCCTGGCGCAGGCGGCGGGCCTGCCCGACAAGATCCGCCCTGTCGACAAACGCGAGCGGATCATCCTCACCGACGTGCCGCTCGTCACCATCGACGGAGAGGACGCACGCGACTTCGACGACGCGGTGTACTGCGAGCCCGCGAAGCACGGCCGCGGCAAGAGCGCCTTCGACGGCTGGCGTCTCGTGGTGGCGATCGCCGACGTGAGCCACTACGTGAAGCCGGGCGAGCCGCTGGACGACGATGCGTATGAGCGCGCCACGTCGGTGTACTTCCCGCGCCGCGTGATCCCGATGCTGCCGGAGAAGCTCTCCAATGGACTGTGTTCGCTCAACCCGAACGAAGACCGCCTGTCGATGGTGTGCGACATGCTCATCACGAAAGATGGCGACATCCACGCGTACCAGTTCTTCCCGGCCGTGATCTGTTCGCATGCGCGCTTCACCTACAACGAGGTGGCCGCGATCCTGTCGAACACGCGTGGGCCCGAAGCGGCGCGGCGCAAGGAGCTGGTGCCGCACCTGCTGCACTTGCACGAGGTCTATCGTGCACTTCTGAAGGCGCGCGCCAAGCGAGGCGCGGTCGACTTCGAGACGACGGAGACGCAGATCATCTGTGACGACAACGGTCGCATCGAGAAGATCGTGCCGCGCACTCGCACCGAGGCGCACAAGCTGATCGAAGAGGCGATGCTGGCCGCGAACGTGTGCTCGGCTGACTTCATCGCATCGTCCAAACACTCCTCGCTGTACCGCGTGCACGAAGGGCCGACGCCCGAGAAGAAGACGCTGCTCCAGAACTACCTCAAGCAGCTCGGTCTCGGCATGAACGTGAGCGACGACCCGAAGCCGGGCGAGTTCCAGGCGATTGCCGCGGCGACCAAGGATCGCCCCGATGCACAGCAGATCCACACCATGTTGCTGCGCTCGATGCAGCAGGCTATCTACACCGGCATCAACAGCGGGCACTTTGGCCTGGCGTACGAGGCCTACACGCACTTCACGAGCCCGATCCGGCGATATCCAGACCTGCTGGTGCACCGTGTGATCAAGGCGCTGCTCCAAGGCAAGCGCTACAGCCTCTTGAGCGGCCACGTCGAAGCTGCCGGCAAGTCACGCAGGAACTCCCATGCAGAAGAAGAGCAGTGGGAAGGCGTGGGAGCGCATTGCAGTGCCAACGAACGCCGTGCCGACGAGGCTTCGCGTGACGTCGAGGCCTGGCTCAAGTGCCGCTACATGCGCGAGCATCTCGGCGAGGAGTACAGCGGCACGGTGAGTTCGGTCACGACCTTCGGGCTCTTCGTCACGCTCGACAGCCTGTACGTCGAGGGTCTGATCCACATCACCGAGCTGGGCGGTGAGTACTACCGCTTCGATGAAGCGCGGCAGGAACTGCGCGGTGAACGATCGGGCATTCGCTACACCATCGGCTCACGCGTGCGGGTGCAGGTGAGCCGTGTGGATCTCGATGGCCGCAAGATCGACTTCCGCATGGTTCACGAGGGCGAAGACAGCGCGCTGCTCATGCGTGCCCGGCGCGACAAGACCGGCGCATCGAAGGCGGCAGGTGCTGTTGCCGAACTCGCCGCCGTGAAGGAGGCCGACCGCGCAGTGAAGGCTGCGACGAAGGCCCGCAAGGCAGGTTCCACCAGCAAGAAGACCGGCGCGCACCCGGTGCGTGCGGCCAAGTCTGCGGCTCGCAAGACGAGCGGCAAGACGGCACGCCGGCGGTGACGGTTCAGCGCCGCGGTGCGGCGCTGTGCATGGCGTCGATCAGGTCGGCCGCTCGCAGTGGCGAGGCCTGGCTGCGTTCAGCGGCGAGGCCGTGGAGCCACGTGGCATGGCGAGCAGCATCGAGTGCGCTGCTGCCGGACGCCGACCAGCACCCGCCGATCCAGCCAGCAAGCACGTCGCCGGTGCCGGCGCTGCCGAGGGCCGCGTTGCCGGTGCCGTTGATCCAGAGGTCGCCGTTCAGCCCGGCGATGACCGATCCGGAGCCTTTCAAGACGATCACGCAGCCGAATCGCTGACTGAGCTGGCGTGCAGCGGCCACGCGATCTGCCTGCACGCTCGCGGTGTCCGTGCCCAGCAGCCGCGCCGCCTCCAGAGGATGCGGCGTGAGCACGGTCTCGCGCTGACGTGGCGATCGAGCCGTCAGCAGCGCTGCCAGCGCTGGATCTGCCGCGACGGCATTCAAGGCATCGGCGTCGAGTACCAGACGGCCCGCCGTGCTCAGCAAGCGGGGCAAGGCTTGGCGAATGGCCGCCCCGCCGCCGCAACCGGCCACGACGGTCGCCGACTCGGCCGATGCGGTGTGTGACCACCCATGGCGCAGCATCAACTCGGGGCGACCAGCGTCGAAAGAAGTCAAGGTGGAGTCGAGCACGTCGACGTAGACCCGGCCTGCGCCGGCAGCGTGCGCAGCGCGCGCGGCGAGGAGTGCCGCGCCTGCCATGCCCGCTGCGCCGCCGACCACGGCGACGTCACCGAAGCTCCCTTTGTGCTGCGCGTGCCGACGGCTTGGGTGAAGTGCCGGAGAACCGCTGAGCCGAATGCTGGTGCGTTGGGGTGTCACCTCCAGCGGGTCGAACCAGACCTCGCCGGAGTGGTCGCGCCCAGCACCAGTGAAGAGGCCCGGCTTGAGCGTGAGCAGCGACAGCGTGTGGTCGGCCACGACGCAGGCTTTGCCATGGGGCTGGCCCGTGTCCGCGTTCAACCCTGACGGCAAGTCGACCGCCAGCACTGGGCAATCCAGAGCGTTCAGGTTGTCGATGAGCGCGGCGAGCTCGCCCGTAGGGCCTCTGCGGCCACCGAGACCCAGGACGGCGTCGATGGCCACGTCGGGTGCATGGGTCGGATGAGGATTCCCGCCGATGGCCACTCCCGCGCTGCGAGCGCGCGCATGCGCGTCTGCAGCGTCCGCGGGCAGGCGTGCGGGGTCGCAGAGCAGCGACAGTTCAACCGACCAGCCTGCGGCGCGGAGGTGGATGGCAGCGTCCAACCCGTCTCCGCCGTTGTTGCCAGGGCCACAGGCGATCCACACCTTGCGCGCATGGGGATGCAAGGCCCGCGTGAGCGCCGCCACCGCCATGCCCGCCCGCTGCATCAACGTATGCGTCGGCAAGCCCGCTTGCGCCTGCTGCTCCATCAGACGCGATGCCGCCACGTCGTGCAGTGGCCAGTCGTGCTGCGCGGGCAGGATGCGCTGCATGGCTCAGTGCCTCAGCCGCTCGAGGCCAAGGCCTTCTGTGTCGATCGCCGGCGGGCGCGATGAGATGGCGTCGGCGACGACCCGCGCCGAGCCGCACGCCAGCGCCCAACCACTGGAGCCGTGGCCGAGGTTGAGCCACACGCCGGGCAAGCCGCTCGCACCGAGGAGTGGCGGGCCATCGGGCAGCATGGGCCTCGCGCCCTTCCAGACCTGCGCCTGGCTCATGTGTGCCGCCCCGGGGAACCAGTCATTCAGCACCTTGTACAAGGTGGCGAGTGCCGCCTTGTGATGGCGCTCCGGCTGTCCGCCGATCTCGGCACTGCCTGCCACACGCAAGCGCGAGCCGAAGCGGCTGACGGCCACCTTGTAGCGCTCGTCCATCACAGCCGAGCGCGGGCCGATGTCGGGGTGCACGTCGAGCTTTCGCAGGGGCGCGGTCACCGAGTAGCCATACACAGGCACCAGCGGAAGCTTCAGGCCGTGGGCGCGCAGCAGCTGGGTGGAATCGACAGCGGCGCAGACGAGCACGGCGTCGAACGTTTCAGTTTCGGGCTCGAAGGGCAGCACGTCGGTGGGCGTCCCGTCGAGCCGGGCCGCGTCAGCGCTGACCCAGGTCGATTCCTCCATCGGCGAATAGACCTTGGTCACGGACGGTTTGACGCCTGGCTGCAGGTGCTGCACGTTGGTGTGGAAGCAGAACTTCGCACCGAGCCGCTCGGCCTCGGTGCGCAGCAGCAGGGCGAACTGGCGGCAATTGCCGACCTCATCTTGTGGCAGGTGGATGCCGGCGTGCAGCGGGGTCTCGGAGCTGAGACCCGGCTCGACCTGGCGGCACTGCGAGGCGTCGAGCAACTGATAGCGCATGCCGGCCTCATTCAGCAAGGCCAGGCCGGCTTGCGCACGCTCCTCATCGCGGCCGTTTCGCAGCAGGACCAGGTAGCCCTCGGTGCGCTCATAGTCGAGTTGAAGGGCATGGGTCAGCTTGTGCAGGCGCTGCTTGCTGTAGGTGGCCAACCGCTGGAGGCGGGCGCGGTTGCTGCGGTAAGCCGCTGGCCGGCAAGCGCGCCACCAGCGCCACATCCAGCCGAGGCTCGACGCGCCCATGCGGGCATTCAGGCGCACCGGAGCATGCCGCTGGAACAGGTGGCTCATCACATGCCATGGCATGCCGGGTGAGGCCCAGGGCGTGACGTAGCCGGGCGCAATGACGCCAGCGTTGGCGAAGCTGGACTCGGCGGCCACGCTGCCGCGACGCTCGAACACGGTGACTTCATGCCCATCTGCCGCGAGTTCATACGCAGAGGTGACGCCGACGATGCCGGCACCGATCACGGCGACGCGCATCAGGCGAGCCCCTTCGCGAGCGCGGCTTCGATGGCAAGAGACGCATCGAGCACCGTGTCGTCCTGCAGCGCATGGCTCCAGACCATCAGGCCGACAGGCATCTCGTCCGGCGAGTGGCAGGGCAGTGAGAGCGCACAGCCATCGAGCATGTTCACGACCGAGGGGTTGCGCAACAGGAGGGCGTTGGTGGCGAAGAAGACGTCGTCACTCGCCAGGCTTTCGATGGTCGGGGCGACGATGGGGACGGTGGGGCTGATGAGTGCGTCGTAGCGGCGCATCGTGAGGGTCATGCGGGAGATCCAGTCGGCGCGGGCGCGCGTGAGGTCGATGTAGTCGGCAGCCGACATCGTTTCGCCACGGCGGATGCGCAAGGCGACCCGCGGGTCGTAGTCAACTTGGCGCTGGGCGAGCAAGTGCCGGTGCCAAGCCCAGCTTTCGGCAGCGGAGAAGCCGCCGGTGGCGTTGATCGTGGCGAGCTCGGCCAGCTCGCGCAGGGCGATGGTGTCGATCTGCGCGCCGGCCTGGCGCAAGCTGGAGATCGCACGCTCGAAGGCGCTTGCGACGGTGGGGTCCATGCCGTCAAGTTGGGGCGTGGGGATCGCCAGGCGCAGCAAATGGAGAGGGCGAGCGGCGAGGCCCACGTGGCGTGCCGCCAGCACCTCGTGTAGCAAGACCGCATCGCGCACCGACCGGGTGATCGCGCAGGCCGTGTCGAGCGTGGTCGACAGAGGGATGGCGCCTTCCGTGGGAGTCAGACGAGCGGTGTTCTTGAAACCGACCAGGCCCTGAAGCGCGGCCGGGATGCGAATCGAGCCCCCCGTGTCAGATCCCAGGGCTGCCCACGCCGCACCACTGGCCACCGACACAGCACCTCCGGAGGTCGAACCGCCTGGAATGCGAGGCTCCGGATCCATGGCCAGAGTGGCTGGATTCGGGGGCGTTCCGTGATGTGGGTTGATTCCCACCCCGGAAAACGCGAATTCCGTCATATTGGTGTGGCCCGTGAGCGCGGCCCCCGCCGCTCGCAGGCGCGCCACGGCGGCGCAGTCGGCCTGGGCCGGTGGTGCATCGGCCAGCACACGCGAGCCGGCGGCGGTGATGTGGCCCTGGACATCGAACAGGGCTTTCACGCTCACGGCCAGGCCTGCAAGTGGCGGCAGCGGCACCCCAGCAGCTTGGCAAGCATCCGCATTGACGGCCGCAGCGCGCGCTTGTGCGTCGAAGCGCTTCAGGTAGGTGTGCGCGTTGGCCGGGCCGTCGGCACTGCGCAGGCTGGTCGCCAGCGCGTCGGCCGCCGTCGTGCGCCCTTGCTGCAGGGCGACGCGAGCGGCTGTCAGGTCATTCGTCATGGGTGCGAGAGTGCCTGCTATACTCCGCGGGTTTACCTGAGTGCCGCCCATGTCGGGCTGGCGTCGGTCGACAAATCGCGGATCCGGCTGTTGAAGGTGTCGCGCGTGTCCTCTGAAAGGGGCATCGCGATTCTGGTCGGATTCTAGAACCAACCTTTGGAGTGATTCATGTCCGTCACCATGCGTGAAATGCTGGAAGCCGGCGTCCATTTCGGACACCAAACGCGCTTCTGGAACCCCAAGATGGCCCCGTACATCTACGGCCATCGCAACAAGATCCACATCATCAACCTCGAGAAGACGCAGCCGCTCTTCCTCGACGCGATGAAGTTCATCCGCCAGCTCGCCGCCAAGCGCGGCACGATCCTGATGGTTGGCACCAAGCGCCAGGCCCGCGAAGTGATCGTTCAGGAAGCCAAGCGCGCCGGCATGCCTTTCGTCGACCAGCGTTGGCTCGGCGGCATGCTGACCAACTTCAAGACGGTCAAGGGTTCGCTGAAGAAGCTGAAGGACATGCAAGCCCAGGTCGAGTCGGGCAGCGAGATCCGCATCAAGAAGGAGGCCCTGCTGTTCCAGCGCGAGCTGGCCAAGCTCGAGAAGGACATCGGCGGCATCCAGGACATGAACGCGCTGCCTGACGCGCTGTTCGTCATCGACGTCGGTTACCACAAGATCGCCGTGGCCGAAGCCAAGAAGCTCGGCATTCCCGTGATTGGCGTGGTGGACTCCAACCATTCGCCCGACGGCATCGACTACGTCATCCCGGGCAACGACGACTCGTCCAAGGCCGTGGCGCTTTACGCCCGTGCCGTGGCCGACGCCGTGCTCGAAGGCAAGGCCAACGCCACCAACGAAGTGGCCCAGGCCGTGTCGGCCGAAGGCGACGAATTCGTGGAAGTCAGCGAGAACGCCTGAGCGACTCGCCCCGACTCACTTCACAGTGAGCATGAAAAGGGGCTTTGACAGCCCCTTTTTTTCAATCAATGCATGACGATTCCGGCGGTCGGCGCACGCTTCCGACCCCGAGCCAACAGGAGATTTGAGATGGCTGCAATCACCGCAAGCATGGTCGCCGAGCTGCGCGCCAAGACCGACGCCCCGATGATGGAATGCAAGAAGGCCCTGACCGAAGCCGGTGGGGACTTTGACAAGGCCGAAGAGTTGCTGCGCGTCAAGCTGGGCAGCAAGGCCGGCAAGGCCGCTTCGCGCATCACCGCGGAAGGCGTGGTCGCAGCGGCCGTGGAAGGCACCACCGGTGCCATCGTCGAGGTCAACTGCGAAACCGACTTCGTCACCAAGAACGATTCGTTCCTGGCGCTGGCCAAGGCCGCCGCCGAACTGATTGCCAAGAGCAACCCGGCCGACGTGGCGGCCCTCGGCGCACTGCCTTACTCGCAAGACGGCTTCGGCCCGACGCTTGAAGACGTGCGCAAGGGCCTGGTGGGCAAGATCGGCGAGAACATGTCGTTCCGCCGCTTCAAGCGCTACGCCAACGGCGGCAAGCTCGCGAGCTACCTGCACGGCACCCGCATCGGCGTGATCGTCGAATTCGATGGCGACGAGACCGCCGCGAAGGACGTGGCCATGCACGTGGCCGCCATGAAGCCGGTGTCGCTGTCGGCCTCCGACGTGCCGGCCACGCTCATCGAGAAAGAGCGCTCGGTGGCGGCATTGAAGGCTGCCGAATCGGGCAAGCCGGCCGACATCGTCACCAAGATGGTCGAAGGCTCGGTGCAGAAGTACCTGAAGGAAGTCAGCCTGCTGAACCAGGTGTTCGTGAAGGCTGCCGACGGCAAGCAGACCGTCGAGCAGTACCTCAAGTCGACCAGCACCACCGTCAAGGGCTTCACGCTCTACGTCGTGGGCGAAGGCATCGAGAAGAAGGTCGATGACTTCGCTGCTGAAGTCGCTGCCCAGGTGGCGGCCGCCAAGGGCGGGTGAAGCCCACACTGAGTCGCTGCGTGCAGGGCCTTCGGGCCCGGCTTCGGGGATAGACTCAACGCCCATCTCGTCTTGACCACAAGTCCGTCCGACCACAAGTCGACTTCACGAGGAAACTGAATGCCGGCCTACAAGCGCATCCTGCTCAAACTTTCTGGCGAGGCCCTGATGGGCGACGATGCCTACGGCATCAACCGCGCGACCATCGTGCGCATGGTGCGTGAGATCCAGGAAGTGACGCAGCTCGGGTGCGAGGTGGCGGTGGTCATCGGCGGCGGCAACATCTTCCGTGGCGTGGCCGGCGGTTCGGTCGGCATGGACCGGGCCACCGCCGACTACATGGGCATGCTCGCCACGGTGATGAACTCGCTGGCACTGGCCGACACCATGCGCCAGGAGGGCATGACCGCGCGTGTGATGTCGGCCATCGGCATCGAACAGGTGGTCGAGCCTTATGTGCGCCCCAAGGCGCTGCAGTACCTCGAAGAAGGCAAGGTGGTGGTCTTCGCCGCCGGCACCGGCAACCCCTTCTTCACGACGGACACGGCCGCGGCGCTGCGCGGCGCCGAAATCGGCGCCGAGATCGTGCTCAAGGCCACCAAGGTCGACGGCGTATACACCGCCGACCCCAAGAAGGACCCGAGCGCCACACGGTACAGCCGAGTCACGTTCGACGAAGCCATCACCCGCAACCTGCAGGTGCTCGACGCCACCGCCTTCGCGCTGTGCCGCGACCAGAAGCTGCCGATCAAGGTCTTCAGCATCTTCAAGGCCGGCGCGCTCAAACGCGTGGTGCTGGGCGAGGACGAGGGCACCCTGGTGCACGTGTGAGGGCAGGAGATTGAGATGAGCATCGCAGACATCCGCAAGAACGCCGAAGCGAAGATGGCCAAGTCCATCGAATCGTTTAAGAACGAGCTTGGCAAGATCCGCACCGGCCGTGCCCACCCGGGCATCCTCGACCAGGTGCAGGTCGAGTACTACGGCTCGATGGTGCCGATCAGCCAGGTCGCCAACGTCAGCCTGCTCGACGCCCGCACGATCAGCGTGCAACCTTGGGAAAAGGGCATGGGACCCAAGATCGAGAAGGCCATCCGCGAGTCGGATCTCGGCCTCAACCCGGCGGCACAGGGCGACCTGCTGCGCGTGCCGCTGCCCGCACTGACCGAAGAGCGCCGCCGCGACCTGACCAAGGTTGTGCGCTCGGCCGCCGAAGACTCGCGCATCGCCGTGCGCAACCTGCGCCGTGATGCCAACGACCAGGCCAAGAAGCTTCTGAAAGACAAGCTCATCACCGAAGACGACGAGCGCCGCTCGCTCGACGAGGTGCAGAAACTCACCGACCGCGTCATCGCGGAAATCGATCGCCTCACCTCGGCCAAGGAAGCCGAGATCATGGCCGTCTGACGCTGGCGCCTTCGTGGATTCAGCGCAGAGCGTCCCACGCCACGTTGCCATCGTGATGGATGGCAACGGCCGCTGGGCCAAGAAGCGCTTCATGCCGCGCGTCGTCGGCCACAAGTTCGGCGTCGATGCCTTGGTCAATGTGGTGAAGGCGTGTGCCGACCGGGGCATCGAGTACGTCACCGTCTTCGCCTTCTCGTCCGAGAACTGGAAGCGGCCGGCCGAAGAGGTCTCGGGGCTGATGAGCCTCGCCATCTCCACCGTGTCGAAGCACCTCACCCGCATGATGGGCGAGGGCGTGCGCATCCGCATCGTCGGCGACCGCTCCCATGTCGCGCCTTCGGTGCGTTCGGCGCTCGAGCAGGCGGAAGAATCGACGCGCCACAACACCCGCATCAACCTCTCCGTTGCCTTCAACTATGGCGGCCGCTGGGATGTCGTGCAGGCCTGTCAGAAGGCGATCGCCGAGGGCGTGGCGCCCGAAGCGTTGGACGAGGCCACCCTCTCGCGTTTCATGGCGATGAGCTTTGCACCCGATCCGGATCTTTTCATTCGCACCGGCGGCGAAGTGCGCATCAGCAACTTTCTGCTGTGGCAGGTGGCGTACTCGGAGCTCGTCTTCAGCGACTGTCTCTGGCCCGACTTCGGTGAGAAGGAACTCGACGCAGCCCTCGCCGACTACGCAAGGCGTGACCGGCGTTTCGGACAGGTGTCTTCGGCCGACGCCTCGGCCTTGGTGAGGGCCTGATGCGATGTTGAAGCAGCGCGTCATCACCGCGGTGATCATGCTGCTGGTCTTGCTGCCAGCGCTTTTTGCGCCGGTGGCCTGGCCGTTCTCCTTGCTGATGCTCGCAATGGCGGGCGCAGCGGCGTGGGAGTGGGGCCGTTTGAACGGCGCCACCTCGTCGAGCGCGGTGGCGATGGGCCTGGTGACGGCGGCGGCCTGTGGCGCCGCGCTCTGGGCCGGCTGGGTGCATGTCGGGCCAAGCGTTGCATGGTGGGTGGCGTTTGCCGTGTGGGTGCTGGGCGGCGCGCTCGCGCTGAAGGTTGGCGTCGCCTCCTGGCCTCAGCTGCCGCGTGTGGCGAGGTGGGTGCTGGGCATGGCTGCGGTCTGGACGGCTTGGCTGGCGCTGTCGAGCGCCAAGGCCGCAGGCATCAACTTCCTGCTGTCGATCTTCTGCCTTGTGTGGGTGGCCGACATTGCGGCCTATTTCGGTGGCAAGACCTTTGGTCGCCGCAAGCTTGCGCCGGCCATCAGCCCGGGCAAGAGCTGGGAAGGCGTCTGGAGCGGCATGGTCGGCGTGCAAGTCCTGGCCTGGGCGTGGATTGCGGCCGACCGCCACTGGCAACTGCCGTCCATGGATTCGGCGAGCCTCTTCACGGTGCTTCTTGAACGCCTGGGCGTCCCCGGGCTCGTGCTCGCACTGATCTTCCTGAGTGCAATGAGCGTCGTTGGCGACCTGGTCGAATCGCTCGTGAAGCGCAGCGCCGGCGCCAAGGACAGCAGCAACCTGCTGCCCGGTCATGGCGGCGTGCTCGACCGTGTCGATGCGCTGCTGCCCGTGTTTCCCATCGCACTGGCGCTGAGCACGCTCGGCGGTTTCTGAGCAACTCCATGCAACAGACTTCTCCCGCGCGGCAGCGCGTCTGCATCCTTGGCTCGACCGGCAGCGTGGGAGCCAACACGCTCGACGTGATGTCGCGTCATAGTGAGCGCTACGAAGTCTTCGCGCTGACGGCCCACAGCCGGGTCGCCGAGTTGCTGGCCCAGTGCATGGAGTGGAAGCCGCGCTATGCGGTGATGACACAACCCGGCGCGGCCAAGGACCTTCGCGATGGGCTCAAGTCCGCCGGCCTGCGTACCGAGGTGCTTGAAGGCCCGGGAGCCTTGTCGCTGGTGGCCGCTCATCCCGACGTCGATTCGGTGATGGCGTCCATCGTCGGAGCCGCGGGTCTGGAGCCCTGCATCGCAGCGGCACGCGCCGGCAAGCGCCTGATGCTCGCCAACAAGGAGGCGCTCGTCGTGGGCGGTGCGCTGTTCATGAAGGCGGTGAAGGAGGGCGGGGCAACGCTTCTGCCCATCGACAGCGAACACTCGGCCATCTTCCAGTGCCTGCCGGAAGACCGCAGCACCTGGGGCCGTCGCATCGACCACATCGTGCTCACCGCCTCGGGCGGCCCGTTCCGCGAGCGTGACCCGAAGACGCTGGCGAGCGTGACGCCCGACGAGGCCTGCGCCCATCCCAACTGGGTGATGGGTCGCAAGATCTCGGTCGATTCGGCGACGATGATGAACAAGGCGCTCGAGGTGATCGAGGCGCGCTGGCTGTTCGACCTGACGCCGGAGCAAATCCGCGTGGTGATCCATCCGCAGAGCATCATCCATTCGATGGTGGTCTGCCGCGACAACTCGGTGCTCGCCCAACTGGGCACGCCTGACATGCGGGTCCCCATCGCCTACGGCTTGTCATTCCCCGAGCGTATCGAGTCGGGCGCGAGTGCACTCGACTTCACGCAACTCGCGGCGCTCCAGTTCCAGCCGGCCGACCTCCAGCGCTACCCGGGCCTGCAGCTCGCCTGGGACACGCTGCGCGGTGCGGAGGGCAGCACCGCGGTGCTCAATGCAGCCAACGAGGTGGCCGTCGCTGCGTTCCTCGCGGGAACCATCCGCTTCGACCAGATTCACAGCGTCAATGCCCACACGCTGGATGCCATCGCACCGCCGGCCGACGCTTGCCGCTCGATCGAAGGCCTGCTCTCGCTCGATGCCAGCGCGCGCCGCGCGGCGGAGCAACAGGTGAGTCGCCTGCTGCGCGTTCCATGACCACTCTCTTCGGCTTCATCCTGACGCTGGGCGTTCTCATCGTCATCCACGAGTACGGCCACTACCGGGTGGCCCGTGCCTGTGGCGTGAAGGTGCTGCGCTTCTCTGTCGGTTTCGGCAAGGTGCTGTGGCGGCATCAGCGGCGGCCGGGCGGCACGGAGTTCGTGCTGTCGGCGTTGCCGCTCGGTGGCTACGTGCGCATGCTTGACGAGCGCGAAGGCCCGGTCGATCCGCAAGAGCGCCACATGGCCTTCAACCGCAAGCCCCTGAGCCAGCGCGCCGCGATCGTGGCGGCCGGGCCGGTGGCCAACCTGCTGCTGGCCGTCCTGCTTTATGCGGCACAGCACTGGATCGGTGTCGAAGAGCCCAAGGCACGCCTGGGGTCGCCGGCGGCGGCGAGCCTCTCCGAGCGCGCCGGCTTGCGCTCGGGCGACTGGGTACGTGCCTGGTCCCACGACGGGACCGACTGGGAAGACGTGCGCTCGCTGACCGATCTGCGCTGGCAGGTGACCCACGCCGTGCTGGAAGGCCGTCGCATCCATCTCCTCGTGACCAACGGCGACGGCCATGCGCAACGCACCGTCGTGCTCGAACTCGACAAGCTCAACGCCAAGGACATCGACGCCAAGCTCATGCAGAGCATCGGCCTGGGCGCACCGTATCGCGGCGACGAGCCGGTGTTGAACACCGTGATGGAGGGCGGCGCGGCCGCGCGGGCCGGGCTGCAGGCGGGCGACCTCGTGCTGAGCATCGACGGCACGCCGATGCGCGACATCGACCACCTGTGGCAGACCATCCGCGCCAGCGCGGACCGGCCTTCGACCGATCCTCAGCGCTGGTCGGTGCAGCGCAACGGGCAGGTGATCGATGTTGCAGTGAAGCCGGCCATCGTCACCGACGGCGACAAGCGGGTCGGCCGCATCGAGGCGAGCCTCGGCCGGCCCTTCGAGATGGTGACCGTGCGCTACGGCCTGTGGGACGGTCTCTCGCAGGCAGCCACGCGCACCTGGGAAGTTTCCTCGCTCACGGTGCGCATGCTTGGCCGCATGCTGATCGGCGAGGCCTCGCTGAAGAACCTGAGCGGCCCGCTGACCATCGCCGACTACGCCGGCCAATCGGTGAGCAAGGGCCTCGCTTACTATCTCGGTTTTCTCGCGGTGGTCAGCGTGAGCCTCGGGGTGCTCAACCTGTTGCCGCTGCCGGTCCTCGATGGTGGGCACCTCATGTACTATCTTTTCGAAGCCGTGACGGGGCGACCGCCCTCCGATGCGTGGTTGGATCGATTGCAGCGCGGCGGTGTGGCGCTGATGCTCGTGATGACGTCGCTCGCCATCTACAACGACGTGGCCCGCCTTCTGGGCCTGCACTGAATACTGCATGCGCACTCTCCCTGTCTCGTCACGCCTCCGCCTGTCGTACTTCCGCCCAAGCATCCTGTCGATTGCCCTCGGCATGGCCTTGCAGGCCGGCTCGGCCTGGGCCGTGGCACCGTTCGTGCTGAAGGACATCCGCGTCGAAGGCCTGCAGCGCTCTGACGCCGGCACCGTGTTTGCCTCGCTGCCTTTCCGAATTGGCGACACCTACACCGACGAGAAGGGCGCCGCCGCCTTGCGCGCACTTTTCGCGACGGGTCTCTTCAAGGATGTGCGCGTCGAGGTCGACGGTGACGTGGTCGTCGTGATCGTCGACGAGCGCGCCGTCATTGCCAACATCGACTTCGTCGGCTTGAAGGAATTCGACAAGGACGTGCTCGTCAAGTCGCTGAAGGACTTTGGCATCGGCGAAGGCCTGCCTTTCGACAAGGCCCTGGCCGACCGTGCCGAGCAGGAGTTGAAGCGCCAGTACCTGACAAAGAGCCTGTATGCGGCCGAGGTGGTGACCACCGTCACGCCGCAGGAGCGCAACCGCGTCAACGTCACCTTCACCATCACCGAAGGAGGCCCGTCGCGCATCCGCGAGATCCGCGTGTTGGGCAACAAGGCGTTCTCGGAAAGCACGCTCACGGGGCTCTTCGACCTCAACGACGGCGGCTGGCTCAACTGGTACACCAAGGGCGACCGCTACTCGCGCTCGAAGCTGACGGCCGACCTGGAGACGCTGCGCTCCTTTTATCTCAACCGCGGCTACCTCGAGTTCGCGATCGAGTCCACGCAGGTGAGCATCTCCGGCGACAAGCAGGACATCACCATCACGGTCAACATCAAGGAAGGCCAACCCTACACCGTCACCGCCGTCAAGCTCGAAGGCGACTATCTCGGCAAGGAAGACGAGTTCAAGTCGCTGGTGAAGATCGAGCCGGGCGAGGCGTACCGGGCCGAGTCGGTGGCCGAGACCACCAAGGCGTTCACCGACCGGTTCGGCACCTACGGCTATGCCTTCGCGCGGGTCGATGCGCGCCCCGAGATCGACCGGGCGACCGGCCAGGTCGTGCTGACGCTGGTGGCCGATGCCCAGCGCCGCGTCTATGTGCGCCGCATCAACGTCGCCGGCAACAGCCGCACGCGCGACGAGGTGGTGCGCCGTGAGTTCCGCCAGTTCGAGTCGTCCTGGTACGACGGCAACCGCATCAAGCTGTCGCGCGACCGGGTGGACCGCCTGGGCTACTTCAAGGAAGTGAGCATCGAGACCAACGAGGTGCCCGGCTCGCCCGACCAGGTGGACCTCACGCTGACGGTGGTCGAGAAGCCCACCGGCAACCTGTCGCTCGGCGCTGGCTTCTCGAGCGCCGACAAGCTGGCGCTGTCGGCCTCGGTCAAGCAGGACAATGTCTTCGGTACCGGCAACTACCTCGGCATCGAGATCAACACCAGCAAATCGGCCCGCACGCTGGTGGTGAGCGCCGTCGACCCGTACTTCACCCTCGACGGTATCTCTCGTGCGGTCGACGTCTTCTATCGCACGCAGAAGCCGATCAACAGCCAGGGCGAAGAGTACGAGTTCATCACGCCGGGGGCGTCGATCAAGTTCGGCGTGCCGTTCAGCGAATACGACACCGTGTTCTTTGGCGCCGGCATCGAGCAGACCAAGATCAAGGGCACCACCGGCCTGCCCAACAACATCTGGCTGCAAAAAGAGCTGTACGGCGAGAAGAGTACCTCGGTGCCCATCACCGTCGGCTGGACGCGCGACGGCCGCGACAGCGCCCTCGTGCCCAATGAAGGCAGCTACAAGCGCGTCAACATCGAGTGGGGCGCTGGGGCCGACACCCGCTATGTGCGCAGCAACCTGCAGTACCAGCACTATTGGCCGCTGTCGAAGAAGTACACCTTTGCCGTCAACGCTGAACTGGGCTGGGGTGAGGGCCTGCAGGGCCGTCCGTACCCGGTGTTCAAGCGCTTCTACGGCGGCGGTCTGGGCACCGTGCGGGCATTCGACCAGGGCACGCTCGGCCCGGTCGACTCGCTGGGCGGCTACATCGGCGGTACCCGCCGACTGAACCTGAACAGCGAGCTCTACCTCCCGGTGCCGGGCGCCGGCAACGACCGCACCTTGCGCTTCTTCGCCTACATGGATGCCGGCAATGTCTGGGACGACCAGACCACCCTCGACCCCTTGCGCGTCTCGGCCGGTCTGGGCCTGAGCTGGGTGTCGCCGGTGGGGCCTTTGAAGCTCAGCTGGGGCAAGCCCTTGCGGTATGAGCGCACGGATAGAATCCAGCGTCTCCAATTCCAGATCGGGACCGCGTTCTAATGAGCAGCTCTTCTTCTCTCAAGTCGGTGCTCTCTGCTGCCTGCCTGGTCGTGGCGGCCTGTGGCGCACAAGCGCAGGAACTGAGAGTCGCCTACGTCAACAGCGACAAGGTCATGCGCGATGCCTTGCCCGCTCAGGCCGGCTGGGTGAAGTTCGAAGCCGAGGTCAGTCGCCGCGAGAAAGAGATCAACGAGCTCACGAGCAAGCTCAAGGCTGCAGCCACCAAGCTCGACCGCGAAAGCCCCACGCTGCCCGATGCGGAGCGTGACCGCCGCCAGCGCGAGCTGATCGACCAGGACCGCGAGCTCCAGCGCAAGCAGCGCGCGTACCGCGAAGACCTGGCGCAGCGCCGCAACGACGAGATGATCGCCCTGCGCGAGCGTGTGCTGATCGCGGTGCGCCAGATCGCCGAGCAGGAACGCTATGACCTGGTCGTCCAGGAGGCCTTCCATGCCAGCCCGCGCATCGACATCACCGAGCGGGTGATCAAGATGCTCAACACCCAGGGCGGAAAGTGATCGGTGGCCGACGCCACGCTGGGTGAGATCGCCGCACATCTTGGCGGCGAGCTGATCGGTGACCCGGGACTGCGGATCACGCGCATCGGTCCCCTCGAAGGCGCCACGCCTTCCACCATCTCCTTCCTCTCCAATCCCAAATACCACAGCCAGCTGGCCGGCTCCCACGCGGGCTGCGTGATCGTCGGGCCTGCGTCCCGTGATGCCGCCATCGCCCGTGGTGCGACGCTGGTGACGGCCGATGCCTACCTCTCGTTCGCGCACCTCACGCAGTGGTGGGCGGCGCGCACCCGCCCGCCCGACCTGCCGGGCATCCATCCAAGCGCCGTCATCGACCCGGCGGCGCAGGTCGCCCGGTCCGCCAGCATCGGCCCCTTCGTCGTAGTCGAAGCCGGGGCCGTGGTCGAGGAAGACGCGGTCATCGGCGCCCACAGCTTCATCGGCCGCGACGCCCGGGTCGGCTGGGGCACCCGCCTCGCACCGCGCGTCAGCCTGATGTTCGGCACGCAGATCGGCGCCCGCGGCATCGTGCACAGCGGCGTCGTGCTGGGCGCCGACGGCTTCGGCTTCGCGGCCAGCCCGAGCGGGGCGGTCAAGATCGAGCAGTTGGGCAACGTGCGCATCGGCAACGACGTCGAGATCGGCGCCAACACCTGCATCGACCGCGGCGCGCTCGACGACACCGTCATCGAAGACGGCGTGAAGATCGACAACCTGGTCCAGATCGGCCACAACTGCCGCATCGGGGCGCACACGGCCATTGCGGGCTGCACCGGCATCGCCGGCAGCTCGATCATCGGCAGTCGCTGCATCATCGGCGGCGCGGCCATGATCACCGGCCATCTGAAGATCTGCGACGGCACCGTGATCTCGTCGTGCACGGCGGTCACCCGCTCGATCCTCAAGCCGGGCACCTACAGCGGCCTCTTTCCCATGGACGACAATGCGACCTGGGAAAAGAATGCCGCCACGCTGCGCAATCTGCATGCACTGAGAGAGCGCCTGCGCGCCCTCGAAAAGAAGACTCCTTGACGACCATGATGGACATCCACCAAATCCTGAAGACGCTGCCTCACCGCTACCCCATCCTGCTGGTGGACCGGGTGGTGTCGCTCGAGAAGAACAAGCGCATCCAGGCCATCAAGAACGTCAGCATCAACGAGCCTTACTTCAACGGCCACTTTCCGCACCGCCCGGTGATGCCGGGTGTGCTGATGCTGGAGGCGCTGGCCCAGGCGGCCGCCATCCTGGCCATCGAGACGATGGGCATCCAACTCGACGACCAGACCGTCTTCTATTTCGCCGGCATCGACGGCGCGCGCTTCAAGCGCCCGGTGGAGCCGGGTGACCAGCTGGTGCTCGAAGTCGACCTCGACCGCATGAAGGCCGGCGTCTGCCGCTTTGCCGCGCGTGGCCTGGTGGGCGGGGAACTGGCCGTCGAAGCCCAGCTGACCTGCACGATGCGTCGCATCGCCTGACCGGAAGGGCTCGCGATGGCGAACATCCACCCCACCGCGATCGTCGACCCCAAGGCTGAGCTCGCCAGCTCGGTGACGGTGGGGCCCTACGCGGTGATCGGCCCCGAGGTGCGCATCGGCGAAGGCACCACCGTGGGCCCGCACTGCGTGATCGAAGGCCGCACGACGATCGGGCGCGACAACAAGTTCTACCAGTTCGGATCCATCGGCGCGATGCCGCAGGACATGTCGCACGGGGGCGAGGTCACCCAGCTCGTGATCGGGGACCGCAACACCATCCGCGAGTTCTGCACCCTGAACACCGGCACCTTCAAGGAGCAGGGCGTCACCCGCGTCGGCAACGACAACTGGATCATGGCCTACGTGCACCTCGCGCACGACGTGCGCCTGGGCAGCCACACGGTGCTGGCCAACAACGTGACGCTCGCGGGCCATGTGCACGTGGGCGATTGGGCGGTGATCGGCGGCCTGTCCGGCGTGCACCAGTTCGTGCACGTTGGGGCGCACTCGATGATCGGCTTCCAGGGCCATGTGGCGCAGGACGTTGCGCCCTTCATGACCGTCGACGGCAATCCGCTGGCGGTGCGCGCGGTCAACCTGACCGGCCTCAAGCGCCGCGGCTTCAGCGAGGAGCGCCAGCGCCTAATCCGCCAGATGCACAAGCTGATCTTCCGCAGCGGTGCCACGCTGGAGCAGGCCAAGGCCGACATTGAAGGCCTGCGAGGGCAGGGCGGTGACGAGGACGTCCAGACCATGCTGGACTTCCTTGCCGGCTCCACCCGCGGCCTCGTGCGCTGAGCGGCGGGCGATCGATGAGTTCGACGACAGGCCCCCGCCTGGGGATGGTCGCCGGCGAAGCGTCGGGCGACCTGCTCGCGGGTTTGCTGCTCGGCGGGCTGAAGGGCCGCTGGCCCGGGCTGTCGACCTTCGGCATCGGCGGCCCACGCATGGCCGAGCACGGCTTCGACGCGTGGTGGCCGCACGAGAAGCTGGCGGTGCGCGGCTACGTCGAGGTGCTCCGCCACTATCGTGAGCTGGTGGGCATCCGCAACGCGCTCGGCGATCGCCTGCTGAAAGAGCGGCCCGATGCCTTCATCGGCGTGGACGCCCCCGACTTCAACCTCGGCCTCGAGACCCGCCTCAAGTCGGCTGGCATCAAGACCGTGCACTTCATCAGCCCGTCGATCTGGGCCTGGCGTGGGAAGCGCATCGAAAAGATCCGTGCGGCCGCCGACCATGTGTTGTGCATCTTCCCGTTCGAGCCCGAAATCTATGCGAAGCACGGCATTGCCGCGAGCTACGTCGGGCACCCGCTGGCCGACGCGATTCCGGTCGCGGTGCCGCGGGCGGCGTCGCGAGCGGCGCTCGGCCTGGACGACGATTCCCAGGTGGTGGCCTTGCTGCCTGGGAGTCGCCGCTCCGAGATCCAGTACAACGCGCCGCGCGTGCTCGCCGCTGCGCAGTTGATGAAGCGCGAGCGCCCGGGCCTGCGCTTCGTGCTGCCGGCCGTCCCGAGCCTGCGACCGATGATCGACCCCCTGGTGGCGCAATACGCGCCGTCGGCCGACGTGCAGGTGCTCGACGGCATGTCACATCAGGCGCTCGCCGCCTGTGACGTCACGCTCATCGCCAGCGGTACCGCCACGCTCGAGGCCGCGCTTTTCAAGCGGCCCATGGTCATCACCTACGTCATGCACTGGCTGACCTACCAGCTGATGAAGCGCATGGCCTACCAGCCGTGGGTAGGCCTGCCCAACATCCTGTTGCGCGACTTTGCCGTGCCGGAGTTGCTGCAGGGTGAGGCCACCCCCGACAATCTGGCCCGTGCCGCCTTCCGCTGGCTCGACGACC
The DNA here is from genome assembly GCF_016735515.1 of Piscinibacter sp. HJYY11. Lineage (NCBI taxonomy): Bacteria > Pseudomonadati > Pseudomonadota > Betaproteobacteria > Burkholderiales > Sphaerotilaceae > Piscinibacter > Piscinibacter sp. HJYY11. The sequence goes on along the minus strand of NZ_JAERQZ010000001.1, from coordinate 772,679 downwards.
CAGAGGCATGTGCCTCGCTCGTCAGCCGCTTCGAGGGCCTGCACCTGCAACTGCGCTGCAACACCGCCCAAGCCGCCACCGATGCCATCGAAAAAGTCCTCCGTGCCTGAACAGCTCGGCCTGAGCTTCGACGTCATGGGTCTGATCGCCGGCGTCGACGAAGCCGGTCGCGGCCCGCTGGCCGGGCCGGTGGTCGCCGCTGCCGTCATCCTCGACGACCTGAAGCCGATCCGCGGCCTGAAAGACTCGAAGGTGATCTCGCCCCTCGTGCGGGAGCGGCTCTACGACGAGATCCGCGCCAAGGCCCTGTGCTGCTCCGTCGCGGAGGCCTCGGTGGAAGAGATTGACCAGCTCAACATCCTGCACGCCACCATGCTGGCGATGAAGCGCGCCGTCGAAGGGCTGCGCCTCAAGCCCGGCAAGGTGCTCGTCGACGGCAACCGGCTGCCCGTGCTCAAGATGGCGGCCGAAGCCATCGTGAAGGGCGACGCCAAGGTGAAAGCGATCTCGGCGGCGTCCATCCTGGCCAAGGTTCACCGCGACCGGCTGTGCCTCGCCCTGCACGAGGAGCACCCGCAGTACGGCTTCGACGGCCACAAGGGCTACGCGACGGCCGAGCACCTGGCGGCGCTCAAGGCGCACGGTGCCTGCGTCCACCACCGGCGCTCCTTCGCGCCGGTGCGTGAGGCGCTCGAAGGGCCGTGGGATGAGTGAGCCCAGGGTCGTCACCTCGCGTGACAACCCGCTGCTCGTGAAGCTGCGCAAGCTCGCAGCCGAGCCTGCTGCCTATCGCAAGCTCGGCCAGCTGTGGGTCGAAGGGGATCACCTGTGCGATGCGTTCCTCAAGCGCGGTGGGCGACCTGCACAGGCGGTGATCACCGAGGCTGCCTGGGAGCAGCCGGCCTTGCGCGAGCTGGCCCGTGCCGCCGATGTCGTGATCGTCATTCCGCTCTCGCTGATGGCGGCGCTCAGCACGCTCGAATCGCCGGCCCCGCTGGGGTTCGTGTTGCCGTGGTCGGACAAGGGTGCGATCCAGCCGCTTTCGCCGACCGTCATCCTCGACCGCCTGCAGGATGCCGGCAACGTGGGCACCGTTCTGCGCACCGCGGCGGCGTTCGGCTTCACGCAGTGCATTGCGCTCAAGGGAACCGCAGCGCTCTGGTCGGGCAAGGTGCTGCGCGCTGGCATGGGTGCGCATTTCGGACTCAACCTCGTCGAGCAGGTGGCCGAGGGCGACCTCGACGCGCTGAGGTCGCCGTTGCTCGGCACCAGTTCCCACGCACCCCAGGCCTTGCATGAAGTCGACTTGCCCTGGCCCTGCGCCTGGGTGATGGGCCACGAAGGGCAGGGCATGTCGGCCGGGTTGGCCGCGCGCTGCGTACAGACGCTGCGCATTCCGCAGCCGGGCGGGGAGGAATCGCTGAACGTCGGCGCTGCCGCGGCGATCTGCCTCTACGAATCAACCCGCCAGCGGCTCTGACGGCCGTCAGTACATCAGCCGATCCGGCCGGATGTCGCGCAGGATGGTGGTCGCGATCTCTTCGATCGACTTGTGCGTGGACGACAGCCACGAGATGCCTTCGCGACGCATCATGCTTTCGGCCTGGGCCACCTCGCGCTTGCAGTTCTCGAGATTGGCGTACTGGCTGTTCGGCCGGCGCTCGTTGCGGATCTCGGCCAGTCGTTCTGGCGCGATGGTCAGCCCGAAGCACTTGGCCTTGTGCGGCGCCAGGCTCTTGGGCAGCTCGTTGCGCTCGAAGTCTTCGGGGATCAGCGGGTAGTTGGCCGCCTTGATGCCGTGCTGCATGGCGAGGTAGAGCGAGGTGGGCGTCTTGCCGCTGCGGCTCACGCCGACGAGGATCACGTCCGCCTGCTCCAGGTTCTTCGCCGACTGGCCGTCGTCGTGCGCGAGCGAGAAGTTGATGGCCTCGATGCGGTCGGTGTACTCCTGGCTCTTCGACACATCGGCGAAGCGCCCGATGCGGTGGTTCGACTTGACGCCGAACTCGGCCTCCAGCGGCTCGATGAAGGTGTTGAACATGTCCAGCACCATGCCCTTGCTGGCCTTGAGCACGCCCAGCATGTCCGGGTCGACCAGGGTCAGGAAAACGACCGGGCGTACACCTTCGAGCTCGGCCGTCTGGTTGACCTCGCGCACCACCTGGTGGGCCTTGTCCAGGGTGTCGATGAAGGGTCGGCGCACGTGGCGCGGCTTGCCCGGGAACTGCGCCAGGATCGAGTTGCCGAAGGTTTCGGCCGTGATGCCGGTGCCGTCAGAGACAAAGTACACAGTGCGGTTCGGCATATGGAATCTCGGCCCGTGGAGTGAGGGGGTCGATCATAGGCAAATCGGGCCTAGAATCTTTTCAGACTCTTCCCAGTCGCACCACGCATGCCACCGCCTGCACTCCAACCACAACTCGATACGCAGCGAGTCGCCTCGCCGCTGGAGCCCTTGATCGGCTCGCGGCCCCGCTGGGAAGCACCGGTTTACCAACATCACGGAGCTTTCCCATGTCTTCCATCAATCTGGCGACCGCCCTGGTCGTGCCGTTTGAACACCTGAGGATGACCGACGTCGAGTCGGTCGGCGGCAAGAACGCCTCCCTCGGCGAGATGATCAGCCAGCTGGCAGCCTCGGGCGTGCGTGTGCCCGGCGGCTTTGCCACCACGGCCCATGCCTTCCGCCGCTTCCTGGCGCACAACGGCCTGGCCGAGCGCATCAACAAGCGGCTGGACACCCTCAACACCGAAGATGTGCGTGCGCTGGCCGAAGCGGGTGCCGAGATTCGCCGCTGGGTCGAAGAAACCCCATTCCCGGCCGATCTGCAAGAGGCCATCACCACCGAGTTCGCCAAGCTGACCGCCGGCAACCCGGCAGCCTCGTTTGCCGTGCGCTCCTCGGCCACCGCCGAAGACCTCCCCGACGCCAGCTTCGCCGGCCAGCAGGAGACCTTCTTGAATGTTGTCGGCATCGAGGACGTGCTGCACAAGATGAAGGAGGTCTTCGCCAGCCTCTACAACGACCGTGCCATCAGCTACCGCGTGCACAAGGGCTTCGCCCACACCGACGTGGCCCTGTCGGCCGGTGTGCAGCGCATGGTGCGCTCCGACCTGGGCGCGGCCGGCGTCATGTTCACCATCGACACCGAGAGCGGCTTCAAGGATGTCGTCTTCATCACCTCCAGCTACGGCCTGGGCGAGACGGTGGTGCAGGGCGCCGTCAACCCCGACGAGTTCTACGTGCACAAGCCCGCGCTCAAGAACGGCAAGCAGGCCCTCATCCGCCGCAACCTCGGCTCCAAGCTCATCAAGATGGAGTTCGCCACCCCCGAGGAGAAGAAGGCCTCGGGCAAGCTCGTGAAGACGGTCGACACCGCGACCGAGTTGCGCAACCGCTACTCGCTCAGCGACGCCGACGTGACCGAGCTCGCCAAGTACGCCCTCATCATCGAGCAGCACTACGGCCGCCCGATGGACATCGAGTGGGGCAAGGACGGCGGTGACGGCCAGCTCTACATCCTGCAGGCCCGTCCCGAGACCGTGAAGAGCCAGCAGGCCGGCAAGGCCGAGCAGCGCTACAAGCTCAAGGGCACGGGGACCGTGCTCGCGGAAGGCCGCGCCATCGGCCAGAAGATCGGCACCGGCCCCGTGCGCATCGTGCACAGCCTGGCCGAGATGGACACCGTGCAGCCCGGCGACGTGCTCGTCACCGACATGACCGACCCCAACTGGGAGCCGGTCATGAAGCGCGCGAGCGCCATCGTCACCAACCGCGGCGGGCGTACCTGCCACGCGGCGATCATCGCCCGCGAGCTGGGCATCCCCGCCGTCGTCGGCTGCGGCGACGCCACCGACACCCTGAAGGACGGCGCGCTGGTGACGGTCGCCTGCTCTGAGGGCGACACCGGCTACATCTACGACGGCCTGCTCGAGACCGAGATCACCGAGGTCGACCGCGGCGAGCTGCCGTACTGCCCGATCAAGATCATGATGAACGTGGGCAACCCGCAGCTCGCGTTCGACTTCGCGCAGATGCCCAACAGCGGCGTTGGCTTGGCGCGGCTCGAGTTCATCATCAACAACAACATCGGCGTGCACCCGAAGGCGATCCTCGACTACCCCAACATCGACATCGACCTCAAGAAGGCAGTGGAGTCGGTGGCGCGAGGCCATGCCTCGCCGCGCGCCTTCTACGTCGACAAGCTGACCGAAGGCGTGGCCACCATTGCGGCCGCTTTCTGGCCCAAGCCGGTGATCGTGCGCCTGTCGGACTTCAAGTCCAACGAGTACCGCAAGCTCATCGGCGGCAGCCGCTACGAGCCCGAGGAAGAGAACCCGATGCTTGGTTTCCGCGGCGCCTCGCGCTACGTGAGCGACGGGTTCGGCGATGCCTTCTCGATGGAGTGCGAGGCCTTGAAGCGCGTGCGCAACGACATGGGCCTGACCAACGTCGAGATCATGGTGCCCTTCGTGCGCACGCTCGGCCAAGCCAAGCGCGTGACCGAGATGCTGGCCGAAAAGGGCCTGAAGCGCGGGCAGGACGGTCTGCGCATCATCATGATGTGCGAGATCCCGAGCAACGCCGTGCTGGCGGATCAGTTCCTCGAGTTCTTCGACGGCATGTCGATCGGCTCCAACGACCTGACCCAGCTCACGCTGGGCCTGGACCGCGACTCGGGCATGGAGATCCTCGCCGCAGACTTCGACGAGCGCGACCCGGCGGTGAAGGCGCTGATCTCGCGCGCCATCACGGCCTGCCGTGCGGTGGGCAAGTACGTGGGCATCTGCGGCCAGGGGCCGAGCGACCACGCGGACTTCGCCGACTGGCTGGCACAGGAGGGCATCGTGTCGATCTCGCTCAACCCGGACACGGTGGTCGACACCTGGAAGCGGCTCGCGACGCGCCGCTGATCGCGCAACAGCACTCCCGTCGAGGGTAGATGAGGATGGCACGGGGCCGCTGCGCCCCGTGAGAATGGCCCGCCATGGCCGGCCCCTCTCCAGCATCCGATGACCTGAGCTCGCCCGCGTTCATTCGGCGGCTCAATCGGGTCTATGGCGCCTATGTGCTGGGGCTGCTGCTCTTCATCGCCGGCCTCGCCGGGCTGGAGGCGATGGGCATGTCGCGCCGGTGGATCGGCGCGATCTTCCTGCTCTCGACCGTGCTGCTGTATGCCGGCATTGGGGTGCTGTGCCGCACCTCGGAGGCAGACGAGTACTACGTGGCCGGCAGACGGGTGCCGGCGGCCTACAACGGCATGGCGACCGCGGCCGACTGGATGTCGGCCGCCTCGTTCATCAGCCTCGCTGGCACGATGTACCTGCAAGGCTATGCGGGCCTCGCGTTCATCATGGGATGGACGGGCGGCTACTGCCTGGTGGCCTTGCTGCTCGCGCCGTACCTTCGCAGCTTCGGCCAATACACGATCCCCGATTTCCTCGGCGCGCGTTACGGCAGTCATGGTCCGCGGCTGATGGGCGTGCTGGCGACCATCCTGTGCTCGTTCACCTACGTGGTGGCCCAGATCTATGCGATCGGCCTGATCGCGAGCCACCTCGTCGGCGTGGGTTTCGAGATCGGCGTGTTCCTCGGGCTGGGCGGCATCCTCGTGTGCTCGTTTCTCGGCGGCATGCGCGCGGTCACGTGGACCCAGGTGGCGCAGTACATCGTGCTCGTGGTGGCATTCCTGGTGCCGGTGTTCTGGTTGTCGGTCAAGCAGACCGGCGTGCCGGTGCCCCAGCTGGTCTATGGCCAGCAGCTGGAGAAGGTGACCGAGCGTGAGCAGGCTCTGCGGGCCGACCCGCGCGAGCTGGAGGTGATCGCGCTCTACAAGGCCCGGGCCGAGGAATACGCGGCCAAGCTGAAGGACGTGCCGACGGCACTCGCGCGTGACCAGGAGATCGCGCGCAAGCGTGTACAGCAACTGCGGGCGGAAGACGCGCCTCTCGCGCACATCCAGTCTGCGGAAAAAGCCTTGCTCGCCTTGCCTCGCGATGCCGAGACGGCACGACGCGTCTGGTCGCAGGCCAAGGCGGCCGCAGAGGCGAGGGCGCAGCCGCTGGGCGGGTTGCCGCCCCACGGCACCGCCTACGCGGGTGACCCGAAAGGGACGGCCGCGCAGCAGCGCGATTTCGACGACTCACGACGCAACTTCCTCGCGCTCGTCTTCTGCCTCACCATCGGCACCGCAGCCTTGCCGCACCTGCTGTCGCGCAGCTACACCACACCATCGGTGCGCCAGGCACGCCAGTCGGTGACGTGGTCGCTGTTCTTCATCCTGCTGTTGTACCTGTCGGCCCCGGCGCTGGCGGTGATGGTCAAGTTCGAGGTGTTCAACGTGCTGGTCGGCACACCGTTCGACCAGCTGCCGGGCTGGATTGCCAACTGGGCCAAGGTCGACCCCGGGCTCCTGAGCGTGAGCGACATCAACGGCGACAAGGTCCTCCAGCTAGGCGAGATCCGCATCGGCAGCGACATGGTGGTGCTTGCCACGCCCGAGATCGCGGGGCTGCCCTTCGTCGTGTCGGGCATGGTGGCGGCCGGGGCCCTGGCGGCGGCGCTCTCGACGGCCGATGGCCTGCTGCTCACCATCTCGAATGCCTTGTCGCACGACGTGTACTTCAAGGTCGTCGACGCGCGTGCGTCCAACAGCCGGCGGGTCACCACCTCGAAGATGCTGCTGCTGGTGGTGGCGTTGAGTGCGGCGGCGGTGGCAGCGCAGAAGCCGGCCGACATCGTGTTCCTGGTGTCGGCCGCGTTCTCGATCGCGGCGTCGGCTCTGTTCCCGGCGCTGGTGCTGGGTGTGTTCTGGAAACGGGCCAACGCCATCGGCGCGGTGGCCGGCATGGTGGCCGGCCTGTCGGTCTCGCTGTACTACATGGTCCGCAACGAGGCGTGGATGCGTGACATCGTTCACGTGGCGGCGCCGATCGATCTCTGGCTCGGCATCCAGCCGATCTCGGCGGGGGTGTTCGGGGTGGCGGCCAGTCTCCTGGTCACCGTCGCCGTGAGCCTGCTGACGCCCGGGCGGCCGCAAGCGGCGGGCGAGTTCCTGGCGTCGATCCGCTTGCCGAGGCGGCCGCAGTAGCGCCTTGGCGCCCTGAGGGCGGTTTCAGAGTAGAATCGCGGGCTTCCCTTGCCACACCCGGTCCGACGAGCATTCTGCTTGGCACTCCTGCCAGGCGTTGCGCCCGAAGACACGACGCCTACGGGGTGGCTTCCACACTGGAAACCAGAAGGAGTCCTATGCGTCATTACGAAATCATCCTGCTCATCCATCCGGATCAGAGCGAACAAGTTCCGGCCATGCTGGAGCGCTACAAGGGCATCGTCACCAATGGTGGTGGCAAGGTGCACCGCGTGGAAGACTGGGGCCGTCGCCAGATGGCTTACCTGATCCAGAAGCTGGCCAAGGCCCACTACCTCTGCATCAACATCGAATGCAGCAAGGAAGTCCTCGGCGAACTGGAGACCGGCTTCCGCTTCAACGACGCCGTGCTGCGTCACCTGACCGTCGTCAAGACCAAGGCCGAGACCGGCCCGTCGGTGATGATGAAGTCGGTGGAAAAGGACGAGGCCCGCAAGGCGCCCCAGCAGGAGGCTTCGGCCTGATTGAAAGTGCCCCGGCGCTCCTGAGAGCGAGGCTGGCATGAACCGCATGGTTCTGTCGGCGCAGCTGGTGGAGCGAGGTGCGGTGCGATACACCCCCGCTGGTCTTCCAGCTTGCGATTTCGGGCTCAAGCACGAATCGCAGGTCACCGAAGCCGGCACCCCTCGCAAGGTCTCCCTGGAGATGCGCGCAGTGGTCATCGGGGATCTCGCACAGCGCCTCATGAAGCTGGAGATCGGAAGCACCGGTACCTTCGCCGGCTTTCTGACCCACCAGCGCAATGGCCGAGGCACCGTCCTGCATGTGACCGAATTTGAATGAGCTGCAGTCCCTGGTGACGAGCTCTTGTTTGTTCCGGATTGAATTTCTAGAGAGGTGAGATATGCCCCCGCCACGTGGTAAAGGTCGGTTCTCGAAGGACCGCAAGCCCAAGCGCAACCAACAGTCCCTGCTGTTCCGCCGCAAGCGTTTCTGCCGCTTCACGGTGACCGGCGTCGAAGAGATCGACTACAAGGACATCGACACGCTGCGCGACTTCATCGGTGAAAACGGCAAGATCACGCCCGCCCGCCTGACCGGCACGCGCGCGTTCTTCCAGCGCCAGCTCACCACCTGCATCAAGCGCGCTCGCTTCCTGGCCCTGCTGCCGTACAGCGACCAGCACAAGGTCTAAGGAGCCACAGACATGCAAGTGATCCTGCTCGAAAAAGTGGCCAACCTCGGCAATCTTGGCGACGTCGTCAAGGTCAAGGACGGTTATGCCCGCAACTTCCTGATCCCGACCCGCGCCGCACGCCGTGCGACCGAAGCCGCGATCAAGGAATTCGAAGCCCGTCGCGCCGAGCTCGAGAAGGCTGCCGCTGAAAAGCTGGCCGCTGCTCAAGCGCTGGGTGAAAAGATGAACGGCCGCACCGTTCACATCACGCAGAAGGCCGGTGTGGATGGCCGCCTGTTCGGCTCGGTGACCAATCACGACATCGCCGATGCGCTCAATCGCATCGACTTCAAGGTCGTCAAGTCGCAGGTCCGCCTGCCGAACGGCCCGCTGAAGACGGTTGGCGAGCACACTGTGACCGTCGCACCGCACTCCGATGTGGTGGTCGAGGTCAAGGTGGTGGTGGTGGGCGAGACCGACTGAGGTCCTGCCGTGCCACAGAGAAGGGTCGGCTTTGCCGGCCCTTTTTCATTGGGCTTTGAGTTTTCCCTGTCTATCCGCAGCTTGACCACGCGATATGCACAGGGTTGCGCACAGGGCGTTCCCCCGGGTACGCAGTTTGCACTCTCGCTCCTAGGATCAAAACGATGTCGTCGGTCTTCAACCTCCCCCATCAAGCTGGCGCCGATCCGCGCGACGACGAAGTCGCACGCCTGCGCATCCCGCCGCACTCGATCGAAGCCGAGCAGAGCGTGCTGGGCGGCCTGCTGATCGACAACAGCGCCTGGGACCGCGCCGGTGACCTGCTCACCGACAGCGACTTCTACCGACACGAGCACCAGCTCATCTATGGGGCCATCGGTGGTTTGATCAACCAGGCGAAGCCTGCCGACGTGATCACCGTCTTCGAGCAGCTGCAGAGCCTGGGCAAGGCCGAGGCTTGCGGCGGCCTCGTCTACCTCAACGCGCTGGCGCAGAGCGTGCCCAGCGCCGCCAACCTGCGCCGCTACGCCGAGATCGTGCGTGAGCGCGCCGTGCTGCGAAAGCTGGTCGCTGCGAGCGACGAGATCGCCACTGCGGCCTTCAACCCGCAAGGCCGCCCGGTGCCGCAGATCCTCGACGAAGCCGAGAGCAAGATCTTCAAGATCGGCGAAGAAGGCTCGCGTTCGCGCCAGGGCTTCATCAGCATGGACACGCTGGTCGTGCAGCTCATCGACCGGGTGAACGAGCTGCATGAGAACGGCGCCGAGGAAGTGACCGGCGTGCGCACCGGCTTTTACGACATGGACAAGATGACCGCCGGCCTGCAACCCGGCGACCTCATCGTGCTGGCCGCCCGCCCCTCGATGGGCAAGACCGCCTTCGCCCTCAACATCGCCGAGAACGTGGCCGTGAACGAAGGCCTGCCAGTCGTCGTGTTCTCGATGGAAATGGGCGCCGCGCAGCTCGCCCTGCGCATGGTGGGTTCGCTCGGCCGCATTGACCAGTCGCACCTGCGCACTGGCAAGTTGCAGGACGACGAATGGGGCCGGCTGTCCGAAGCCGTCGAGAAACTGGGCAAGGCCGCCGTCTTCATCGACGAAGGCTCGGCCCTGTCGCCCAGCGAACTGCGCGCGCGCGCACGGCGCCAAGCCCGCCAATGCGGCCAGCTTGGCCTGATCGTGGTCGACTACCTGCAGCTGATGAGCGGCAGCGGTGGCGGCAGCGAAGAAAACCGCGCCACCGTCATCGGTGAGATCTCGCGCGGCCTCAAGTCGCTGGCCAAGGAGCTGCGCTGCCCGGTGATCGCACTCTCTCAGCTCAACCGAAGCGTGGAGACCCGCACCGACAAGCGCCCGATGATGAGCGACCTGCGCGAGTCAGGCGCCATCGAGCAGGACGCGGACGTGATCATGTTCATCTACCGCGACGACTACTACAACAAGATGGACGGCCCCACGCCGTCGAAAGAGCCAGGCGTGGCCGAGATCATCATCGGCAAGCAGCGTAACGGCCCGACCGGCACGGTCAAGCTCGCGTTCCTCAAGCCGCTCACCAAGTTCGAGAACATGGCACCGGGCAGCGGCGGTGGCGACTTCTACTGAGATCCTGGACTGCCGTGAGGCTTTCCGATCAGCGCGTCGTCTCGGCAAAGGTGCGAGCCGCCATGTCGGCCACCTGCTGGCCGGCGGCGACCACGCGGTTGCGGCCTGATCGCTTGGCCTGGTAAAGCGCCGCATCGGCGGCCTCGACCACGGCTGCTGCCGTGCTGCCATCGGAGGGGAAGGCTGCCACGCCGAACGAAGCGGTCACACGCACGGCGCTGGCCGCTTCGCGGAAGCTCAGGCCACGCACCCGGGCGCACAGATCTTCCGCCTTTTGCACCGCATCGTCGCGCGGGCACTCGGGCAGGATGAGGATGAACTCCTCGCCACCGAGGCGGCAGGCGATGTCGCTGGCGCGCACCGCCCCTTGCAGGCACTGGCCGGTGCCCTTGAGCACGGCGTCACCGGCTGCGTGGCCATGGGTGTCGTTGACCTTCTTGAAGTGGTCGAGGTCGACCACCACCACCGACAGCGACGACTGCGTGCGCTGCGCGCGCAGCAGCTCGCGGGCGAGCGTTTCTTCCATGTAGCGGCGGTTGTACATGCCGGTGAGCGGGTCCTTGATGGACTGGTCGCGCAGCACCTGGCGCAACTTGGCGTTCGACAGCGACAGGGCCACCTGCTCGGCGATGGTCTGTGCCATCAGCGCGGTGGCGGCCGCCGCGGGCTTGGCGGCAGGGTCGTCCGACCACACGTGCAGCTGGCCCATCACTTCGCCATAGGCCATCAGCGGCAGGCAGAGGTGGAAGCCGGTGATGGCGCTGTCGGCGTAGTGACGGCAACGCAGGTCCGAGGGGCTGGTGCAGACGTGCGTCTGCCCGCGGCGCAAGCCCCAGCAGGCGCTCGGCTCCATCATGGCCTCGTGGCGGGTGGCACCTTCGCCCCAGGCGCCGGCATGCTCCAGCACGTCGGCCGAGTTGCGGAAGAGGTAGACCGCGCCCGACGTGGCGGGCAGGAGGCGGTGGCAGTAGAGGCTCGTGACTTCGAGCGCTTCGACCAGGCTCATCTCGGTCTGCAGCACGCGCGACATCTCCCCGAGCGACAGCACCTCGTCGTTGCGCCGCTGCAGCGCGGCCACGCCTTCTTCCAGCTGCGCGCTGGTGGCACGCAGCGCGTCGGCTGCGCGCTCGCGCGCGCGCATCGAGTGCAGGATCACGCGGCCCAGATAGAAAAGCAGCGCAAAGGTGAGCAGCGTGCTGCCCAGTGAAAAGGCGATCGACCAGGTGACCTTGCGCGTCAGCTCGGCGTCGATGTCGGCAAGCTCCTCGACCCGGCGCGCGACCAGCCCGTCGACCAGGCGGCGCAGGTCGTCCATGTAGCGCTTGCCGGTACCGCTGCTCACGGCCTGCTGGGCGGCCTCGAAGCCGTCTCTCCGACGCAGCTCGACGTTGCGCTGGAGATCGGCCACCTTCAGGCGCGTGCTGGCGACGATGCGGGTCACGAGCTCGCGCGCCTCGGTCGATTCACCGGCGTAGCGGCTTTCCAGGCGCGACAGCTCCGGCGGCAGCTCGGCCATGGCCACGTTGTAGGTTTCGAGAAAATCTTCGCGGCCGGTGACGATGTAGCCACGCTGGCCGGTCTCGGCGTCGACCACCAGCGATTCCACGCGGCGCAGCGACTGCACCTGGCGGTCAACCACCTCCCGTGCATGCCGGGTTTCGTTGACCCAGCCAAGGCTGAGCGGCGGCACCGCCGCGGTGATGCACATCACGACGGCGGCGATCAGGGCGCCCGCGGTCAGGCGTTTTTGGTATTGGGTCAGCATGTGGACGGAGCTCGTCCCGCGAGCGTAGACGGACGAACCGTGTGCTGATCGCGAGAAAAGCGGGAAGCTTTCTTTCCAACGGGGTCTTGATGCTGTATAAAAATACAGTATGACGCTTCCCAAGCCTGACACGCCTCAAGCCCAGGTGCCCGTGAAAGGGCGGGGCACCAACTGGGCCATCGTGCACCGCTACGCCCGCCAGGCGGGCGAAAGTTTCGACGACGGCTGGGGTTCGATCGACCAGATGGCCGAAGAGGAGCACCTGCCGCGCGAGACGCAGATCATCGAGGAGCGGGTGAAGTCGGTGCTCTCCAGCAACGACTCGCCCGACATCGGCTTCGACCTCTCGGTCAACCCGTACCGCGGCTGCGAGCACGGCTGCATCTACTGCTTCGCACGGCCCACGCACAGCTACCTCAACCTCTCGCCGGGGCTCGATTTCGAGACCAAGATCATCGCGAAGGTCAACGCCGCGGAGCGTCTGCGTGAAGCCTTTGCCAGCCGCGCGTACGAGCCGTCGATGATCAACATCGGCGCGGCCACCGATGCCTACCAGCCCATCGAGCGCAAGCTCGGCATCACACGCTCGATCATCGAGCTGCTGCACGAGTGCCGGCATCCGTTTTCCATGGTCACCAAGTCGTCGGGCATCGAGCGTGACCTGGACCTGATCGTTCCCATGGCCGAACAGCGGCTGGTGGCGATCTACGTCTCCATCACCTCGCTCGACCCGAAGCTCGCCCGCATCCTCGAGCCCCGCGCGGCGGCGCCGCACCGGCGCTTGCGCGTGGTCGAGACGCTGGCCAAGGCCGGCGTGCCGGTGGGCGTGAGCGTGTCGCCGGTGATCCCCTTCATCAACGAGCCGGAGCTCGAGCGCATCCTCGAAGCCGCCGCCGAGGCGGGGGCGCAGTCTGCGTTCAGCATCGTGCTGCGGCTGCCCTGGGAGGTGAACCCGCTTTTCCAGCAATGGCTCGACCAGCACTACCCCGACCGCGCGGCGCGCGTGATGGCCCGCATCCGCGAGATGCGTGGCGGCAAGGACTACGACGCGAGCTTCGGCACGCGCATGAAAGGCACGGGGGTGTGGGCGCAGCTCTTGCGCCAGCGCTTCGACAAGGCTTGCGCGCGGCTCGGGCTGAACAAGACGCGCATCGAGCTCGACCTGTCGCTGTTTCGCAAACCGGTGATCGCGGCAGAACCGGCGAAGCGCTCGCGGCCGGCCGACGACGGGCAAGGCGAATTGTTCTGACGTCCTGGCGCTTTCAGGCCGCGGCTTCTTCCGGAGGCTCTTCGGCGCCGGGCTCGGCCGGGCGCACGTCACGCAGGTTCAGGGCACCGGGCTGGCGCCCGCCCGATTGGCCCAGCATCGCAGCACTCACGCCGACGGCGTAGAGGTCGCGCAGCGCGTCGGCGCGTTGCTGCAAGCCCGCGGCGTCGTCGATGCGTGGGCCGTGGCGCTGCAGCGTCATGCGCGCCATGTCGATCAGCTTGGCGTTGTAGGTGCGCTCGGCATGCGCGAGCAGCGCCTGCACGGCGGAGCGATGGTTGCCCTGCACCGTGTGCGTCACGGCCTGCTCGGCCATCTCGCTGATGCGCGCATGTGCCTGGCGCACGCGCTCGGCAAAAGGCGGGTGCGTGGCGGCGGCGCCGGCCAGCAGCTCGGTGAGGCCCTTGGAGCTGGCGAAGCGCAGCCCCAGCGTGTCGACCCAACCTTCGCAACCATCGAGCTGAAGCTCGCCGGCGGTCAGTTGTGCGAGCAGTGCCAGCAGGTTGCAGCCGGCTTCCACGTCGAGACCGGGCTCGTCGAGCTTGCTGAACAGGACCTTGACCTCGGCCACCACGGCCGCCACCTGCTTCAGCAGCATCAGGTTGAGCACCGACACGATGCTCGCGAAACGCTGCAGGCGCTTGCTGTTGGGAGCACGCTCCAGCGCATGCTGCACGTTGTCGACGCAGCGCTGCAGGCCTTTGCTGTCACGCTGCTGGAAACGGCTGAAGGCCAGCAGCACGAGCGACTGGAAGTCGAACATCTTCGAACTGATGCCGAGCGTGGCCGCCCGGTCGAGCATCTTGGCGGCCTCGTCGCGGTCGCCCATGAAGAAGGCGAGCATGCCGTGTTTCTGCAGCCGGGCAATCGAGCTCGGCGTGAGCGAGCTGGCCTTGCGGAAGGTGTCCAGCGCTTCGCCGAGGTTGCCTTGCTCGACCTGCACGCGGCCCATCACGTCGTAGGCGTCGACATGGCTCGGGTGGTCGCCGATCAGCGTCTCCAGCGTGCGCATGGCCTGCGTCGGCTGGTTGGCGTCGATCTGCGCACGCGCAATGCCCAGGCGCGCCCAGGGCAGGGCGCCGGTTTCGAGCACGGCCTCGCAGAGCTTCTTGGCCTCGTCGTGCATGCCCTGGCGCAGCAGCAGCTCGGAGCCGATGCGCGCCGCATAGAGCCAGTAGATCGAACGGCTGGCAAAACGCTGCAGGCACAGGCGTGTGGCCTGCTGGTAGTCGCCTTGCTCGATGGCGGTGAAGATGTCGGCCAGCGTCTTCTTGCGCTTGCGCGCCTGCGTCAGGCGTTCGCCGAGCGACGTGGCGGTGTGCGGCTTGAGCAGGTAGCTGTCGAGGGCGGACTCGGCCGCGTCGGCCACCATCGTGTACGAGGCCTCGCCGGTGACGATGATGAAGACGGTCGAGAAGGGCAGCAGCTGCGCGCGGCGCAGGTCGTCGAGCAGGTGCTGCGCGGTGTAGCCGGGGTCTTCCTGGTCGAAGCGGTGCTCGCACAGCACCACATCGAACGGGCGGGCTTCGAGCTGCTTGCGGGCGTCCTTGATGCGGCCGCATTGCACGACCGTGCCCACGCCGAACTCTCTCAGCTGCGCTGAGAGGATGCTGCGCGAGGTCGGGTTGCCATCGACAACCAGAGCCTTGCAGTCGGCGATTTCACGGTCCAGCAGTTGCACGGGGTCTCCAGGGGGCGCGCGGCGGCGCGTGAACTACTGCCGCCTTTGCGCCATCTCCCTGGAGTTATCGGCCCCGCCGAAAGCCGACTTGAGCCGGAGGACTTACTTGAAGAGGTCCTTGACCCGGTTGGTCCAGCTCTTGGCGTTGGGTGAGTGCTTGTCGGGCGACTTGGCCAGCGACTCGTCGAGCTCGCGCAGCAGCTTGCGCTGATGCTCGGTGAGCTTGACGGGCGTCTCGACGCTCACGTGGGCGTAGAGGTCGCCTGGGTAGCTGGAGCGCACGCCCTTGATGCCCTTGCCGCGCAGGCGGAAGGTCTTGCCGTGCTGCGTGCCCTCGGGCAGGTCGATCTCGGCCTTGCCGCCCAGCGTGGGCACTTCGATCGTGCTGCCGAGCGCGGCGGTGGTGATGCTCACCGGCACAGTGCAGTGCAGGTCATCGCCATCGCGCTCGAAGATCTCGTGCTGCTTGATGCGGATCTCGATGTACAGGTCACCGGAGGGCCCGCCGTTGGTCCCGGGCTCGCCATTGCCGGCCGAGCGGATGCGCATGCCTTCGTTGATGCCGGCGGGGATCTTCACCTCCAGCGTCTTGTTCTTCTTGATCTTGCCCTGGCCGTGGCAGGTGATGCACGGGTCGGGGATCACGCGGCCCGTGCCGTGGCAGTGCGGGCAGCTCTGCTGGATGCTGAAGAAGCCCTGGCGCATGGTGACGGTGCCGGCGCCGTTGCAGCTCGGGCAGGTCTTGGCCTGCGTGCCGGGCTTGGCACCGCTGCCGTGGCAGGTGCCGCATTCTTCCCAGCTGGGGATGCGGATCTGCGTCTCCTTGCCGTGGGCGGCCTCCTCGAGCGTGATCTCCATCGTGTAGCTGAGATCGCTGCCCCGGTAGACCTGCTGGGCCCGGCGCTGGCCGCCGGCCTGGCCGCCGAAGATGTCGCCGAAGATGTCGCCGAAGGCCTCGGCGAAACCACCGAAGCCCTCCGCGCCCGGGCCGCCCGGGCGGAAGCCGCCGGCGCTCGGGTCGACACCGGCGTGGCCGTACTGGTCGTAGGCCGCGCGCTTCTGCGGCTCGGAGAGCATCTCGTAGGCCTCCTTGACCTCCTTGAACTGCTCTTCGGCCTTCTTCGCGCCGTCCCCCTGGTTGCGGTCAGGGTGGAACTTCATGGCCAGCTTGCGGTAGGCCTTCTTGATGTCGTCATCGGAGGCGTTTTTCGCCACGCCGAGAACTTCGTAGTAGTCGCGCTTTGCCATGTGGTGTGCTGCTGATCTGGGTCGCTGTCGTTTCTACCGTCGCGCCCTTGAACGCGAAATCCCCCGCGTGCTGGTTTTGACAGCCCACGGGGGAATGTCTGGCAGCGGCGGTGCCGCCGTGGGCCAGGTTACTTCTTGTCCTTCACTTCCTTGAAGTCGGCGTCGACGACGTTTTCGTCGGCGGGCTTCGAGCTGCTGCCGCTGGTGCCGCCCGTCGGGGCTTCCGGCTGGGCGGCGGCGCCTGCCGCGGCCTGTGCCGCCTGGGCGTCGGCGTAGACCTTCTCGCCCAGCTTCTGGCTGGCGGTCATCAGCGCTTCGCTCTTGCCGTCGATCAGGTCCTTGTCGTCGCCCTTGATCGCCTCTTCGGCTTCCTTCAGGGCCGCCTCGATCTTTTCCTTCTCGCCGGCATCGAGCTTGTCACCATATTCGCTGAGAGACTTCTTCACGCTGTGCACGAGTGCGTCGGCCTGGTTGCGGGCCTGCACGAGCTCGAGCTTCTTCTTGTCTTCGGCAGCGTTGAGCTCGGCGTCTTTCACCATGGCCTGGATCTCGTCTTCCGACAGGCCCGAGTTCGCCTTGATGGTGATCTTGTTTTCCTTGCCGGTGCCCTTGTCCTTGGCGCCCACGTGCAGGATGCCGTTGGCGTCGATGTCGAAGCTCACCTCGATCTGCGGCGTGCCGCGCGGTGCGGGCGCGATGCCTTCGAGGTTGAACTCGCCCAGGCTCTTGTTGCCCGCAGCCATCTCGCGCTCGCCCTGGTACACCTTGATCGTCACCGCCGGCTGGCCGTCTTCCGCGGTCGAGAAGACCTGCGAGAACTTGGTCGGGATGGTGGTGTTCTTCTTGATCATCTTGGTCATCACGCCGCCCATCGTCTCGATGCCGAGGGACAGCGGGGTGACGTCGAGCAGCAGCACGTCGGTGCGGTCGCCGGCCAGCACCTGGCCCTGGATGGCGGCGCCCACGGCCACCGCTTCGTCAGGGTTGACGTCCTTGCGCGGCTCCTTGCCGAAGAACTCCTTGACCTTCTCCTGCACCTTGGGCATGCGGGTCATGCCGCCGACCAGGATCACGTCGTCGATCTCGCTCGCGTTGACGCCGGCATCCTTGATGGCGGTGCGGCACGGGGCGATGGTGCGCTCGATCAGGTCTTCGACCAGGGCTTCGAGCTTGGCGCGCGTGAGCTTGAGGTTCAGGTGCTTCGGGCCCGAGGCATCGGCCGTCACGTACGGCAGGTTGATGTCGGTCTGCGAGCTGTTCGAGAGCTCGATCTTGGCCTTCTCGGCCGCTTCCTTCAGGCGCTGCAGCGCGAGCACGTCCTTCGACAGGTCGACGCCTTGCTCCTTTTTGAACTCGGCAATGATGTAGTCGATGATGCGCTGGTCGAAGTCTTCACCGCCGAGGAAGGTGTCGCCGTTGGTGGACAGCACTTCGAACTGCTTCTCGCCGTCGACGTCGGCGATCTCGATGATCGAGATGTCGAAGGTGCCGCCACCGAGGTCGTACACCGCGATCTTGCGGTCGCCCTTGGCGGCCTTGTCGAGCCCGAAGGCGAGCGCGGCAGCGGTCGGCTCGTTGATGATGCGCTTGACATCCAGGCCGGCGATGCGGCCGGCGTCCTTGGTGGCCTGGCGCTGGCTGTCGTTGAAGTAGGCCGGCACCGTGATCACGGCTTCGGTCACGGTCTCGCCGAGGTAGTCCTCGGCGGTCTTCTTCATCTTGCGCAGCACTTCGGCGCTGATCTGCGGCGGGGCGAGCTTGTTGCCGCGCACCTCAACCCAGGCGTCGCCGTTGTCGGCGGCCGAGATCTTGTAGGGCATCAGGTCGATGTCCTTCTGCACTTCCTTCTCGGTGAACTTGCGGCCAATGAGGCGCTTCACCGCGTACAGCGTGTTGCGCGGGTTGGTGACGGCCTGGCGCTTGGCCGAGGCGCCGACGAGGATCTCACCGTCCTCCTGGTAGGCAATGATCGAGGGCGTGGTGCGCGCACCTTCGCTGTTCTCGATCACCTTGGTGGTGTTGCCCTCCATGATGGCCACGCACGAGTTGGTGGTGCCGAGGTCGATGCCGATGATCTTTGCCATGTTGGTTTACTCCTGAAGACTGAAATTCGGTTGTTCTCGAGTTGTGGATAACTGCGTGCTTTTCAAGGGTGCACGCTTGTGGGTTCTTTACTTCGGCGCGGCCACCGTCACGAGCGCGGGGCGCAGCACGCGGTCGGCGATCAGGTAGCCCTTCTGCAGCACGGTGACCACCGTGTTGGCGTCCTGCTCGGCGGGCACCACGCTGATGGCCTGGTGCTGGTGGGGGTCAAACTTGGTGGAGGCCGGCGGGTTGATCTCGACCACCTTGTTGCGCTCGAGCGCAGCCGCGAGCTGGCGCAGCGTCGCGTGCACACCTTCGAGCAACTGCTCGGGCGTGGCGGCCTGGATGGCGATGGCGGCCTCGAGGCTGTCTTTCACCGGCAGCAGGCTCTCGGCGAAGCCTTCGACGGCGAACTTGCGGGCCTTGCTGATCTCTTCCTCGGAACGCCGGCGAATGTTCTCGGCCTCGGCCTTGGCGCGCAGGTAGGCGTCTGACATCTCGGCCAAGCGGTTTTCGAGGGAGGGCTGGTCAGCGACGGCGGCAGCCGAAGAGGGCTCTGCGGCGGCGGCCGGGTTCTGGGTGTCGGCTGCGGCGGTGGCGGCCGTGTCCTGGGTGTTGTCTTCCGTGTTCTGCATGGGTCGGATACCTGTCGAAGCGGGGCATGTGGGTCATGCCCGCGGGATTTCAAGAGCGGGAAATGCGAATTTTTCAGGCCGTTGTCAGTCGGGGTCGATGGAGGCGCTCCAGCGGTCCCAGTCGGCCAATTTGCGCCGGTCGCGCTTGGTGGGGCGACCCTGTTCGATGGCCAGGGCCGGCTCCGGCGTCTCGCGCCGTTGGCGGGCGGCCTCTTCCCGGCGGGCGATGCTCTCCGGTGTTTCTTCGTAGAGCGCCTGGGCGACGGGCGCCGGGCCACGCACATGGCTCACGCCCACCACCTTGATCGTGCGGGCGGTCTGGGCCGCCTGGCGGATCTCCAGCAGGTCGCCGGGCCTGAGTTCCCGGGCCGGCTTGGCGACCTGACCATTGACCTGCACCCGGCCCTTGTCGATCTCCTGGGTGGCGAGACTGCGGGTCTTGTAGAACCGCGCAGCCCAGAGCCACTTGTCGAGCCGCACGCCTGGAGCCGCCTTGTCGCTCATGCCGTGTTCAGGGAATGGTGACCGGGGCGAGCTTCTGCGTGTCCCACCCCTGCAGGTGGCGCAAGGCGAGCGCGGTCAGGGCCGCCATCCATTCGTGCTGGTCGTTCAGACATGGCACGTAGTTGAAGTCGGTACCGCCAGCCTTCAAGAAGGCGTCGCGCGCTTCCTGGGCGATTTCTTCCAGCGTTTCCAGGTTGTCGGCCACGAAGCCCGGGCACATCACGTCCACCTTCTTCACGCCCTGTTTGGCCAGCTGCACGAGCGTCGGCTCGGTGTAGGGCTTGAGCCACTCGGCGCGGCCGAGGCGGCTCTGGAAGGTGACGACGAGCTTGTCGGGCTTGACGTCGGCACGGGCGGCCACGAGGCGGGCGGTCTCCATGCACTCGTCGAAGTAGGGGTCGCCGAGTTTCTGCGTGCGCTTGGGCATGCCGTGGAAGCTCATCACCAGGCGCTCGCCGCGGCCATGGGTCATCCAGTGGTCGGACAGGCGCTTGGCCAGCGCATCGATGTAGCGCGGGTCGTCGTGGAAGCGGTTGACGAAGCGGATTTCGGGCAAGACGCGTTCGCGCTTGCCCCAAGCATAGACCGCATCGGCGACGCTGGCAGTGGTGGCGGCACAGTACTGGGGGTACATGGGCAGCACCAGCACACGGCGTGCCCCCCCGGCCTTGAGCTCATCCAGCACCGAGGCGATCGAGGGCTTGCGGTAGCGCATGGCGAAACGCACCGTCACCTTGTGGCCGCGTTCACCCAGGTAGCCAGCCAGCAGCTTGGCCTGCTTGTCGGTCCAGATCGTCAGCGGCGAACCTTCCGGACGCCAGATGCTGGCGTAGCGCCTGGCCGACTGGGCCGGGCGGGTGCGCAGGATGATCCCGTGCAGGATCGGACACCAGATGACGCGCGGGATCTCGACGACACGGGGGTCGTGCAGGAACTCCGCCAGGTATTCGCGCACCGCCGGTGTGGTGGGGGCGTCGGGGGTGCCGAGGTTGCACAGCAGGATGGCGGTGTCGGGTGCGGGCATCGAGGCGGTGGGATGGCGCCGCCGGGCGTGGCGGGCAGGCCGGGATTATCGCGGCGCCCCGGCCACCGCCGATCAGGCCGCGCCGCGGCTGCGCTGCAGGCACTGCTCCACGTCGGCCAGCACGGTCGCAACGTTGATCGGCTTCGTCCAGTAGCCGATGAAGCCGGCCTCGTAGGCGCGCTGCACGTCGTCGGGCATCGCGTCGGCCGAGCACATGTACGCGGGTGCGGTGTCGAGGCCCGGCAGGGCGCGCAGCAGGCGCAGCACCTCGAAGCCGGTGGCGCCGGGCAGGTGGGCGTCGAGCACCAGCACTTCGGGTTGCCACTCCCGAGCAATGGCGAGCGCCTCGTCGCCGTCTTCGGCCACGCGCAGCTCGACGCGCTCGCCGTGCAGGCGCATCGCCTCCTCGAACAGGATGGCGTTGATGCGGTTGTCTTCGACGTAGAGCATGCGCAGGGCGCGCGTCTCGGTCGGCAGCAGCATCGGGGCGGGCTCCACCGGGGGCACTTCGGGCGCCTCGGTCGGCTGCAGTTGCAGGCGCACGCTGGTGCCGATGCCCGCCCGGCTCACGATGGACAGGCGGCCGCCGATGGCCTGGGTGAGGCTGCGCGCGATGATGAGACCGAGGCCGGTGCCTTCGATGGTGGAGGTCTCGCGGCCCAGGCGCTCGAAGGGCTGGAAGAGCCGGCTCATCTGCTCCTCGGTCATGCCGGAGCCGGTGTCCTCGATGCACAGCGCCAAGTGGTCGGGCAGGGCGTCGAGTCGCCAGCGCACGATGCCGCCGGGGTGGTTGTACTTGATGGCGTTGGAGCCCACGTTGAGCAGCACCTGGCGCAGCCGCTGCATGTCGGCCTGCACCCAGGTGCCGGCGGGCACGTCCAGTTCGAAGCGCACGTTGGCCGCCTTCGCGAGCGGCATCAGCAGCTCGGTGGTGCGTGTGACGGCGAGGTGCAGGTCGACCGGGTGCAAGTGCAGCGTGACCGCGCCTTGCTCGATCTTCTGCAGGTCGAGCACGTCGTCGATGAGCGCCAGCAGGTGCTCGCCGGCCTCGAGCACATGACCGGCATAGTCGCGCACCGTGGCTGCATCGAGGTTGCCCGGGCTGAGGTTGAGCAGCTGGGCGAAGCCGATTACCGCATTGAGCGGCGTGCGCATCTCATGGCTCATGCGCGACAGGAACTCGCTCTTGGCGTGGCTGGCGAGCTCGGCGGCCTGCTTGTCGCGCAGCGCCTGCTCGGAGTGGCGCTGCTGGGTGATGTCGCGGAAGGTCAGCACCACCGCGAAGGTCTGCGCCTCGGGACGCAATTGCAGCGGGTGCGCATTCAGCGCCACCCAGCGTTGCTCGCCGTCGGTGCGGCGCAGGGCATGGATCTGATTGACCAATGGCTGGTCGGTGGCAATGACGCGCAGCACGGGGTGCTGGTCGCTCGGCAGGGGGGCGGCGTCGGGGCCCAGCAGCTCGAATGGCCAGTCGCCGCTCTCTGCGTTCATGAGCGCCGTCTGTTCGGCGCCGACGATGTCGCAGCCCGCGGGGTTCACCGCGAGGATGCCGAGCGCCGGCGTGACCACCAGCAGGCCGTCGCTGATGGCGAGTGCCACGGAGCGGTACAGCTCCTCGGACAGGCGCAGCTTGTCGGCGGCGCGGGTCTGCTCGGTCACGTCGCGCTGCACGCCGATGTAGTGGGTGAGCTCGCCGTTCGCATTGCGCACCGGGGCCACATGCACGGCGTTGGAGAAGATGCTGCCGTCCTTGCGCACGTTGCGGATCGTCACCGAGGCAGAGCGGCCATGCGCAATCGCTTCGCGCAGGGTGCTGCAGCCGGGTTCGTCGCGCAGGTGGCCCTGGAGGAAGCGGCAGTTCTGCCCGAGCGCTTCGGCGCGGCCGTAGCCGGTGAGTCGCTCGAAGGCAGGGTTGATGTAGATGAGCGGCATGTCGGGCTGCGTCGCGTCGGACACGCACATCGACAGCGAAGCCTCGGCCTCGAAGGCGCGCTGCATGATCAGCACGTCGCGCTCGAGATTGCGCAGCTCGGTGAGGTCGCGGGTGACGTAGAGCACCCGCTGCTGGGGCATGGGCGAGATGCGGGCCTCGAAGGCACGCTCGACGCCGTCGGCCGTGGTCAGGTCGTACTGGATGCGCTGCACCTCGCCGGTGGCCAGCGCCCGCCCGATGGCCGCCAGCGCAAGCTCGGCGATCGGGCGCGGCACGCCGGCATCGAAGGTCTTGCCGCGCACCTTGTCCCATGGCTGCACCAGCAACGGGTGCTTGTCGGAGCTGCAGTCGAGGTAGCGGCCGTCGGCATCGAGCACGAACCACAGGTCGGGCACCGCGCCGAGCACCGCGCTCAACTGGTCCTGCGACTCGCGCAGCTGCGCCTGCTGTCGCGCCAGTGCGAGCTCGGCTTCCTTGCGATCGCTGATGTCGATCGACAGGTGGACCACGCTGCCGTCGTTGAGCAGCCGGTCGCTCAAGATCACCCAGCGCCCCTTCCAGCGCATCTCGTGCTGCTCGCCGCGCGGCGAGGCGAGTGACAGGCGCCAGCGCACGAAGTCGGCGCGGTCTTGCGCCGCGGGGTATTCGCCCGCGTCGGCCATGCGCTGCACCAGCTCCGGCCACGTGGGGTTGTCGTGCATGTACTCGGCGAGGCTGCGGCGCCACACGGCGTTGGCGATCACGACACGGCCTTGCGGGTCGGAGATCATCACGCCGGCGGTGAGGCTGTCCATCGCCTCGTTCAGCAGGCGCTCAGCGGCGCGCGCTGCACGCTGGGCCTCGATGCGCTCGGTGACGTTGCTGGTGGTGCCGCGGTAGCCGCGGAAGACACCCGCTTCATCGAACACTGGCGTGCCGCTGATGCTGACCGTGATGCGGCCGGTGGGGGAGGGCCGATGGGCCAGCACGTCGCGGAAAGGCGCGAACTGCGAACGGGCCTCCTGATAGCGTTCCCAGGAGTTGGTGAGGTCGTCCGCCACCGGCTCGTTGATCTGCTGCAGCGTGCGCCCGATGACGAGGTTGGGCGGCAGGCCTGTGTGGGCCTGCACGCCGGCCGAGACCCAGCGCACGCGGCCTTGGTCGTCGCTTTCCCAGAGCCAATCGGAGCTCGACAGGCTGGCCTCGCGCACGCGCTCGGCATGGTGGCGCCAGAGGCATTCCTTCAGGCGCGCATCGAGCAGGGCACCCGCGAGCGTGGCCGTTTCCCGCAGCGCGGCGAGCGTGTTGTCGTCGAAGTGGCCGCAACTCGGGTGTGCCATGCCGAGCAAGCCGACCGGGTGCTGCTGGGCGAGCACGCGGCATGCAGCCCAGGTCGAGCCGGAGGCGTCGGTGCCTTGCTGCAAGGGGCTGGTGTCGAGCGGCAGGGTGACGGCGAGCTCGGTCGCCACCAGGGGAAGCCTGGGCTCGGCGAGCCCGCTGTGGGCCTTGAGGTGAGGGCGCTGCTGGTCGTCGAGCACCGCGAGCCACACGGCGGCTCCGGGTATCTGGCGGGCCAGCAGCCGCACCAGGATGTCGAACTCTTCCTCGGGCGCTCCACCGAGCTTGCCGACTGCCCGCAGCGTGCCCTCGCGGCTGGCCTCGACAGTGGTGGTGGCCATGACCGGGGCGGGCGCCGTTCAACGCGTCGCCGAAGCGACGTCAACGAGGCAGAAACCGGCCCACAACATGCCGATGACTTTAGCGGAGAAGGCCAAACTCAAGGGGCCAGGATCGCCCGCACTTCCGCGCAGTGGTGCACGGAATCCGGTGCCGGCGCCCGAGTGTTTTAGAGCGCGTCCTGCGGCTGGGTGTCGGCGAACTTGAGGATCTCGAAGCGCACGCAGGGCGCCGTGGGGTCGGTGAGCGTGGCGCCCAGGCCGATGAGACCGGACCCGTGCAGCGTGCAGGTGCCGCGGCGCAGCGACACGATCTCGGAGCCGTTGGAGAAGCGCACGTAGGTGCCGTTGTAGCTGAGGTCGGTCAGCTGGAAGGCGCCGCCGTGCCAGTCGATGCGGGCATGCGAGCGCGACACGCGCGAGTCGTCGATGCAGTAGGTGACCTGCGGGCTGCGGCCCAGCACCACCGGCAGGCTCGGGCCGGCGTAGACGCGGTTGAGGTCGAGCCACACGAGACGGATGCCCTCGGGCTCCTGCTGAGGGAGCAGTTCACCGTATGCAGTGGCGGCGGTGTCGCCGAAGCGACGGCCTTCGATCAGGTAGACGTGCACCGGCTCCACGCGGCCGCGCAGCTGCACCTTGTCGAGGCTGCGGCAGCGCTCGCGGACGTCGGAGCCCAGGCCCGCCACCACGCTGGCGGTGGCCAGGGTTTCGTTGTCACCGGCATGGTCGAGCAGGCGCGCGGCCACGTTGACGGCGTCGCCGAAACAGTCGCCGGACATCTCGACCACTTCGCCGTGGGCCAGGCCCACCTGCAGCTTGAGCACCGGCACGTTGCGCTGGCCGGCAGGTGGGACGATGCGGTCGAGCGAGTCGTGCATCTCGTCAGCGGCAATCACCGCGGCGGCCGAATCGGCGAACACGGCCATCAGGCCATCGCCCAGGGTCTTGACGACCACGCCGCCCGAGGTGGAGACGATCTGCGAGATCAGCGCGACGCTGCGGGTGACCACGGTCGTGGCCTCGGCGTTGCCGAGCGTCTCGTACAGCGCCGTGCTGCCGCGCAAGTCGGCAAAGAGGACGGTGCGCTGAAGAATCTGTGCCATTCGTGAAGTTTATGGCACTCCACAAGCAAAACGCCCCGGCGAAATGGGCCGGGGCGTCCTGTCTTTTCGGTAGATCGATCAGAGGTTGTCGAGGTAGGTCCTCAGCTTGTCCGACCGGCTCGGGTGCTTCAGCTTGCGGATCGCCTTGGCCTCGATCTGGCGGATGCGCTCGCGGGTCACGTCGAACTGCTTGCCGACTTCTTCGAGCGTGTGGTCGGTCGACATCTCGATGCCGAAGCGCATGCGCAGCACCTTGGCCTCGCGCGGGGTGAGGGAGTCGAGGATGTCCTTCACCACGTCGCGCAGGCCGGCCTGCATGGCGGCTTCGATCGGCGCGGTGTTGTTGGTGTCCTCGATGAAGTCGCCCAGATGCGAATCGTCGTCGTCGCCGATGGGGGTCTCCATCGAGATCGGCTCCTTCGCGATCTTCATGATCTTGCGGATCTTGTCCTCGGGGATCTCCATCTTCTCGGCCAGTGTCGGGGCGTCGGGCTCGAAGCCGAACTCCTGCAGGTGCTGGCGGCTCAGGCGGTTCATCTTGTTGATCGTCTCGATCATGTGCACCGGGATGCGGATGGTGCGCGCCTGGTCGGCGATCGAGCGGGTGATGGCCTGGCGGATCCACCACGTGGCATACGTCGAGAACTTGTAGCCGCGGCGGTATTCGAACTTGTCCACCGCCTTCATCAGGCCGATGTTGCCTTCCTGGATCAGGTCGAGAAACTGGAGGCCGCGGTTGGTGTACTTCTTGGCGATCGAGATCACGAGGCGCAGGTTGGCCTCGATCATTTCCTTCTTCGCATCCCGCGAGGACTTCTCGCCCTCGTTCATGCGGCGGTTGATCTCCTTCAGGTCTTCCAGCGGCACCACGGCGCGTGCCTGCTGGTCGATCAGCTTCTGCTGCAGTTCCTGGATGGCGGGCAGGTTGCGCGTGAGGATGGCGCTGTAGGGCTTGCCGGCCGCGGCTTCCTTCTCGGGCCACTTCAGGTTGAGCAGGTTGGGCGGAAAGTTCTTGACGAAGTAGTCCTGCGGCATGCCGCACTTGTCGACCAGGATCTTGCGCAGCTCACGCTCGTAGCGACGCACGTCGTCGACCTGCGAGCGCAGGATGCCGCACAGCTTCTCGATGTTCTTGACCGTGAAGCGGATCGTCATCAGCTCGTCGCTGATGGCCTGCTGGGCCTTGTTGTACGAGGGCGACTGGTAGCCTTCCTTCTCGAAGGACTTGCGCATCTTCTCGAAGTTGGTGCGCAGGCTTTCGAACTTGATGAGTGCGGCCGCCTTCAGCTCTTCGAGCTTCTTGGTCAGTGCCTTGCTGCCGCCGTTCCCGTCGTCATCGTCTTCCTCGTCGAAGAAGTCGACGTCTTCTTCAGCCACGTAGTCGTCGGCCTCGTCTTCCGAGACGAAACCGTCGACCACTTCGGAGATCTGCATCTCGCCGGCGGCGATCTTGTCGGCATAGGCCAGGATCTCGGCGATGGTGGTCGGCGAGGCGCTGATGGCCAGCATCATGGCCTGCAGGCCGCCTTCGATGCGCTTGGCGATCTCGATTTCGCCTTCGCGCGTGAGCAGCTCGACCGTGCCCATTTCGCGCATGTACATGCGGACCGGGTCGGTGGTGCGGCCGAACTCGGAGTCGACGGTCGAGAGCGCGGCTTCGGCGGCTTCTTCGGCTTCTTCTTCGGTCGCGGTGGCGGTGCCGCTGCCGGCAATCAGCAGCGTGGCGGCGTCGGGCGCCTGCTCATAGACGGCGATGCCCATGTCGTTGAGCATCGACACGATGGCTTCGAGGATTTCCGCGTCGACCAGCTTCTCGGGCAGGTGGTCGTTGATTTCCTGGTGCGTCAGGAAACCACGCGTCTTGCCCATCTTGATGAGGGTCTTCAGCTCCTGGCGGCGCTTGGTGACTTCCTCTTCGGTGAGCGCGGTCTCGTCGAGGCCGAATTCACGCATCAGCGCGCGCTCCTTGGCGCGCGACACCTTCATGCGAAGCGGCTTGGCCTTGGCGGCCTTTTCCTCGCCAGCATCGGCTTCGGCTTCGGGCTCACCGGCCAGGTCGGCTTCGATGTCGGAGAAGTCCTCTTCGGGCACTTCTTCCTTCTTGGCGGCGCCGGCCTTGGGCTTGCGGCCCGGCTTGCCCTTTTCAGCAGGTGCGGCGGCCTTGGCGGCCGGCTTCGCGGGCGCAGCTGCGGCCTTGGTCTTCTTCTTGTCCTCGACTTCGGCCTTGTTGGCCTTCGTGGGCGCAGCGGGGGCTGCCTTGGCGGGAGCGCTCTTCTTCGCGGTCATGCAAATCCTCGGATGGTGATGGGCGTCACGGCTTGGTGCCGGGGCCTCAAAGGCGCACCAAACGACGAACCGAACCTGTCGTAGATACAGGCTCGGGCCGTTCGTTCAAGGGCAACGAAGAGACCTGGCATGGCGCAGCCACTTCAAAACGGCAAAAGGGTGACACCCTCGACCGGGAAGAAGCAGCCGTGTGCGGACAAGCTGGCGTGACCATCGAATGAAGCGCAGCCCTTGCGGGGGAGGTTGGCCTTGTATGGGGACCCTGGATCAAAGGGTGGCCGGGGACCGGAGGTGCTGCTGTCACTCTTGCCGCGTAACAAACCTTCCATTATCGGCGAAGAGGGGGCCTACGTCAAAGAGGCTTGCGAGGCGCTGAGTTGCCGGATGCGGTTGTCGAGTTCCCGCCAGCGGGCGAGGGCGGCAGGATCGCTGCCGGCGCGCTCGATGAGCGCCCGTTGAGCGTCTTTCAGGGCATCGATGCGAAGGCTGTCGACCACCCTGCGCAGGTCCTTGAAGTGGACTTCGTCGGCCAGCACGCTCTCGGGCATCCAGCGGGCGACGGTCTCGGCCCATTCGGTCTCTTGAAGGGCTTGCTCCAGCACAGCCCAGGGGGTATTGCCGTGGTCGTGGAGATGGCGCTCCAGCCAGGCGCACAAGGGCCCGTGGGGCGCTGGCAGATCGGCGAGCAGCTCGTGGTCGTCGGCGTCGAGTTGCTCCCACCACTCGCTGTGCAGGAGCAGCATCCGCAGGGCAGTGTCTTCCTTGCGGGCCGGGGCGGCCCGGCCAGCGAACCGGGGGGGGCGTGAGCCGGCCCGGGATGACTTGGCCACTGGCGCCGACGGTTCAGCGGCCTCGTCCCGGGACGTCGGATGACGCCGCGGGTTGCCGGCCGACTGCCACAGGCGCGCCAGGTCCGGCCCTGCCAGGCCGGCCATCTGGGCCAGTTCGCCGAGAAGCTGGAGTTTGAGCGCACCATTGGGCAGGGCGCTCCAGAGCGGCCTGGCGTTGGCGAGGAACCTGGCGCGGCCTTCCGCGCTGTCGAGGTCAACACCTTCCCGGGCCGCCTCGACCAGTTGGCGTGAGAGCGGTACGGCCTGGGCAACGTATTCCTCGAAGGCTTCGGTGCCATGCTCCCGCACATAGGAGTCCGGGTCGTGCTCGGTAGGGAGGAAGAGGAAGCGGATGCTGCGGGTGTCGGTTGCGTGCGGCAAAGACGCTTCGAGGGCGCGCCCCGCCGCGCGCCGGCCGGCCGCGTCCCCATCGAAACTGAACACCACCGATTCGGTGAAGCGGAAGAGCTTTTGCACGTGCTCTGCGGTGCACGCCGTGCCAAGGGTGGCGACAGCATTGGGAAATCCCAGCTGGGCGAGTGCGACCACGTCCATGTAGCCCTCGACCACAAGCACATAGCCGCGCTGTCGGATGGCGGCGCGGGCCTCGTGCAGCCCATACAGCTCGCGCCCTTTGATGAAGACCGGTGTTTCAGGTGAGTTGAGGTACTTCGGCTCGCCTTTGTCGAGCACCCGGCCGCCGAAGCCGATGACTTCACCCTGAACCGAGCGAATCGGGAACATGACCCGGTCGCGAAAACGGTCGTAGCGCTTGCGTTGCTCTTCCGTCTCGCCCTGGGCGATGACCAAGCCGCTCTCCTCGAGCAAGGGGTCGTCGTAGTGAGGAAAGACGCTCGCCAGGCCACGCCAGCCGTCCGGCGCATAGCCCAGGCCGAAGGCTGCGGCGATCTCGCCGGTGAGGCCTCGGCCCTTGAGGTACTCGATGGCCCGCGGGCTGGCCTTGAGCTGCTTGCGGTAATGCTCTGCGGCCTTGGCCAGCACGTCGTTCAGGGTGGCCTGCTTCTGCTTCAGCTCAGCGGCACGCTCTCGCTCCTGCGTTGAGCGGTCGTCCTCCGGTACCGTGAGGCCCACTTGCTGGGCCAGGTCGCGCACGGCGTCGATGAAGCCCATGCCGGCGTTTTCCATCAGGAAGCCGATGGCGTTGCCATGCACGCCGCAACCGAAGCAGTGGTAGGTCTGCCGGCTGGCGCTGACGACGAAGCTGGGTGTTTTTTCCCCGTGGAAGGGGCACAGGCCCTTGTGGTTGATGCCGGCCTTCTTGAGCTGGACGTGGCGGCCGACGACCTCGACGATGTCGACGCGAGAAAGCAGTTCCTGGACAAAGCTGGGCGGGATCACCCCACCAGTCTAGGGCCTCGCGTCTTCAGCCCGGAAGGGTCAAAGGGCGAAGTCGCTGAGCTTCTTGCCCGAGGCGATGGCGGCCTTCAGCCAGTTGGGCTGGAGCCCGCGGCCGCTCCAGGTTTCGCCGGTCGCGCTGTTGCGGTACTTCGGCGCCACCTTGGTGCCCTTACTGACGCCGGCCTTCTGCCCGGGGCTCTTCGCGGACAGGTCGGCCACCGTCAGGCCGTACTCGGCCATGATCGCCTTGACTTTGGCGATGGCGTCTTGGCGTTCGCGCTTTTGGGTCGCCTCGATTTCCTGTTCGAGGGCCGCGCGCTTTGCCAGCAGATCTTGCAGCGACGACATGAGAATCTCCCTTCTGCGACTAAATATATAGCCGGGCCATTTTATGGCCGGAGAAACGCGCGTGCTATTCGTGGAATTGCACGTCGGGTCAAATGAGACTCGTCTCCTCCAATATGAGGATGAGCCGGTATTGCCAATTGAGGGCGAAACCGTCAGGCAGAAGGCGGCACATACCCCGCCGGCTGCTCCGCGCCTTCACCAAAGAAAAATCGTTCCATCTGGCGCGCCAGATACTGGCGTGCACGCTGGTCGGCGAGATTGAGTCGGTTTTCATTGACGAGCATGGTCTGGTGCTTCATCCAGAGCTGCCAAGCTTCCTTGCTCACCTCGTTGTAGATGCGCTTGCCCAGCTCGCCGGGGTAGGGGGCGAAATCAAGGCCTTCGCCTTCCTTCTTGAGATACACGCATTGAATGGTGCGGGCCATGGGGTACTCCTTTTGTATTGAGAATCTTGGCGGCCATCAGGCCAGTTTCTTCACCAGCACCTGAGAGCGGCGGTCCCAGTTGTATTTGCGCTTGCGCGATTCAGGCAACCAGTCGGGGTCGACTTGTGCGAAGCCGCGTTTGATGAACCAGTGCATGGTGCGCGTCGTCAGCACGAAGATGCTCGTCATGCCCATGGCCTTCGCGCGTTGCTCGATGCGCTTCAGGATGCGCTCGCCATCGCCCTGGCCTTGCACGCTGTTGCTCACGGTGAGGGCTGCCATCTCGCCGGTCTTGGCTTCCGGGTAGGGGTAGAGCGCCGCGCACCCGAAGATCACGCCGTCGTGCTCGATCACGGTGTAGTGGTCGATGTCACGTTCGATCTCGGTACGGTCGCGCTTGACGAGCGTGCCGTCTTTTTCAAACGGCTCGATCAGCTGCAGGATGCCGCCGATGTCGTCGGCGGTCGCTTCGCGCAGGCTCTCGAGCTTCTCGTCGACGATCATGGTGCCGATGCCGTCGTGCGTGAAGACCTCCATCAGCACGCCGCCATCCACGTTGAACGGCAGGATGTGCACCCGCTCCACGCCTTCCTTGCTCGCCTTGACGGCATGTTGCAGGTAGAAGGCGGTGTCGGTCGGCTGGGTGGGGTTGGGCAGCTGCGCCAGGAGCTTTTCCGCATCGGCCAGTGCCAGTTCCTGGTCGATCTCCACGTCTTCGTCGCGCGGGTCGCCGGCGTGCGGGTCTTGCGGAATGCCGCGCACCTCGGTCACAAACAGCAGCTTGTCGGCCTGGAGCTCGATCGCCGCACTCGTCGCCACGTCTTCCATGCTCAGGTTGAACGCCTCGCCGGTCGGCGAGAAGCCGAAGGGCGACAGCAGCACCAGCGAGCCGGCGTCGATGTTCTGGCGGATGGCGATGGCGTCGATCTTGCGCACGAGGCCGGTGTGCTGGAAGTCCACGCCGTCGACGATGCCCACCGGCCGCGCAGTGATGAAGTTGCCGGAGATCATCCGCACGGCTGCACCGGCCATGGGGGTATTGGGCAGGCCTTGTGAAAACGCCGCCTCGATCTCATATCGAAGCTGCCCGGCGGCTTCCTGCGCGCAGTCGAGCGCCACCGGATCGGTGACGCGCATGCCGTGGCTGAAGCTCGACACATGGCCCTTGGCCTTCAGTTGCTCTTCTACCTGCGGGCGAAAGCCGTGCACCAGCACCAGCTTCACGCCCATGGCCTGCATCAAGGCAAGGTCTTGTGCGAACGCGGTGAGCTTGCCGGCGGCGATCAGCTCGCCAGCGATCGCCACCACAAAGGTCTTGCCGCGGTGCGCGTGGATGTGCGGCGCGACCGAGCGGAACCACGGGACGAAGGTGTGCGGAAAGATGAGGTCCATGCGCGCGCCGCTGGCGAGAGGCTGAAATAATCCGCGATTTTGCACGACGACCCTTGACGACAGACGCTTCCGCGCGTCGCGGCCGGCCCGCTCAGGCTCCCGCGACGCCCTTGCCACCGATCACCTTCCCCGAATCGCTGCCCGTGTCGGGCAAACGCGAGGAGATCGAGCGCGCGCTGTCGCAGCACCAGGTCGTCATCGTCTGCGGCGAGACCGGCTCCGGCAAGACCACGCAGCTGCCGAAGATCGCGCTGGCGATGGGGCGGGGCCGTGCCAACACCGGCAAGCTGATCGGCCACACCCAACCGCGACGGATCGCGGCGTCCAGCGTGGCTAAGCGCATCGCCGACGAGCTGAAGACGCCGCTGGGCGAAATCGTCGGCTACAAGGTCCGCTTCCAGGACCGCCTCCAGCCCGGCGCGAGCGTCAAGCTCATGACCGACGGCATCCTGTTGGCCGAGACGCAGACCGACCCCCTGCTCAAGGCATACGACACGCTGATCATCGACGAGGCCCACGAGCGGAGCCTCAACATCGACTTTCTGCTGGGCTACCTGCGGCAGATCCTGCCGCGCCGGCCCGACCTGAAGATCATCGTCACCTCGGCCACCATCGATGCCGACCGGTTTGCGCAGCATTTCGCGTCGCGCCACGGGCCGGCGCCGGTGATCATGGTGTCGGGGCGGCTCTTCCCGGTGGAGCAGCGCTACCGCCCCTTCGAGGAAAGCCGCGAGTACGGCCTCAACGATTCCATCGGCGACGCGGTCGATGAGCTCTGGCGCGAAGGCGCCGGTGACGTGCTCGTGTTCCTGCCGGGCGAGCGCGAGATCCGCGAGGCTGCGGACCACCTGCGGCGACACCATCCGCCCGGCGTGGAAGTGGTGCC
Organism: Piscinibacter sp. HJYY11; assembly: GCF_016735515.1. Classification (NCBI taxonomy): domain Bacteria; kingdom Pseudomonadati; phylum Pseudomonadota; class Betaproteobacteria; order Burkholderiales; family Sphaerotilaceae; genus Piscinibacter; species Piscinibacter sp. HJYY11. The sequence goes on along the minus strand of NZ_JAERQZ010000001.1, from coordinate 739,898 downwards.
GCTCTTTGCTCGCCTCTCGCAGCAGGAGCAGGACCGTGTCTTCGAGCCTCACAGCGCCCGTCGAATCGTGCTCGCGACCAACGTGGCCGAGACCTCGTTGACCGTGCCCGGCATCCAATACGTGATCGACGCCGGTACCGCTCGCGTCAAGCGCTACAGCTACCGCAACAAGGTCGAGCAGTTGCAGATCGAGCCGGTGAGCCAGGCGGCTGCCAACCAGCGCGCCGGCCGCTGCGGCCGCGTCAGCAACGGCATCTGCATCCGCCTCTACGACGAAAAAGATTTCAACGATCGCCCGCGCTTCACCGACCCCGAGATCCTGCGCTCGTCCCTGGCAGGGGTGATCCTGCGCATGAAGTCGCTCGGCCTGGGCCTGGTCGAGGATTTCCCGTTCCTCGAGCCTCCGCCGCGGCGAGCGGTGGCCGACGGCTACCAACTGCTCAACGAGCTCGGCGCCGTCGACGACCAGAACGAGCTCACCGCCACGGGTCGCGAACTCGCCAAGCTCCCGCTCGACCCGCGCGTCGGCCGCATGATCCTCGAGGCGCGCGACCGCCAGGCGTTGGCCGAAGTGCTCGTCATCGCCTCGGCCCTCAGCGTGCAGGACGTGCGCGACCGTCCCATCGAGCAGCAGCAGGCCGCCGACAACGCGCACAGGAAGTTCGATGACGAGAAGTCCGAGTTCGTGGGCACCCTCAAGCTCTGGAAATGGCTGGAAGACAGCAAGGGCGGCCAAGGCGAACACAAGCTGTCGAACCGCAAGCAGGAGCAGCTGCTGCGCGACAACTTCATCTCGCCGCGCCGCGTGCGCGAGTGGCGCGACATCCATTCCCAGCTGCACACCGTGGTGGCCGAACATGGCTGGCGCCTCAACGGCTCGCCCGCCACCTACGAGCAGCTGCACATGGCGATGCTGGCCGGACTGCTCGGCAACATCGGCCTCAAGAGCGATGAAGACGACTGGTACCTCGGCGCGCGCGGCATCCGCTTCTACAAGCACCCGGGCGCGAACCTCAGCAAAAAGCCGGGCCGCTGGATCGTGGCGGCCGAACTGGTCGAGACCACGCGGCTCTTCGGTCGCGGCATCGCCAACATCGAGCCGCAGTGGCTGCCCATCGTCGGGGCGCACCTGCTGAAGACCCAGTTGCTGGAGCCGCATTGGGAGAAGAAGGCCGGCGAGGTGGTGGCGCTGGAGCGCGCCACGCTCTACGGCATCGTCGTCTACAGCAACCGGCGTGTGAACTTCGGGAATGTCGACCCGGTTGCGGCACGAGAGATCTTCATCCGCGAGGCGCTGGTGAATGGCGAATGGGAAACCCGGCTGCCGTTCCTTGCCGCCAACCGCAAGCTCATCCAGCAGGTCGAAGAGCTGGAACACAAGTCGCGCCGGCAGGACGTGCTGGTCGACGACGAGCTGATCTACGCCTTCTACGACCAGCAGCTGCCGGCCGACGTGGTGAGCGGTGCCACGCTGGAGCGCTGGTACCGCGACGAGGTGAAGCGCCAGCCAAAGCTGTTACTGCTCACCCGCGAGGAGTTGATGCGCCACGAGGCCGCGGGCATCACCACTTCGGCCTTCCCGAAGACCATCCGGCTGGGTGGCGTGGACTGCAGCGCAAGCTACCTGCACGAGCCGGGTGATGCCAAGGACGGCGTGACGGTGACCGTGCCCATCTTTGCGCTCAACCAGGTGAGCGACGAACGTTGCGAGTGGCTGGTGCCCGGCATGCTGAAAGACAAGGTGCTTGCCCTGGTGAAAAGTCTGCACCAACGACCGAGGTCGCGCCTGGTGCCCTTGCCCGATTACGCGGCCGAGTTCTGCGAACTCACGCCGTTCGCGCAAGGCTCCCTGGTCGACGCGTTGCTGAAGGCGGTGCGCGAGCGCACCCAACTCGCAGTGCAGCGCAATGACTTCAAGCTGGAGCAGCTGCCGCCGCACCTGTTCATGAACTTCCGCGTGGTCGACGAGCACGGTCGGCAACTCGCAATGGGTCGCAATCTCGCAAGCCTCAAGGCCGAGCTGGGCGGGCAGGCGCGCTCGGCCTTCCAGGCGCTCGCCGCCTTGCGACCCAGCGTGCCAAAAGCCGCACAACCGGAAGTGCTCGCCGCAGACGTGAAACGGCCGCATGCGCCGGTGAAGGCGGAAATTGCGCCGCCGCCGTCCTCGGCAACGGATGCGCGCTACACCGACTGGACCTTCGGCGAGCTGCCCGAGCTGATGGAAGTGAAGCGCGGCAGCCAGAGCCTTGTCGGCTTTCCAGCCTTGATCGACAGAGGCGACCACGTGCTGATCGAGGTGTTCGACGAGCCCGACATCGCCGCAGCGAAGCACCGCGCCGGCTTGCGGCGCCTGGTCGCGCTGCAGATCAAGGACGCGCTGAAGTACCTCGAGAAAAACATCCCCGACCTGCAGAAGATGGCCGTGGCCTACATGCCGCTCGGCACGGCCGACGAGCTGCGCCAGCAGATCATCGATCTGGCGCTCGACCGGGCGTTCCTTGGCGATCCGTTGCCCACCGATGCCCAGGCCTTTCGCAAGCGCATCGACGAAGGCCGCGGCCGCCTTACCTTGATCGCCAACGAGGTGGCACGCAGCGCCCTGGCCATCCTGACCGAGTACGCCGCCGCCGCCCGCAAGCTGAAAGACGCCCGGCCGTCGAAGGACGTGGCCGACGACATCCACGCGCAACTCACGCGCCTCGTGACCAAGCGCTTCGTGCTCGAAACCCCATGGGCCCAAGTGGCCCACCTGCCGCGCTACCTCAAAGGCATCGTCATGCGGCTCGACAAGCTGCGTGCCGACCCCTCACGCGACAGCGCGCGCCTGGCCGAGATGCGGCCTCTGGAGCAGCGCTACCTGCGGCTGCAGGCTGAACGCCGCGGCGTGCGCGATGCGCGTCTGGACGAATTCCGCTGGCTGCTCGAAGAGCTGCGCGTGAGCCTCTTCGCACAGGAACTGCGCACGCCTCAACCCGTCAGCGTGAAGCGCCTCGAGAAAACTTGGGCGCAGATCAACGCCTGAAGGGCCCCATCTGCTGGGTACAATGCGCGCCGATCGGAGCGTAGCGCAGCCTGGTAGCGCAACTGGTTTGGGACCAGTAGGTCGCGAGTTCGAATCCCGCCGCTCCGACCATTCTTCTGTGGGTCACCCCCTCACTGCCCGTAGCTCAACTGGATAGAGCAGCTGCCTTCTAAGCAGCAGGTCGGGGGTTCGAGTCCCTCCGGGCAGGCCAGTCAGGCCGTCACGCCGACCCGACAGCCTCACCCGAACAGCTGCCAGCCCAGCGCGCCGATGGCGGCGATGAACATCACAGCCATGCCTGCAATCACCACGAGGCGCTGCCGCCATGGTTTGCGTCGGCGGATGCTGGGCATCGGCGTATAGGGCAAGGGTTCGTAGTCGACCGGTTCGTCCACCGACAGCATCGGCAACGAGTCATGACCCTCCAGGTCATCGAACGGGTTGACGATGCGCAGGGGCGGCAACGTCGGCTCCGCTTCTTCGGTGAGCGTCGGGACCTCCGGCACCTGGAACGGCTCCACGTCTTCGGCGGCAGGCGCCGGGCCGCGGTCGAAGTTGGCCAGCAACGCAAGCACGCTTTCGCTTGAATTCAACGGATAGGCCGGCGGCGCTGTCGGGATCGGCTCGCGCCTGGGGCGTTTCGCGCGCTTCTTCATCGGCGTGCCGTCCGGCTGCAGCGGCACGGGGCCGGAGTCGGCGGCAAAGAGGGCCCGGAACTCCGTGACGGTGCCGGGGCGCTCTGCGGGCGGGAGGCTCAATGCGGCGTCAATCGCGGCAAGAAAATCCGGCTGGTACTCCAGCGCCGAGGCACTGTCCTTGAAGCGCAGCAGCAAATCAGCCATCGCCGGGTAGCGCAAGGCCTGACCCGGTCGCAAGGCGGTCCATTCACCACTGATCGCGAAGTGCAGCACTGCCGCCACCGCGTGCAGGTCGCTGGTGACCATCGCCTGCATGCGTTCCGGGTCGGCGTAGGCGTCGACGTAGGGCTTGCGCAGATCGCTCTGCACCGCCAGGTGGACGGCGTCGAAGTCCATCAGCACCGGTTGGCCGTCGTCGCCCAGGTAGATGTTGATGGGCTCGACCTGCCCATGAGCGAGCCCCGCCTGGTAGAGCGTGGTCAACGCGTTCAGCAGCCCATCGAAGAAGGCCTGCAGCTGGGCCTGCGACGCGGGCTCGCCGATGCCATGTCGCCAGGCGAGCAGGGTGGTGCCGGGCAGGTAGGGCATCGACCGGTAGACGGTGCCGTTGGCCTCCCACACATTGACCACCCGCAAGAGGTTGGGATGTTCGAACTGCGAAAGCGTCAGCGCCTCCGTCAGGAAGGCCTGCAGGCCGCGCTGGAAAGCCTGCACGTTCGCCGGGTCGAGGACGTCCACCTTGCCACCGCGCACGCGGGTGGCCAGGCTCGACGGCATGTACTCCTTGATCGCGACCGTGCTGCCGTCGTGAAGGTGCCGCCCGAGGTAGAGCACGCCGAAGCTCGTGAGGCCGAGCACCTGCACGATCTCGAAGTCTTCCAGCCTTTCGCCCGGCAGGAGCGTCTGGCCGGCGATGGCGGGCATCGGGCCTGAGGGCTGGAGTGGCTCGGACAAGTTCATCGGGCGCGCTAAAACTTCGCCCATGCGGGCGAAAGTGTGTATTTTGACGCGGACAGTACGCGAACCAGCCGTTTTGGCGACCCCGGGTCTGGGGGGCGCAATCGCTGCCGGGCAAGCGACGCTCAGCGTCGCTGGTACTGCTGGGCACCGAACAGCACGTCGCGGGCCTGCGAGTCGACCAGCGGCTTGCGCAGGTTGGCCAGCACCTCCACGCCGCGCTGCACGGCCGGCCGCGCCGCGATCTCGTCGAACCAGCCCTTGAGGTGCGGGTAGTCGGCCCAGTCGATGCCCTGGTTCTTCCAGGAGCGCAGCCACGGGAAGATGGCGATGTCGGCGATGGTGTATTCGTTGCCGGCGATGTATTTGCTCTTGGCCAGCCGCTTGTCCATCACGCCGTAGAGCCGTTTGGCTTCGTTGGTGTAGCGGTCGATGGCATAGGGCAGCTTCTCCGGTGCGTAGATGCGGAAGTGATGCGCCTGGCCGAGCATCGGGCCCACCCCGCCCATCTGAAACATCAGCCACTCCAGCACCTCATAGCGGCCGCGTACGGTGCCGGGCAGGAAGCGCCCGGTCTTGCCGGCCAGGTAGAGCAGGATGGCGCCAGACTCGAACATCGAGATGGGCTCGCCATCAGGTCCGTCCGGGTCGACGATGGCGGGAATCTTGTTGTTCGGGCTGATCGAGAGGAACTCGGGCTTGAACTGGTCGCCTGCACCGATGTTCACCGGGTGCGCGCGGTACGCCAGGCCACATTCCTCGAGCATGATGTGCACCTTGTGGCCGTTGGGGGTAGCCCACGAATACACGTCGATCATCGCTATAGTCTCCAGTCATCGCGGCACCTGCCGTGTGCCCACTCTAGTGGATGCCACCTCATCATGCTTGATGCCTTCAAGAAGCTGATTTCCAGGCCGGCCCCTGGCCCCGACTGGCCCGAGGTGGTGGAGTGGGCCAAGCACAACAAGCTCAAGTACAAGCGCGAAGCCGAAGGCGAGGGCTTCGTGATCAGCGGCGGCATGGAAAGCAAGCCGTGGCGCCTGGAATGGGGCCCGCCACAACGCCAGTACATCGACGGCCATGAGCTGCGCCTGCGCATGGAGCTCGGCTTGTCTCCCAATCTGCAGGTGCTGCTGATCTCGCAGTCGCTGCTCGAGAACCTCGAACGCCAGGCCTTCGAGCGTTTCACCGAGAGCACGCAAACCGTGATCGACATGAACACGCCAGAAGAGATGCGCTGGCTGGCCATGTTCCCGAAGGTGCCGTACAAGGCGGCGAAAGAGGTGCGTTCGAGTTTCGGGCTCGTCAGCAGCGCGCAGGCCGAGGCCGCGTCGTGGGTGGAAGGCGCACTGGCTCAGCAACTCGAAGAGTCGATGAAGGGCTTCCTCAAGTCCGAACCACCTTTCGTGCTGATGCTGCTGCGCGGCCGGGCCTACCTGCGCCTGCAGTTGCCCGAGCCCAGTGTGAAGTGGATGACGCAGGCGGTCAGCCTGTTCGAGGTGGCCGTGCTGCAAGCCTTGCGCGTGGCGGGTGTGGGCGCCGAAGGCTCGCCCGACTGGCACACCACGGGCTCCACGGCCTGGCAGACGCAGCTCGGCCCTGAAGACCCGCCGAAGGGGCGCTGAGCCCCTTCGTCACCTTGCCGTCAGGCCGCGGCGTGGCGGCCGAGTTCCATCTTGGCGATGGCGTTGCGGTGCACTTCGTCGGGGCCGTCCGCGAAGCGCAGCGTGCGGGCCATGGCGTAGAAGTAGGCGAGCGGGAAGTCGTCTGACACGCCGCCGCCGCCGTGCGCCTGCATCGCCCAGTCGATCACCTGGCAGGCCATCGACGGCGCCACCACCTTGATCATCGCGATCTCGGCCTTGGCGGTCTTGTTGCCGGCCACGTCCATCATCCACGCCGACTTGAGCGTGAGCAGGCGGGCCTGCTCGATCATGCAGCGGGCCTCGGCAATGCGCTCACGCGTCACACCTTGTTCGGCGACGGTGCGGCCGAAGGCCACGCGCGAACTCGCGCGCTTGCACATGAGTTCTAGTGCGCGCTCGGCCAGGCCGATCAGGCGCATGCAGTGGTGGATGCGGCCCGGGCCGAGGCGGCCTTGCGCGATCTCGAAGCCACGGCCTTCGCCCAGCAGGATGTTGCTGGCCGGCACGCGCACGTTCTCGAACAGGATCTCGCAGTGCCCGTGCGGCGCGTCGTCGTAGCCAAAGACGGGCAGGGGGCGGATCACGGTGATGCCCTTCGTGTCGGCCGGCACGAGGATCATCGACTGCTGGCTGTGGCGAGGCGCGGTCGGGTCGGTCTTGCCCATGAAGATGTAGATGGCGCAGCGTGGGTCACCGGCACCCGAGATCCACCACTTGTGGCCATTGATCACGTACTCGTCGCCCTGGCGCTCGATGCGCGCTTCGATGTTGGTCGCGTCGGATGAGGCGACCGCCGGCTCGGTCATCGCAAAGGCGCTGCGGATCTTGCCGTCGAGCAGCGGCTCGGCCCAGCGCTTCTTGTGCTCGGCGGTGCCGTAGCGAATGATGGTTTCCATGTTGCCGGTGTCGGGCGCCGAGCAGTTGAAGACCTCGCTCGACCACATCACGCGGCCCATGATCTCGGCCAGCGGCGCGTATTCCTGGTTGCTCAGGCCCGGGCCGTATTCGGCTTCACGCACCGAGCCGTCGGCGCTGGGCGGCAGGAAGAGATTCCACAGGCCTTGCGCGCGGGCCTTGACTTTCAGCTCTTCGATCACCTGTAGCGGCGTCCAGCGCTTGCCGGCCTTGGTGTTGGCTTCGATCTCGGCGGTGTAGCGCGTTTCGGCGGGGTAGATGTAGTCGTCCATGAAGCGCAGCAACTTGGCTTGCAGCTCCTGGGTGCGTTGAGAGTAGGCGAAGTCCATGTCTGTCTCCTGGGGTGATTCGGGGCTGAGTGGTTCAGGCCTGCTGGGCGAACTGCCACGCCATTTCGGCCAGGGGCCGGGCGCTTGCGGCCACTTGGCGCGCCTCGGCGCTGGAGGCGGTGCCGTTCTCCACGCGCTTGGCGATGCCTTGCGAGATGCCGGCAGCGCGGAAGAGGTTGTAGGCGAGGTAGAAATTCCAATCGGCCTCCACCGTGGCCACGTCGTGACGGCCGGTGCGCTCACAGTAGCGACGCAGGTAGTCGGCCTCGAGCGGAATGCCCAGCGACGCAAGATCGAGCCCACCGATCCCGCGGAAAGTGGCCTGCGGGATGTGCCACGACATGCAGTGGTAGCTGAAGTCGGCGAGCGGGTGGCCGAGTGTCGACAGCTCCCAGTCGAGCACGGCGATGGCGCGCGGCTCGCTCGGGTGGAACATCAGGTTGTCGAGGCGGTAGTCCCCGTGCACGATCGACACCTGCGACTCATCGCGCGCACTCGCCGGCATGTTCGCCGGCAGCCACGCCATGAGGCGGTCCATCGCCTCGATGGGCTGGGTGATGGAGGCAACGTACTGCTTGCTCCACCGCGCAATCTGGCGCTCGAAGTAGCTGCCGGGCTTGCCGTAGTCGGCCAGGCCCACGGCCTTCACGTCGACCTGGTGCATGGCCGCGATCACGCGGTTCATCTCGTCGTAGAGCGCGGCGCGTTCTTCGGGCGCCATGCCGGGCAGCGACTGGTCCCACAGCACGCGGCCCTGCATGAACTCCATGATGAAGAAGGCGCGGCCGATCACCGACTCGTCTTCGCACAGCAAGTGCATCTGCGGCACCGGAACGGCGCTGCCCTGCAGGGCCGACATCACGCGGTATTCGCGCTCGATCGCATGCGCCGAGGGCAGCAGCTTGGCCACCGGCCCGGGCTTGGAGCGCATCACATACGAGCGCTCCGGCGTGACGAGCTTGTAGGTGGGGTTGGACTGCCCGCCCTTGAACTTCTCGAGCTGGAGCGGCCCGCGATAGCCGGGGAGATGCGCCTGCAGGTAGCGCTCGAGCGCCTGCGTGTCGATGGTGTGTGAACTGGTGTCGGGATTCATGGGTCACCGGCACCAGGGTGCCGTCAACGTTCGGAAAGTGAGATGAGCTTCTCGCGCGACAGCACGACGAGGCGCGTGGGCTCGATGCGCACCGCACCCGCCCGCTCGAAGCCCTTGAGCTCCTGGTTCACGCGCTGGCGCGAGGCGCCGAGCAGCTGCGCCAGGTCTTCCTGCGCCAGCTGCAAGCCGATGCGGATCTCGTCGCCCTGCTTCACGCCGTAGCCACGTGCCAGAAGCAGGATCTGCTTGGCCAGGCGCGCCGACAGCGGCCGCGTGTTGAGGTCTTCGATCATGTCGAACATCAGGCGCAGGCGACGGCAGTTGAGGCGCAGCAGCGCTTCGTACAGCTCGGGAAAGTGGGCGAGCAGCTCCTGGAAGTCGGCCTTGCGCACGACGAGCAGCGTGGTCTCGCCATGCGCATACGAATCGTGCGTGCGCGGGAAGTTGTCGAACAGCGAGATGTCGCCGAACCACACGCCCGGCTCCACGTAGGTGAGCGTGATCTCCTTGCCGGAGAGCGACACCGAACTCACGCGCACCGCGCCCTTGGCCACGCCCGACCAGCTCTCGGCCTGCGCGCCGCGCGACGCGAGCATCGCACCATCGGCCAGGCGCCTCACGTGCGCTCTCGACAAGATGGCTTCGCGCAGAGGTTGTGAGAGTTTGGAGAACCACGCGCCGGACTCGATGTTGGACTGCTCTTCGATTGTAAGAACGGGGCTGTTCATGGTTGTCTCTGTCGCGACAGCGTGTGTTGCTGTGGTCCTACTCGAACGTCGGTGGCCGCTTGTCCAGGAAGGACTGCAGGCCTTCACCGCCGTTCGGGTGGAAGAAGTTGTCGAGGAAGTGATCGCGTTCGAGGTCGAGCTGCTGCGCGAGGCTGCGCTCGGGCCACTGGTTCACGAGCTCCTTGGCGCTGGCGATCGCGTTGGGCGCGCAGGCTGCGAGCTTCTCGGCGATGGCGAACGCCTGCGTGCTCGCCTGCCCCTTGGGCACGACCCAGTTCACCAGGCCGTGGGCCTGCAACTGCGCGGCACTCACGGGCTCGAAGAGCCACAGCATCTGCAGCACCAGGTTGCGCGGCAGGCGCTGCATCAGTTGCCAGGTCGCGCCGCCATCGGGCGAGAGGCCGATGCGGCCATACGAGAGGATGAACTTCGCGTCGTCGGCGGCGACGATGAGGTCGCACGCCAGCGCGAGCGAGAAGCCACCGCCGGCGGCGGCGCCTTCCACGGCTGCGATCACCGGCTTGGGAAAGACGCGCAAGGCTTCGACGAAATCGTGGAAGCGCTGGAGCATGTTGTCCTGCACCGAGCGCTCGGCATCGCGGTTGGCCTTGAGGCGCTGGATGTCACCGCCTGCGCAGAAGAAGTCACCATCGCCGCGCAGCACGATGCAGCGCACGCTGCTGTCGTTCTCGGCGACGTCGAGGGCTTCGATCCCTGCAGCGAATACCTGCTCCGACAGCGTGTTGCGCGTGGCCGGGCCGCTGAGGGTCAGGACCAGGGCCGCATCACGGCGTTCGGCGTGCAGTTCTGAGGGCATGTGGCGGGTGAGGTGGGTGCGTGCAAGACGCACGCGGCGATTGTGTCATGCAGCATGGAATGCCGCTCCACGAGCCATGGTTCACCTCGTGAAGCGGGGCCTTCATGCTAGAGTGACTCGCTACCCCGCTGCCCCAAGAATGCAGAGATTTTTGCCCTCGCTCGCACTGTTCCTGGCCCTTGCGTTGGGCATGGATGCGGCGACGGCGCTGGGCCTTGGCAGGGTCGGTTCGGCAGCCGTGTTGGGCCAGCCTCTCAACTTCACCATCGCCGTGCGACTCGACGCTGGCGAATCCATCGAGACCCGTTGTGTCAAGGCCGAGGTGAGCTTCGGTGACCGTGTGCTGCCCGAGAGCGTGGTGCGCACGCGCCTGGAGACGGCCACGACGGGAGAGCGACGCATCCGCGTGACGACCACTCAGGCGGTCGACGAGCCCGTGGTCGCCGTGCATCTGCAACTGGGCTGCCCTTCGAGCCTTTCACGCAACTTCACGTTGCTCGCCGATCCACCGGGCGCGACCACCACCGCCTCGGGCCAGGACGGCTGGGCACCCGATCGAGCCGAGACCGCGGTGTCCCCGGTGCTCGCGGCCGTGCCGCCGGCCGCAGAGGCCTCCGCCCCGGCCGCCTCACCCGCCGCGCCGCCACGTGCGCGCAAGCGGCGCGGCGACGCGGCCGGCTCGTCGTCGACCGGCCCTGCTGTGGCGCCCACCGTGGCACCACCGGCACGTACTGCTCGCGAGACACGTGCTGCGCCGGCTGCTCCCGCCAAGCCGCGCGGCCCGATGCTTCGACTGGACCCCGTCGAAACCGATGCGCTCGTCGTTCCGCAGCTGCAGATGGAGACGCGGCTCGGCACTGCACCGCAGGAGCCGGCCTCTGGCGCGGCGCGGCGCCATGTCGACCCCGAGGTCGCGCAACGGCAAGAGGAACTGGAGCGCCTGAAGGCGATGGAAGCGTCGCTGCTGAAGCTGCGAGCCGACAGTCAGGTCACCCAGAAGGCGCTGGACGACATGCAGGCGCGCGTGCGAGCCGCCGAAGCCAGCCGCTATGCAAACCCGCTCGTCTATCTGCTGGTCGTGGTGTGCGTGCTGCTGACCAGCGCGCTCGTCGCCATGTGGTGGCTGCGGCGCCGCGATCGAGCGGCTGCGGCATGGTGGGGTGACCAGCACGCGGCAGGGGCTGGCGTGGCGCCCGAGCCGCTGGGTGAGATGACGGAGGAGGCCAAGGCGCTCAGCATCCCCGGTGTGATCTCCGCACCGTCTCCGCTGCCGACCCTCACACCGCCATCGGAGCCTCTGCCGCCGCCTGCTGCACCGGTGCCCACGCTGCGCGCTGCCGAGCCCGATGCGGTGGTCGAGCCACGCCGTCCCATGTCGGCCGAAGAGCTGATCGATCTCGAGCAGCAGGCCGAGTTTTTCGTGGTGCTCGGCCAGGATGAAGCCGCCATCGACCTGTTGATGGGCCATGTGCGCAGCACCGGCGGGGTGAGCCCCTTGCCCTATCTGAAGCTGCTCGAGATCTACCGCCGCCGTGGCGAGCGCGAGCCGTACGACCGCATCCGCGAGCGCTTCAACCGCCGCTTCAATGCCTACGCGCCCGAGTGGGACGTGGACCCGGAAGACGGCCTCAACCTCGAGGGCTACCCCGAGGTGATGCAGCGCCTGCAGGACGTGTGGAACCGGCCTTCGCAGGCGATGGAGCTGCTCGACACGGCACTCTTCCGCCGTGATGCCGGGCCGACCTTCGACGTGCCTGCCTATCGCGAGCTGCTTTTCCTCTACAGCACTGCGCGTGACCTGGCCGAGCGTGCCGTCGACGTGGAGGGAGTCGACCTCCTGCTGCCCCTCGGTGGCGAGCCGGCGCCGACGGTGACCAGCGTGCCGGCGTCGGCGGAGAAGGCCGAGCCACTCGCAAGCTTCTCGCTCGACCTCGACGTCTCCACCGAACAGCCGTCGCTGACGCTGGAAGAGTTCGAGTTCAAGAAAAGCAAGCGTTGAGACGCTCGAGCGCGAGCTTCAGCGTCTCGTCTTTCTTGGCGAAGCAGAATCGGGCCAGCTTCTGCTCGAAGCCGCCGGGGTAGAACGCCGACAGCGGGATCGCCGCCACGCCGACTTCGCTCGTGAGCCAGCGGCAAAACGCTTCTTCGTTCAGGTCGCTCACTTCCGAATAGTCGACGCTCTGGAAATAGCTGCCGGTGGTGGGCAGCAGCTTGAGCCGGGTCGAGGCGAGGCCGCTGCGGAAGAGGTCGCGCTTGCGCTGGTAGAAGCCCGCCAGTTGCTCGTAGGGTGCCGGGTCCGCCATGTAGTCGGCCAGGCCGTGCTGCACCGGCGTGTTGACGGTGAACACGTTGAACTGGTGGACCTTGCGGAATTCCGCCATCAGCGTTGCCGGGGCGGCCACATAACCGACCTTCCAGCCCGTCACGTGGTAGGTCTTGCCGAAGCTCGACACGACAAAGCTGCGCGCCGCCAGTTCGGGGCTGCGCGACACGCTCTCGTGCTGCGCGCCATCGAACACCATGTGCTCGTAGACCTCGTCGGCGATCACGAGGACGTCGGTCGGGCGCAGCAGCTCGGCCAGGCGCCGCATGTCGTCAGCCGACCAGACAGTGGCGCTCGGGTTGTGCGGCGTGTTGATGAGGATGGCACGGGTGCGCGGGCTGATGGCTGCGGAGATGCGGTCGAAGTCGGGGCGGAAGGTGCGCGGCGTGAGCGGCACATGCACGGCGCGGCCACCGGCCAGTTCGATGTTGGGCTCGTAGCTGTCGTAGCTCGGGTCGAGCACGATGACTTCGTCGCCTGGGTGCACGATGGCAAGGATGGCGGTCAGGATGGCCTGCGTGGCGCCCGCGGTGATGGTGATCTCGTGGACCGGGTCGTAGCCGTGGCCGTAGATCCGCGCGATCTTCTGGGCGATGGCTTCACGCAGCGGCAGCACGCCCGCCATCGGCGGGTACTGGTTGAGGCCGCGGCGCATGGCGGCGTTCACGGCGTCGAGCAGGCGGGGGTCGCAGTCGAAATCCGGGAAGCCCTGGCCGAGGTTGACGGCGTTGTGCTGCTGCGCCAGCGCAGACATCACGGTGAAGATGGTGGTGCCGACCTGCGGCAGGCGGCTGGTGATCCGGGGCGTGGCGAAGGTCGTGCTCATGGTCGCGTGTTCAGAGCTGGTAGTCGGTGGTGTCCTGGGGGCCGCCGTGGGCGTCACGGGAGCTCATCGCCTTGGTGATGAGCGCGCGGTTGAGCCGCTCCGACAGCATCTCGGCGAAGGCGAAGACGAAGTTGCGCAGGTAGGCGCCGCGCTTGAAGGCCACGCGCGTGATGCTGCGGCCGAAGAGATGCCCGACCGGCCGGGAGATCAGGTCGCCACCGGGCGGGTCGTCGCGCACCGCGATCTCGGAAACGATGCCGATGCCCAGCCCGAGGCGCACGTAGGTCTTGATGACGTCGGCGTCGATGGCCTCCAGCACGATGTTGGGCTTCAGGTGACGGGCGGTGAACGCCTGGTCGACGCGGGTGCGGCCGCTGAACGACGGGTGGTAGGTCACGATGGGCTCGCGCGCCAGGTCTTCCAGGCTCAGGCGCTCGGCCTGCGCCAGCGGGTGGCTGGGGGGCATCACCACGGCGTGCTGCCATTCGTAGCAGGGCAGGGCGACCAACTCGTCCACGTCGCCGATGGCTTCGGTGGCGATGCCGATGTCGGCCACCTCCTCGTGCAGCATCTGCGCCACCTGCGCGGGCGAACCCTGGTGCAAGCTGATGTTGACCTTGGGGAAGCGCTTGCGCAGCTGGGCCAGCGGCTCGGGCAGGAAGTAACGGGCCTGGCTGTGGGTGGTGGCGATCGAGAGCGTGCCGCTGTCCTGCTTGGAGAACTCTTCGCCGATGCGCTTCAGGTTGTTGACCTCGCGCATGATGATCTCGATGCTCGCCAGCACGTGCTGGCCGGGCTCGGTGACCCGGCGCAGGCGCTTGCCGTGCCGGGCGAAGATGTCGACCCCGAGCTCGCCTTCGAGCTCAAGGATGGCCTTGGAAATGCCGGGCTGCGAGGTGAAGAGCGCCTTGGCGGTCTCGGTCAGGTTGAGGTCGCGCCGGACCGCCTCTTGGACAAACCGGAACTGGTGAAGGTTCATATATCCAGAGCAGTATGTGAGCTGTCTGGATTATTCCACTGAGAGTATTAGGAGGCGAGCTTGAGCGCCGCTTCGGCCATGGCCCGGACCACGCTGTCGACCTCGCCGATGGCCGGCTGCAAGGACCAGGTGACCTGCGGGTAGACCGCGGCCAGTTCGGCGAGCAAGGCCGGCAGGTCCTTGCGCACATGGCCGCCCGCCCCAAGGAAAAGCGGCACCACGGCCACCTCGGTGCAGCCTTGGGCGGCGAGCGCCGCACCGGCCACCGGCAAGGTGGGGCTCATGAACTCCAGGAAGGCGAGCACCACTGGCATCCCGGGCCGCTGCTGGCGCACGATCTGCGCCACGGCCTCGAAGGGAAGGGCCCAGTTCGGGTCACGCGCGCCGTGCGCGAAGAGCAGCAGGCCAGTCGTGCTCATCGGTACCTCACGAGCCAGCTGAACGCCGCCAGCGACAACAGCAGGTAGATCAGGCTCGGCGTGGCCGCCACGATCCAGGGTGTCCAGCCTTGCAGAAGGCCGAGGTGCGAGGCCACGTTGTTGAGCAGCACGAAGCTGATGCCCAGCATGATCCCGCCGAAGACCTTGAGGCTCACGCCGCCGGCGCGCCCGTGCAGGTAGGCGAAGGGCAGGGCCAGGGCCACCATCACCAGGCAGGCAAGCGGGTAGAGCGCGCGTTTCCAGAAGCGGATCTCGTAGCGCTGTGCGGCCTGCTCGTTGTCGGCCAGGTGGGTGATGTAGCGAAAGAGCTCCAGGGTCGACATCGACTTCTCGGGGAGCACGGCGGCCGCCACCACGCTGGCCGGCAAGGTGCTGGCCCATTCGTAGGCCGGGCGTTTCTCTTCGTTGACGCTGGGCTGGAAGTCCGGCGCACCGACGGTGCTCCAGTCGGTGAGGGTCACGTCGGCGAGTGACCAGACGCCGTCCTGGTTGACGGAGCCGCTGCCGGCGCCGATGCGCCGCAGCAGCCGGCCGTTGGCATCGAACTCGAAGATGCGGATGTTGGCGAGTTCGCCGCCCGAGGTCGCGCGGCCGACGTTGATCGAGTACGAACGCTCGCCTTGTGGCGTCATGCTCTTGTCCTTCAGCCAGGCCCCGGAGCCGCCCACGCTGAAGCCGCCTTTCGCGCGTGTCTGCACCATGGTCGCGGCGCGCTCGCTGAGCGGCGCGAGATAGTCGCCCACCACGAAGGTCAGGACGGCGAAGACCGCGCCCAGCCCCGCCAGCAGCGAAAGCGCCCGCCCTGGTGCGAGCCCACCGGTGCGCAGGATGGTGAACTCCGACGATTGCGCCATGCGCGACAAGGCGTAGATGGTGCCGATCAGCACGGCGATCGGCACCAGCTCGTACAGGTGCCCGGGGAGCTCCAGCACCGAGTGAAGCGCTGCATGAAAGGCGGTGTAGCCCTTGCCCACGTCGGCCAGCTCGTCGACGAAGTCGATGAAGAAGAAGAGTGACAGGAACGCCAGCGCCACGAAGAGCACCGACGACACGATATCGCGATAAAGCAGGCGGCGGACAGTCCTCATGCGGGCGCCACCGTCGAGGTTGGGCGCCTCGGCCGCAGCTGCAGGTGCGTGCCGTGGTCGCGCCACCAGATCAAGGCGAGCGCCGCCAGGAAGGCGCCGCCGTGGATCACGGCCAGCGCCGCGCCCATCTCCAGCTTGCCGCTCGAGACCCAGGCTTTGCTCAGGTTGATGAGGTTGTAGTAGACGACGAAGGCGAGCAGCGCGAAGAGCAGGTTCCAGTTGCTGGCACGCCGTGGCGACGTGGCCGACAGGCCGATGCCCAGCAGCAGCAGGTTGCCCGCACCGAGCGCCAGGCCGAGCCGCCAGGCCAGCTCGCCTCGGCCAGCCGGGTCGGTGTCGCGCACGAGCTCGGCACTGCGCTGCGCCTTGGGCGGCAGCTTGTCCACGCCGCTGAGCGCCTTTTCGCCGGCCTGCACGCGGTAGGTCTCGAAGCTCGAGACGGTCTTCTCGTTGCTCTTCAGGTTCTGCTCGTTGCGCTGGCCCCGGTCGAGCACGAGGAAGTTGGCCTCGGGCGTGTTCTCGATGCGGCCGCTGCGGGCCGAGGTCACCGACTCGCTGTCGCCTTGCCGCGCGAGGATGAACACGTTGCGCGCATCACGGCCGTTGTCGGTGGAGCGTTCGATGAAGAACACGCGCTGCCCGTCGCGGGAGGTCTGGAACTGGCCGGGCGCCACGCGCGACAGGTCGGAGCGCTGCTCGAAACGCTCGCGCATCTCGTTGCTCTTCTGGTTGACCCACGGCCACACGAAGAGCACCAGCAGCGCCACCACCAGCAGCACCGGCCAGCTCACGCGCAGCACCGGCCGCACGAAGCGGGAGAGGCCCACGCCGCTTGCGAACCAGATGGCCATCTCGCTCTCGCGGTACATGCGGCCGAGCGTGGCCACGACCGAGATGAACAGCGAGAGCGCGAGCATCGTCGGCAGGTGGGCGAGGGCGAAATAGCCCAGCAGCAGCACCACGTCCTGCGGTGCGATGCGGCCCACCGCGGCCTGCCCGAGCGTGCGGATCAGCATCATCGTCACCACGATGGTGAGGATGACCACCAGCGTGGCGCCGAAGGATCGCGACAGGTCTCTTCTCAGAGAGGAATCGAATAACATCGTTGGATCATCTCGTAGGGCCGCCGCATTATGGACTTCCGTCATCAGATCGCCGCACCTGCGGCCTTGTCTTCCATTGCTGCCGATGCGCTGCTGCTGGTGGTCGTGGGCGAGGCGGTCGATGCGTCGCTCGATGCCAAGCTCGCCTCACCGCTGAACGACGCGCTGGCGCAGCACGACTGGAAGCTCAAGGCCGGCAACAAGCTCTACCTGCACCGACCGGCCGGCGTGAAAGTGGCGCGCGTGCTCGCGGTCGCGGCCGGCAAGGGCGGGGTGAAGGAATTCAAGTCGGCAGTGGCCGGCGGCGTGGGCCAGATCAAGGGCCTCGGCGCACGCCACGTGGCGGTGGCACTGGTCGGCGCGGAGCTGGACGAGGCGCACGCCGAAGCCGCCGCCACGGCCGCGGCCGACGCGCTCTATCAGTACCGCGATACCAAGCCCAGCGCACCGGCAGCGTCGCCGCTCGACAAGCTCACGCTCGTCTGCACCAAGGCGCAGACCAAGGCCGTGCAGGCCGGTCTGCAGCGCGGCCAGGCCATCGCGGCGGGCGTGACCTTTGCGCGAAACCTCGGCAACCGCCCGGCCAACCACTGCACGCCGACCTACCTGGCCGACCAGGCCAGGAAGCTCGGCCGCGAGCACGAGCTCAAGGTCGAGGTGCTCGACCGCAAGGACGTCGAGAAGCTCGGCATGGGCTCCTTCCTCGCCGTCGCCCAGGGCTCGCATGAGCCCTTGAAGTTCATCGTGGCCCGCTACAACGGCGCGGCCAAGACGCAGGCGCCCATCGTGCTCGTCGGCAAGGGCATTACCTTCGACACCGGCGGCATCTCCATCAAACCCGCGGCCGAGATGGACGAGATGAAGTTCGACATGTGCGGTGCCGCCAGCGTGCTGGGCACCCTGCGCGCCGTGGCCGAACTCAAGCCCAAGGTGAACGTTGTCGTCATCGTGCCGGCCTGCGAGAACATGCCCGACGGCCGCTCGGTCAAGCCGGGCGACGTCGTCACGAGCATGTCCGGCCAGACCATCGAGATCCTGAACACCGACGCCGAAGGCCGGCTGATCCTCTGCGATGCGCTCACCTACGCCGAGCGTTTCAAGCCTGCGGCCGTGGTCGACGTGGCCACGCTCACCGGGGCCTGCGTGATCGCCCTCGGCCACCACAACACCGGTCTCTTCTCGCCCGACGACGCCCTGGCCGATGAGCTCATTGCGGCCAGCCGCGCCTCCCTCGACCCGGCGTGGCGCATGCCGCTCGACGAGGAATACGCCGAAGGCCTGAAGAGCAACTTCGCCGACATGGGCAACGTCGGCCCGCGAGCGGCCGGTGCGGTGACGGCGGCGATGTTCCTCAAGAAGTTCACCGGCAAGTACCGCTGGGCCCACCTCGACATCGCGGGCACGGCCTGGAAGTCGGGCGCCGCCAAGGGCTCGACCGGTCGGCCGGTGCCGTTGCTGACGCACTTCGTGCTGTCGCAGGCGCGTTGACGTTTCATCCGGCCGTCGCCGTGACCGAGGTCAGCTTCCATTTCAACGTGCCTGACCGCATGGCCTATGCGTGCCGCCTGCTGCGCAAAGCGGTGCGCCGAGGCGCCAAAGTGGTGGTCTGCGCACCAGCAGACGTCCTCGCGCGATTCGACAAGCAGCTATGGGTCTTCGAGCCCCTCGACTTCGTGCCGCATGTCTACGCACGGCCGGGCCAGGCACCTGCGGCCCGCCTGCGCGACACCCCGGTCTGGCTGAGCGAGCAGGTGCGCGAGGTACCGCACCACGAGGTGTTGCTCAACCTGGGCCACGAGCTGGTCGATGGTTTCGAGGGCTTCGCCCGTGTGATCGAGCTGGTCTCGCACGACGGGGAAGACCGCCAGGCCGGCCGCGCCCGTTGGAAACACTACAGCGATCGTGGCTATGAGATCGCCCGCCACGACGTGGCGCAGGAGCCGCAGTCGTGAAGCCCACCGTTCCGCCGCAGCAGCCGCCGCAGCGCGTCCCGGTGCTCACCGAGGTCGTGGTGTTGCCCAAGGCGCAAGCGGTGCCCGAGGTCGACGAATTCCCGCCGCTGCCGGTCAACCCGGCGTTCGCCGAGACCGCGCCCACGCCGATGGGCAGACCGGAGCCCTACGTGCCGCCGGTGCAGGCCGCC
This sequence comes from Piscinibacter sp. HJYY11, assembly GCF_016735515.1. Taxonomy (NCBI): domain Bacteria; kingdom Pseudomonadati; phylum Pseudomonadota; class Betaproteobacteria; order Burkholderiales; family Sphaerotilaceae; genus Piscinibacter; species Piscinibacter sp. HJYY11. The sequence continues at coordinate 720,851 of NZ_JAERQZ010000001.1, read as the reverse complement.
CCGGCCGTGCCGGTGCAGGCGGCGTTCTCACCCGCTGTGGCTGTCGTCGACGAAGCCCGTGTGGTGCAGCGCGTGCTGGCCGACCTGGACAAGCAGCTCGACCTGATGTTCGAGCACCGCCTGCGCGAATCGCTCTCGCCGGTGCTGGCCCGCATGACCGACAGCCTCGTGCGCGAGATGCGCGCACAGCTGGCGGCCAACCTGCGCGAGATGGTCGCCCGGGCGGTCTCGCTCGAGCTCGACCGGCTGCAAAAGCGCTGATTCACGGCGCCACGCCGGCGGGTGTTTTAGAGCAACACCTCGTATTGCTTTTTCCTTTGGATTCGAGATCATGGCGGCCTGTCTGAGACAGCAGGCATAGGCACAAGCTTTGCTCATCAGCTTTCCCAACCCTCAAGGAAACACTTATATGAAGAGATCGACCTTTGCGCTCTCCGCGGTGGCCAGCATCGCCGTGGTGATGTTGTCGGCTTGCGGCAAGAAGGAAGAAGCCGCCGCTCCGGCCGCCTCGGCGCCCGCCTCGGCACCGGCCGCTGCCGCTGCCGACCCGTCGGTGATCAAGATCGGCCACGTGGGTCCCACCAGCGGTGGCATCGCTCACCTGGGCAAGGACAACGAGTACGGCGCCCGCCTCGCGATTGAAGAGCTGAACGCCAAGGGCGTGACGATCGGCGGCAAGAAGGTCAAGTTCGAGCTGGTCGCCGAAGACGACGCAGGCGACCCCAAGCAAGGCACCGCTGCCGCGCAGAAGCTGGTCGACTCCAAGGTCAACGGCGTGGTCGGCCACCTGAACTCGGGCACCTCGATCCCCGCCTCGAAGATCTACAGCGACGCCGGCATCCCGCAGATCTCGCCGTCGGCGACCAACCCCAAGTTCACCCGCCAGGGCTTCAAGACCACCTTCCGCGTCGTTGCTGATGACGTGCACCTCGGCGGCACGCTCGGCAAGTACTCGGTCACCCAGCTCAAGGGCAAGTCGATCGCCGTGATCGACGATCGCACGGCTTACGGCCAGGGCGTGGCCGAAGAGTTCGAGAAGGGCGTGGCGGCTGCTGGCGGCAAGGTCGCGGCCCACGAGTTCACCACCGACAAGGCTACGGACTTCACCGCCATCCTGACCAAAGTGAAGGCCGTCAAGCCTGACGTCGTGTTCTACGGCGGCATGGACGCGGTGGCCGGCCCGATGATCCGCCAGGCCAAGCAACTCGGCATCAAGGCCAAGTTCATGGGCGGCGACGGCATCTGCACGGGCGAGCTGCCCAAGCTGGCCGGTGGAGCGATGGCCGACGGCCAGGTGGTGTGCGCCGAGGCCGGTGGTGTCGAAGGCGAAGCCAAGGCAGGCCTGGAGGAGTTCAAGACCAAGTTCAAGGCCAAGTTCAACACCGACGTGCAGATCTATGCACCGTACGTGTATGACGCCGTGAACGTGCTGGTCGCCGCGATGGTCAAGGCCGACTCGGCCGACCCCGCCAAGTACCTGCCCGAGCTGGCCAAGACGACCGACTTCAAGGGCGTGACCGGCACCATCTCGTTCGACGAGAAGGGCGACGTGAAGAACGGCGCGCTGACGCTCTATACCTACAAGGGTGAGAAGCGCGAGCAGATCGCCGTGGTGCGCTGAGCTCCGGTTCAGGGCCAACAAAAAGGGCGCCGCGAGGCGCCCTTTTTCATGTCTGGCGGAGAGGGCGGGATTCGAACCCGCGGAGGGCTATTAACCCTCACACGCTTTCCAGGCGTGCGACTTAAACCGCTCATCCACCTCTCCGGAAGCGGCGGATTCTAGCCGACTCAAACCGGTGTCTTCTGCTTGATGAGCGCCATCGACGTCGAGATCAGCGCGGCGACTTCGCTCATGTTGCCGGGCACGATCATCGTGTTGTTCTTCTGCGCGAGCTGGGCGAAGGCTTCGACGGCCTTTTCGGCCACCTTGAGCTGGACCGCCTGTTCGCCGCCGGGTGACTGGATGGCCTGCGCCACCTTGCGGATGGCATCGGCTGTCGCATCGGCCACGGCCACGATCGCCGCGGCTTCACCCTGTGCCTGGTTGATGTCGGCCTGGCGCTGACCTTCGGAGCGGGCAATGAAGGCCTCGCGTTCGCCGGTCGCGATGTTGATCTGCTCCTGCTTGCGGCCCTCCGAGGCCGCGATCAGTGCGCGCTTCTCGCGCTCGGCGGTGATCTGCGCCTGCATCGCGCGCAGGATCTCGGCGGGCGGCGTCAGATCCTTGATCTCGTAGCGCAGCACCTTCACGCCCCAGTTCGCGGCGGCCTCGTCGAGCGCGTTGACGACCGAAGAGTTGATCGCGTCGCGCTCCTCGAAGGTCTTGTCGAGCTCCATCTTGCCGATCACCGAACGCAGCAGCGTCTGCGCGAGCTGGGTGATGGCCATGATGTAGTTCGACGACCCGTAGCTCGCGCGCATCGGGTCGGTGACCTGGAAGTAGATGATCCCGTCGACCTGCAGCTGGGTGTTGTCGCGTGTGATGCAGACCTGGCTCGGCACGTCGAGCGGCACTTCCTTCAGCGAGTGCTTGTAGGCCACCCGCTCGATGAAGGGCACGACGAACTTCAAGCCCGGCGTGAGCGTGCGGTCGTACTTGCCGAGGCGCTCGACGACCCAGGCGTGCTGCTGGGGCACGATCTTGAAGGTGCGGACGACGAAGATGACGGCGATGACCGCGAGGATGAGGGCGATTTCCATGGGCGCGCTTTCGGTTGAAGACCTTCAGGGGGAGGACGATGGCACGAGCACCAGCCAGTTGCCTTCGACGGCTGTGACGAGGTGCGTGCCGGGCAGGGCAGGGCTGTCGGGCTGCAGGCGGGCCGTCCACATCGTGCCGCGGTAGCTGACGCGGGTGGTGCGGTCGGGGTTCCAGGCGTCGACTTGCACACGCTCGCCGATGTCGAGGTTGACGTCGCGGTTCTCGGCCGCCGGGGCCGACGTGGGAAGCTTCATGCGACGCCAATGCCACAGCGCCGTGGCGCCGCCGCCGACGACGGCGGCCATCGCGATCTGCAGGCTGGTCGACAGGCCGAGGTGCGCCGAAACGGCACCGGCGGCGAGGCCCAGGGCGATCATCAGCAGGTAGAAGGTGCCAGTGGTCAGCTCGGCGGCGATCGCCACACCGGCCAGAACCCACCAGAACGTCGCCGTTGAAAGGTCCATTCCTCCTCCATGCAGGTTGTTGTCGGCGCAGTGTATTCCGGTCGCATCCTGGTTCTACACTTCGCGCTTTTCCAAGAAGCCTACCCCGGGGTTGCCATGCTGCGCTTTCGTTTTCCCATCGTGATCATCGACGAGGATTACCGGTCCGAGAACACCTCGGGCCTGGGCATTCGCGCCTTGGCCCAGGCCATCGAGAAGGAAGGCTTCGAGGTGCTCGGCGCCACGAGCTACGGTGACCTGGCGCAGTTCGCCCAGCAGCAGAGCCGGGCGAGTGCCTTCATCCTGTCGATCGACGACGAAGAGTTCTCGGGCGGCCCCGACATCGACCCGGCGGTGCTCAACCTGCGCAAGTTCATCCAGGAGATCCGCTTCAAGAACGCCGAGATCCCGATCTACCTCTATGGCGAGACGCGCACCTCGCAGCACCTGCCCAACGACGTGCTGCGCGAGCTGCACGGCTTCATCCACATGTTCGAGGACACGCCGGAGTTCGTGGCGCGCCACATCATCCGCGAGGCCAAGGCGTATCTCGATTCGCTGGCGCCGCCGTTCTTCCGGGCGCTGGTCGACTACGCGCAGGACGGCTCGTACTCCTGGCACTGCCCGGGGCACTCGGGTGGCGTGGCGTTTCTGAAGAGCCCGGTCGGCCAGATGTTCCACCAGTTCTTCGGCGAGAACATGCTGCGCGCCGACGTGTGCAACAGCGTCGACGAGCTCGGCCAGCTGCTCGACCACACCGGCCCGATCGCAGCCAGCGAACGCAACGCGGCGCGCATCTTCAACGCCGACCACTGCTTCTTCGTCACCAACGGCACCAGCACCAGCAACAAGATGGTGTGGCACCACGCGGTGGCGCCGGGCGACGTGGTGGTCGTCGACCGCAACTGCCACAAGTCGATCCTGCACGCGATCATCATGACGGGCGCCGTGCCGGTATTCCTGCGACCGACGCGCAACCACTACGGGATCATCGGTCCCATCCCGGAGAGCGAGTTCTCGAAGGAAGCCATCCAGCAGAAGATCGCGGCCAACCCGTTGCTGGCCGGCGTGGACGCCAAGAAGGTCAAGCCGCGCATCCTCACGCTGACGCAGAGCACGTACGACGGCGTGCTCTACAACACCGAGACCATCAAGCACTCGCTCGACGGCTACATCGACACGCTGCATTTCGACGAGGCCTGGCTGCCCCATGCGGCTTTCCACACCTTTTACAGCACGTACCACGCGATGGGCCGGGCGCGGAAGCGGCCGAAGGACCAGCTCGTCTTTGCCACCCAGTCCACCCACAAGCTGCTCGCAGGCATCAGCCAGGCGTCGCAAGTGCTCGTGCAGGATTCGCAGACCCGCAAGCTGAACCGGCACCTCTTCAACGAGGCGTACCTCATGCACAGCTCCACCAGCCCGCAGTACGCGATCATCGCGAGCTGCGACGTGGCCGCCGCGATGATGGAAGCACCCGGCGGGCACGCGCTGGTGGAAGAGAGCATCCAGGAGTCGCTCGACTTCCGCCGCGCCATGCGCAAGGTCGACAAGGAGTACGGCAAGGACTGGTGGTTCAAGGTCTGGGGGCCGGACAAGCTGGCCACCACCGGCATCGGCAAGAGCGACGAGTGGATGCTCAAGGCCGGCGAGAAGTGGCATGGATTCGGTGACCTGGCCGACGGCTTCAACATGCTCGACCCGATCAAGAGCACCATCATCACGCCGGGGCTCGACATGTCGGGCAAGTTCGCGAAGGCAGGCATTCCGGCGAGCATCGTCACCAAGTTCCTGGCCGAGCACGGGGTGGTGGTCGAGAAGACGGGCCTGTACTCGTTCTTCATCATGTTCACCATCGGCATCACCAAGGGCCGCTGGAACACGCTGCTCACCGCGCTGCAGCAGTTCAAGGACGACTACGACCGCAACGCGCCGCTGTGGCGCGTGTTGCCCGAGTTCGTGGCGCAGCACCCACGCTACGAGCGCATGGGCCTGCGCGACCTGAGCCAGGCCATCCACGAGGCCTACGCGAAGAGCGACATCGCGCGCCTGGTGACCGAGATGTACCTGTCGGACCTGCAACCGGCCATGAAGCCGAGCGATGCCTTCGCCCGCATTGCGCACCGACAGACCGAGCGCGTGGCCATCGACGATCTGGAAGGGCGCATCACCGCCTCGCTGGTCACGCCGTACCCGCCGGGCATTCCGCTGCTGATCCCCGGTGAGCGCTTCAACAGCAAGATCGTCGATTACCTGCGCTTCACGCGCGAATTCAACGCCCAGTTCCCCGGCTTCGACACCGACGTGCACGGCCTCGTCGAAGAAGACGGTGACTCGGGCACCCACAGCTATTACGTCGATTGCGTCCGAGATGAGTGAGATGAGCTATCCCCGCCTGTTGGGCGATGTTGGCGGTACCAATGCGCGTTTTGCCTGGCAGGCGAGCGCGGGCCAGCCGATCGAGTCGGTCTGCACCTACCCGTGCAAGGACCACGAGTCCTTGCTGGCGGCGCTGCAGCACTACCTGAAGGAGCAGGGCAAGCCGGTGCCGCATTCGTGCAGCATCGGCATCGCCACGCCGCTGGTCGGCGACGAGGTGAAGATGACCAACCACCATTGGTCGTTCTCGATCTCCGCGCTGGAGCGGGCCCTTGGCGTCAAGCGACTGCTGGTCATCAACGACTTCACGGCGCTGGCCTTGTCACTGCCGAGCCTGCCGGCCGAAGACCTGCTGCAGGTTGGCGGCGGGCAGCCGAGGGCGGGGGCGCCGGTGGCGCTGATCGGACCCGGGACGGGGCTCGGGGTTTCCGGGCTGCTGCCGTCGCCACGCGGTGGTGGTCTGGTGCCGATCATGGGCGAGGGCGGTCATGTGACCCTGTCGCCGACGAACGATCGGGAAGAAGCGGTGACACGCGTGCTGCGCGACCGTTTCGGCCATGCGTCTGCGGAGCGGGCCCTGTCGGGCCCTGGGCTCGTCAACCTGTACCAGGCCTTGTGCGGCCTCGATGGTGCCGACGCGTCGTTGCAGACCGCAGCCGAGGTCAGCGATGCAGCGGTCAGTGGGAGCAACACCCAGGCTGTCGAAGCACTGGCGCTCTTCCTCGGCATGCTCGGCACGGTCGCCGGCAACCTGGCACTGTCGCTGGGGGCGCTGGGTGGCGTGTACGTCGGCGGCGGCATCCTGCCGCGGCTTGGTGGCGACCGCATCATGCGGTCCGGCTTCCGCACGGCCTTCGAGCAGAAGGGCCGCTACCAGAACTACCTGGCCGCGATTCCCGTCTACGTGATCACAGCCAAGCAGTCGCCGGCCCTGGCCGGTGCTTCGCGGGCGCTCGACGAGCTCTGATCAGCCTTCGCCGCCGCCCATCACCTGGCTGAAACCGCCGTCGACATAGGTGATTTCAGCGCTGATACCAGCGGCGAGGTCCGACAGCAGGAAGGCCGCAGCGTTGCCCACGTCGTCGATCGTCACGTTGCGGCGGATGGGCGCGGTGGCGGCGAACTCGGCCTGGAGCTTGCCGAAGTCCTTGATGCCCGAGGCGGCCAGCGTCTTGATCGGCCCGGCCGAGATGCCGTTGACCCGGATGCCCTTGTCGCCCAGGGCCTGGGCAAGGTAGCGCACGCTGGCCTCGAGTGAGGCCTTTGCCAGGCCCATGGTGTTGTAGTTGGGCACGTAGCGCACTGCGCCCAGGTAGGTCAGCGTCAGCAGGGCGGCGCCTGGGCGCAGGTGGGGCAGGGCGGCTTTCGCCATTGCCGGGAAGCTGTAGGCCGAGATGTCGTGGGCGATGCGGTAGTTCTCGCGGGTCAGGCCGTCGAGGAAGTTGCCGGCGATGGCGTCGCGGGGGGCGAAGCCAATGGAGTGCACGAAACCGTCGAACTGGGGCCACGCTTCGCTCAGGCCCTTGAAGGTGGACTCGATCTGCTCGTCGTTGCCGACATCGCAGTCGAACACCAGCTTGGAGCCGAATTCGGCGGCGTACTCGGTCACGCGCTCCTTGAAACGGTCGCCCACGTAGCTGAATGCCAGCTCGGCACCCTCGCGGTGGCAGGCGCGGGCAATCCCATAGGCGATCGAGCGGTTGTTGAGCACCCCGGTGATCAAGAAACGTTTGCCGGCCAGGAATCCCATGCTGTCTCCGCACTGTTGAAAAAAGTCAGGGCGCGATTCTGGCACGCAGGCAGGGGCAGATTCCCGCGCTCGCCACGCGTGACAACTCCTTGGCAGCCCCGCAAAACCTGCCGACTTGACAACGCCAGCTCTTGCCGGTACCTGGAGTGCCCGCTACAATGCGCTTTTCGCAAGAAAACTGCATGGGCGGATTCTTCCAGCCCTTTTTTTTTGCTTTGATGCTTTTGGGCGCTGCATAACCTTGAATTGGCAAACCGTCGTTGAAAACACCGTGACCGGGCTCGGTTACGACCTCGTGGACTGCGAACGCAGCGCCAAGGGGTTGCTGCGTGTCTACATCGACCGTGTGGCCAATGACCCGGCAGGCGAGTTCATCGTCGTCGAAGACTGCGAGAAGGTCACCCGTCAGCTCCAGCACGTGCTGGAGGTCGAGGGTTGCGCCTACGAGCGCCTGGAAGTGTCGTCGCCCGGGCTGGACCGGCCGCTGAAGAAGCAGGCCGATTACGAGCGGTTTGCCGGGCAGGAAATCGAGCTCAGCCTCAAGGTGGCCTTCCAGGGCCGCAAGCACTACAAGGGCACGCTCGAGGCGCTGCCTGAGGGCTGGCGATTGGTCTTCCTCGACGGGAAGACCGAGACCGCCCTGGATTTTTCGCTCCAAGAAGTAAAGGAGGCCCGCCTGGTGCCCCAACTGGACTTCAAGGGCCGGCGTTTCCTGCCGGCCGCGCAGTCCGACGAGGGCAGCCCGGCGACGGCTGATGAAGTAGACGGAGATCACAAGCAATGAATCGTGAACTGCTGATGCTGGTGGACGCCATCTCGCGCGAAAAGAGCGTGGATCGCGAAGTCGTGTTCAACGCCGTCGAGGCGGCCCTCGCCTCGGCCAGCAAGAAGCTGCATGGCGGTGAGGTCGACATCCGCGTCACCATCGATCGCGAAAGCGGCGACTACGAGACCTTCCGCCGTTGGCACGTGGTGCCCAATGAGGCCGGCCTGCAGCTGCCTGACTCCGAAATCCTCCTGTTCGAAGCCCAGGAGCAGATTGCCGACATCGAGGTCGACGACTACATCGAAGAGCCGGTCGAGTCGGTGACCATCGGCCGCATCGGTGCGCAGGCGGCCAAGCAGGTCATCCTGCAGAAGATCCGCGATGCCGAGCGCGAGCAGTTGCTGAACGACTTCCTCGCACGCGGCGAGAAGATCTTCGTCGGCACCGTCAAGCGTCTCGACAAGGGCGACGTGATCGTCGAGTCAGGCCGTGTCGAAGGGCGCCTCAAGCGCAGCGAAATGATCCCGAAGGAAAACCTGCGCTCGGGCGACCGCGTGCGTGCCTTCATCACCGGCGTCGACCCGACCCTGCGCGGCCCGCAGATCATGCTCTCGCGCAGCGCCCCCGGTTTCATGATCGAACTCTTCGGTCAGGAAGTGCCCGAGATCGAGCAAGGCCTGCTCGAGATCAAGAGCTGCGCCCGCGACCCCGGCTCGCGCGCCAAGATCGCGGTGATCTCGCACGACAAGCGTGTCGACCCGATCGGCACCTGCGTCGGCGTGCGGGGCTCGCGCGTCAACGCCGTGACCAACGAGCTGGCCGGTGAACGTGTCGACATCGTCTTGTGGTCCGAGGATCCGGCCCAATTTGTGATCGGTGCGCTGGCCCCGGCCAACGTGCAGTCGATCGTGGTCGATGAAGAGCGCCATGCGATGGACGTGGTGGTCGACGAGGAAAACCTCGCGATCGCCATCGGCCGCGGCGGCCAGAACGTGCGCCTCGCGTCCGAAATGACCGGCTGGCGGATCAACATCATGACCGCCGAGGAATCGCAGGCGAAGCAGAACGAAGAGAGCGATGCGGTGCGCACGCTCTTCGTCGAGAAGCTCGACGTCGATGCCGAAGTGGCCGACATCCTGATCGCCGAAGGCTTCAGCAGCCTGGAAGAAGTGGCCTACGTGCCCATGCAGGAAATGCTGGAGATCGAAGGCTTCGACGAAGACACCGTCAACGAGCTGCGCACCCGTGCCAAGGACGCGCTGCTCACGATGGAAATCGTGCGCGAAGAGAAGGTCGACGACGTCTCGCAGAACCTGAAGGACCTCGACGGCCTCACGCCCCAGCTCATCGCCAAGCTCGCCGATGGTGGCGTGCACACGCGTGATGACCTGGCTGACCTGGCCGTCGACGAACTCACCGACCTGACCGGCGTGGGCGAGGACGAGGCCAAGACGCTGATCATGAAGGCGCGTGAACACTGGTTCACCACCTGATCGCCTCGACCGCACACCCGCCCACCGAACGCAGCCGCACCGCAAGACCCACGCAAGGAATCCCACAATGGCAGTGACCACCGTTGCCCAGTTGGCCGCCGAGCTGAACCGCTCCGCAGCGGCGCTGCTCGAGCAGCTCCAATCGGCCGGCGTCGCCAAGAAATCGACCGAAGACGCGCTGACCGAATCCGACAAGGAGCGGTTGCTCGACTTCTTGCGCACGTCGCACGGCACCGCCGGCGGCGAGCGCAAGAAGATCACGCTCACCCGCAAGTCGACCAGCGAGATCAAGCAGGCCGATGCCAGTGGCAAGGCTCGCACCATCCAGGTCGAGGTGCGCAAGAAGCGCACGTTCGTGAAGCGTGACGAGGCTGCGCCCGAGGAGCCGGCCGCGCCGGTCGTGAGCGAAGAAGAACTCGCCCGCCGCCAGGCCGAGGCCGACGCTCAGGCCGAGTTGCTGCGCCGCCAGGAAGCCGAGCTGGCCGAGAAGCGCCGCCTGCGTGAAGAGCAGGAGCAGCGCGAGCGCGAGGCCGCCGAGCAGCGCGCCCGCGAAGCCGCGGAAGCCGCCGCCAAGGCCGAGGCTGAAGCCGCCGCGGCCAAGGCCGCTGCTGCCGCTGCCGGCAAGAAGGCCGAGCCTGCGCCCGCGCCCGCACCTGCTGCGCCCGCACCGGCGCCGGTCGAAGCTGCGAAGCCCGCACTGCGTGTGGTCAAGGCCGCTGATGTGGTGGACGAAGAAAAGAAGCGCGCAGAAGACCTGGCCAAGCGCCGCAAGGCCGCCGAGGACGAAGCCCAGGCCATCCGCGCGATGATGAACGCGCCCAAGAAGGTGCTGCAGGCCAAGCCGGTCGAGGCGCCCAAGCCTGAAGCCGCCAAGGAAGGCATCAAGGGCACGATCCACAAGCCGACCGCCGCACCAGGTGCTGCGCCGGCCTCGACCACGGCCGCCAAGCCGGGCGACAAGAAATCCATCAAGTCGGAAAAGCTCTCCTCGAGCTGGGCCGACGATGCCGCGAAGAAGCGTGGTGCCGTAAAGGGCCGCAACGATGCACCGGCCGGCGCGAGCGCCCGCCCGGGCTGGCGTGCGCCCCGCAGCGGCCGCCGCGGCGACCGTGGCGATTCGGCGCAGTCGACCTTCGTCGCGCCGGTCGAGCAACAGGTGCAGGAAGTGCACGTGCCCGAGACCATCAGCGTCGCCGACCTCGCGCACAAGATGTCGGTCAAGGCCTCCGAGGTCATCAAGCAGATGATGAAGCTGGGCCAGATGGTCACCATCAACCAGCAGCTCGACCAGGAGACGGCCATGATCCTCGTCGAGGAAATGGGCCACAAGGCCTTTGCCGCCAAGCTGGACGACCCCGATGCCTTCCTCGAGGACGAAGCCGTCGAAGCGCAGTACGAGCAGCTGGCTCGCGCACCGGTCGTGACCGTGATGGGCCACGTCGACCATGGCAAGACCTCGCTGCTCGACTTCATCCGCCGTGCCCGTGTGGCCGCGGGCGAAGCCGGCGGCATCACGCAGCACATCGGCGCGTACCACGTCGACACGCCGCGCGGCATGATCACCTTCCTCGACACCCCCGGCCACGCGGCGTTTACCGCGATGCGGGCCCGTGGTGCCAAGGCGACCGACATTGTCATCCTCGTGGTGGCAGCCGACGACGGCGTGATGCCGCAGACGAAGGAAGCCATCCACCATGCCAAGGCGGCGGGCGTGCCCATCGTCGTGGCGATGAACAAGATCGACAAGCCCGAAGCGAACCCCGAGCGCGTGAAGAGCGAGCTCGTGGCCGAGGAAGTGGTGCCTGAAGAATTCGGCGGCGATTCGCCCTTCGTGCCCGTGTCGGCCAAGACCGGCCAGGGCATCGACGACCTGCTGGAGCAGGTGCTGCTGCAGGCCGAAGTGCTGGAACTCAAGGCCGCCAAGGACGCACCGGCCAAGGGCCTCGTGATCGAAGCCCAGCTCGACAAGGGCCGCGGCCCGGTCGCAACCGTGCTGGTGCAGTCGGGCACGCTCAAGCGTGGAGACGTGGTGCTGGCCGGCTCGACCTACGGCCGCGTGCGCGCCATGCTCGACGAGAACGGCAAGAACGCGACCGAAGCCGGCCCGTCGTTGCCGGTGGAGATCCAGGGCCTGACCGACGTGCCGCAGGCGGGCGACGAGTTCATGGTGCTGGCCGACGAGCGCCGCGCCCGTGAAATTGCGACCTTCCGCCAGGGCAAGTACCGCGACGTGAAGCTCGCCAAGCAGCAGGCCGCCAAGCTCGAGAACATGTTCGAGAACATGGGCGAAGGCCAGGCGCAGACCCTGCCGCTGATCATCAAGGCTGACGTGCAGGGCTCGCAGGAAGCGCTGGCGCAGTCGCTGCTCAAGCTTTCGACCGCCGAGGTCAAGGTGCAGATCGTGCACGCCGCGGTGGGCGGCATCAGCGAGTCCGACGTCAACCTGGCCATTGCTTCGAAGGCGGTGCTCATCGGCTTCAACACGCGTGCCGATGCCGGCGCGCGCAAGCTGGCCGAGCACAACGGCGTCGACATCCGCTACTACAACATCATCTACGACGCGGTCGATGACGTGAAGGCCGCGATGACCGGCATGCTGGCACCCGAGCAGCGCGAAGAGGTCATCGGCACCGCCGAGATCCGCACGGTGTTCGTGGCTTCCAAGATCGGCACGGTGGCCGGCTCCATGGTCACGGCGGGTGTGGTGCGCCGCAACGCGCGCTTCCGCCTGCTGCGCGAGAACGTGGTGGTCTACACCGGCGAAGTCGAATCGGTGCGCCGCCTGAAAGACGACGTGCGCGAGGTGGCGGCGGGGTTCGAGTGCGGTATCAAGCTCAAGAACTTCAACGACATCAAGGAAGGCGACCAGCTCGAGTTCTTCGAACTCAAAGAGGTGGCGCGAACGCTGTAAGGCGCGGAGTTGGCCTCGAACGCAAACCCCGCCCGCAACAAGGCGGGGTTTGTCTTTGAGGGCACCTGAAAGGAGTACCCGATGCGACACAAACGATCCATCCCCAACCGAGGCTTCCGCATTGCCGACCAGATCCAGCGCGATCTGTCGGAGCTGATCCGCGAGCTGAAGGATCCGCGCATCGGCATGGTCACGCTGCAGGCGGTCGAGGTGTCGCCCGACTACGCGCACGCGAAGGTGTTCTTCTCGGTGCTGGTGGGCGACGTGGCCGAGTGCGAAGCAGCACTCAACGAAGCGGCCGGTTTCCTGCGCAATGGCCTTTTCAAGCGCCTGCAGATCCACACGGTGCCGACGCTGCACTTCCAGTTCGACCGCACCACCGAGCGTGCCGCCGAGCTGAGCGCGCTCATTCAGCAAGCCAACTCGAGCCGAGCGAAAGACGACTGAGCCGATGGAGCCGCAACGCGTCCGCATCCCCAAGCGCGCCGTGCATGGCGTGCTGCTGCTCGACAAGCCGCTCGGCCTGTCGAGCAACGACGCGTTGCAGAAAGCCAAGCGCCTCTACCGCGCCGAGAAGGCCGGCCACACCGGCACGCTCGACCCGCTGGCGACCGGCCTGTTGCCCTTGTGCTTCGGTGCTGCGACCAAGTTCTCGCAGGTCAGCCTGGACGCCGACAAGCGCTACACCGCCACGCTGAAGCTCGGCGAGACCACGACGACGGCCGATGCCGAAGGCGAGGTGACGAAGACACGCGAGGTCGCCGTGACCCGCGAGCAGATCGACGCCGCCTGCCGGCATTTCACCGGCCCGATCGACCAGGTGCCGCCGATGCACTCGGCACTGAAGAAGGACGGCCGTGCCCTCTACGAATACGCCCGCGCCGGCCAGAACGTCGAGCGCGACGCCCGCAGCGTCACCATTCACAGCATCGACATCCTCGACTGGCAGCATGACCGCCTCGTGATCGACGTCCGCTGCAGCAAGGGCACCTACATCCGCACGCTCGCCGAAGACATCGGCGAGGCACTCGGCTGTGGCGCGCATTTGTCCGCATTGCGCCGCACCGGCAGCGGCCCGCTGACGCTCACGGGCGCCGTGACCCTGGAACAATTGGCGGCCAAGACCGAAGCCGAGCGCGATGCGCTGCTGCAACCCGCCGACACGCTGCTGGCCGATTGCCCGCTGGTGCGCCTGAACGACGAAGACGCTGGCCGATTCCTCAGTGGCGTGCGCCGCCGCACACCGCTCGCCGACACCAAACAGGTGCGTGTCTACGGCCCGCAGCCCCAGGCCTTCCTGGGCAGCGGCCACATCACCGCCGGTGAACTGATTTCAACGCGGCTCCTGAGTCCGCTGGAGGTGCAGGGCCTCCTCAACACCCATCCTGCGCAAGAGAGCTTCACATGACAAGACAGATCCGCAACATCGCCATCATCGCCCACGTCGACCATGGCAAGACGACCATGGTGGACCAGCTGCTCCGCCAGTCCGGCACCTTCGCCGAACACGAGAAGGTCGTCGACACCGTGATGGACAACAACGCCATCGAACGCGAACGCGGCATCACCATCCTGGCGAAGAACTGCGCGGTGAGCTGGCAGGGCACCCACATCAACATCGTCGACACCCCGGGGCACGCTGACTTCGGCGGCGAGGTCGAGCGTGCGCTCTCCATGGTCGACGGCGTGGTGCTGCTGATCGACGCGCAGGAAGGCCCGATGCCGCAGACGCGCTTCGTGACCAAGAAGGCACTGGCCCTCGGCCTCAAGCCCATCGTGGTGGTGAACAAGGTCGACAAGCCGGGCGCCAAGCCCGACGCGGTGATCAACGCCGCCTTCGACCTCTTCGACAAGCTCGGCGCAAGCGACGAGCAGCTTGACTTCCCGGTGGTCTACGCCTCCGGCATCAACGGCTGGAGCTCGCTGACCGAAGGCGCGCCCGGCGAGCAGTGGGGCCCCGACATGTCGGCGCTCTTCGACACCATCCTGAAGCACGTGCCGCCCAACGCCGGCGACCCGAACGCCCCGCTCCAGCTGCAGATCTCGGCGCTCGATTTCTCCTCCTTCGTCGGCCGCATCGGCGTGGGCCGCATCAGCCAGGGCACGCTCAAGCCGGCGATGGACGTGCTCGTGATGGAAGGCCCGGACGGCAAGGCCACCAAGGGCCGCATCAACCAGGTGCTGACCTTCCAGGGCCTGGACCGCATGCAGACCACCGAAGCCGGCCCCGGCGACATCGTGCTGATCAACGGCATCGAAGACATCGGCATTGGTGTCACCGTCACCAGCCCGACCGACCCGGCGCCGCTGCCCATGCTGAAGGTCGACGAGCCGACCCTCACGATGAACTTCTGCGTGAACACCAGCCCGCTGGCCGGCCGCGAGGGCAAGTTCGTCACCAGCCGCCAGATCTGGGACCGCCTGCAGAAGGAACTGCAGCACAACGTCGCGCTGCGCGTGAAGGAGACCGACGAAGACGGCATCTTCGAAGTCTCGGGCCGCGGCGAACTGCACCTGACCATCCTCCTGGAAAACATGCGCCGCGAAGGCTACGAGCTTGCGGTGAGCAAGCCGCGCGTGGTCTTCAAGGAGATCAACGGCGAGAAGTGCGAGCCGATCGAGCTCGTCACCGCCGACGTGGAAGAGCAGCACCAGGGCGGCGTGATGCAGGCCCTCGGCGAGCGCAAGGGCGAGATGGTCAACATGGAGCCGGACGGCCGTGGCCGCGTGCGCCTCGAGTACCGCATCCCGGCGCGTGGCCTGATCGGCTTCAGCAACGAGTTCATGAACCTGACCCGCGGCTCGGGCCTCATCAGCAACATCTTCGACGGCTACGAGCCGCACAAGGGCGAGATCGGCGGCCGCAAGAACGGCGTGCTGATCTCCATGGACGACGGCGAGATCTTCACCTACGCCCTCGGCAAGCTCGACGACCGCGGCCGCATGTTCGTCAAGGCGAACGACCCGGTCTACGAGGGCATGATCGTCGGCATCCACAACCGCGACAACGACCTCGTGGTCAACGCCACCCGCACCAAGCAGCTCACCAACTTCCGCGTGTCGGGCAAGGAAGATGCGATCAAGATCACGCCGCCGATCGACCTCACGCTGGAATACGGCGTCGAGTTCATCGACGACGACGAGCTGGTCGAGATCACGCCCAAGTCGATCCGCGTGCGCAAGCGCCACCTCAAGGAACACGAGCGCAAGCGCGCTTCGCGCGAAGCCGCGTAAGTTCGGATGCGGCTCACCCACGGCCGCGCAGCCGCGCTGATGGTGCTGGTGACGCTCCTCTGGAGCATCGCCGGCGTCGTCACCCGCCACCTGGATGCGGCGGCCAGCTTTGAAGTCACCTTCTGGCGCAGCGCCTTCAACGCGCTGGGCCTGGGGCTGGCGCTGCACTGGATGCGCGGGCCGGCGCTGTGGCGCGGGCTCGTGCGCTCGCCGTGGCCGGTGTGGGTCTCGGGCCTGTGCTGGTCGGTGATGTTCACCGCCTTCATGGTGGCGCTGACGCTCACCCGTGTGGCCAACGTGCTGGTGACGATGGCGCTCGGGCCGTTGATCACCGCGCTCTTTGCACGCATCTTCCTGCACCACAAGCTCGCGCCTCGCACCTGGGCGGCCATCGTGGTGGCCGGGGCCGGCATCGCGTGGATGTTCAGCCAGGGCGCCAGCGCCAACGAAGCCGGCGCGCTGGCCGGCATCGCGGTGGCGTTCGCCGTGCCGGTGGCGGCGGCGATCAACTGGACGGTGCTGCAGCACGTGAACCATGGCACTGACGACGCGCACGACATGCTGCCCGCGGTGCTGATCGGCGCCGTGATCTCCTCGCTCGTCACGCTGCCGCTCGCCATGCCCTTCAAGGCCACGCCGCATGACGTCGCGTTGCTCGGCATGCTCGGCGTGGTCCAGCTCGCCATTCCCTGCCTGCTCGTCGTCCGCCTGAGCCGTGTGTTGCCCGCGCCCGAGCTGTCGCTGCTGGGCCTGCTGGAAGTGATCTTCGGCGTGCTGTGGGCGTGGTGGGGTGCAGGCGAGGCGCCGGGCACGACGGCCCTCACCGGTGGTGCGCTCGTGATCGGCGCACTGGTGGCCAACGAACTCGTGGCGATGCGCGCCTCAGGGAAACGAACATGAGCGACAACACCGTCCTGACCGAAGTGCGTGGCCAACTCGGCGTGATCACGCTGAACCGGCCCTCGGCCCTGAATGCGCTGTCGCTCTCGATGATCCGCCAGATCACCGCGGCCCTGCAGCGGTGGCGCCATGACGACCAGGTGAGTGCGGTGCTGCTGCGCGGCGCGGGCCGCGAAGGCAAGGCGCCGGCCTTCTGCGCGGGCGGCGACATCCGCTTTTTCCACCAGGCCGCGTTGGCCGGCGATCCGACGCTGGAAGACTTCTTCACCGAGGAATACAGCCTCAACCACCTCATCCACACCTACGGCAAGGCGACCATCGCCTTGATGGACGGCATCACCATGGGCGGTGGCATGGGCCTCGCGCAAGGCTGCCGCCTCCGGGTGGCGACCGAGCACAGCAAGCTCGCCATGCCCGAGACCCACATCGGCCTGTTTCCCGACGTGGGCGGTGGCTGGTTCCTGGGCCGCTGCCCGGGCCGGGTCGGCGAGTACCTCGCGCTCACCGGGCAGGCGCTGGGTGCGGCCGATGCCATCGCCGTCGGCCTCGCCGATGTGTTCATGCCTTCGGCCGAGCTGCCGGTGCTGGCCGAGGCGCTCGCCGACCAGCCCCTCGACAACAGCGAGCAGGCGCTGGCCGTGGTGCGAGCAAGGTCGCAGGCCGTGGGCGATGCGCCGCTCACGCCGCACCGCGCCGAGATCGACCGCCACTTTGCCGCGGCGTCGATGGCCGACATCGCCGCTTCGCTAGCAGCCGATGGCAACCCGTGGGCGGCTGACACGCTGAAGGCCCTGCGCCAGCGCTCGCCGCTGATGATGGCGGTCACGCTCGAGCAGGTGCGCCGGGCCCGCGCGATGTCGCTGGCCGACGAGCTGCGCATGGAGCGTGGCCTGGTGCGCCGTTGCTTCCACCTGCGCCCGGGTGCCGCCAGCGAAACGGTGGAAGGGATCCGCGCGCTGGCGGTCGACAAGGACCACCAGCCGCGCTGGCAGCCCGCCACGATCGACGAGGTGACGCCGGCCTTGGTTGACCCCTTCTTCGAGAGCCCCTGGCCGGCACACGCACACCCGCTGCGCGGGCTCGCCTGATCGTCAGACCGGCGCGGGCGCCGCGCTCCGGAGCACTGCTTCGCGCTCCTCCTGCAGCAAGCGCTGCATCTCGCTTGCGGGCACCGGCCGGCTGAAGAGATAGCCCTGCGCATAGTCGCAGCCCATGCTGAGCAGCGCGTCGCGCTGTTCCACCGTCTCCACCCCTTCGGCGACCACCATCAGGCCGAGCGCCCGCGCCATCGAGATCACCGCGGTGGCGATGGCCACGTCGTCGCGCTGCTCTGGCAGCTCGCGCACGAAGCTGCGGTCGATCTTCAGCTTGTTGAGCGGCAGGCGCTTCAGGTACGACAGCGACGACAGCCCCGTGCCGAAATCGTCGATCGCCATGCGCATGCCCATCTCGCGCAGGCTCGCGAGCGAGTCAAGATTGGCCTGCAGGTCCTCGACCAGCGAGTGCTCGGTGATCTCGATCTCCAGCCACGAGGGCTCGGCGCCGCTCTGCTCCAGGGCATGCCGCACCTGGCGCTGCAGGATGCCGCGCTTGATCTGACGGCCCGAGACGTTCACCGCGACGTAGAAGTTCTCGTGTCCCTCAGCGTGCCACTGCGCCACCTGGCGGGCGGCTTCGGCCAGCACCCACTGGCCGAGCTCGACCACGAGGCCGCTCTCTTCGGCGGCGGCGATGAAATCCGCCGGGCCGATCAGGCCGCGCTTGGGGTGCTCCCAGCGCACCAGGGCCTCGGCGCCGAGGATCTTCCCGTTGTCGAGCGCCACCACCGGCTGGTAGTACAGGCGTAGCTCGCCGCGCGCGATCGCGTGGCGCAGTTCGCTGTCGAGCGTGAGCCGCAATTGCGAGCGGTGCAGCATCTCCGCCTTGAAGATCGCGTAGACGTTCTTGCCCGAGGCCTTGGCGGCATACATCGCGGCATCGGCGCTGCGCAGCAGCTCGCTCCAGTCGGCTCCGTCGGACGGGAACGACGACATGCCGGCGGAGCCTCGCACGAAGAGCTCGTCGGCGCCCAGCCGCACCGGCTCGCGCAGCACGCGGATCGACTCCTGTCCGATGCGGTCGAGCCCACTCTCGTCGGCCGGCAGCGCGAAGATGCTCATGAACTCGTCGCCGCCCAGGCGGAACACCTGCCCGCGCCCCTCGAAGCTCTTGCGCAGCCGATCGGCGATCGTGCGCAGCAGCAGGTCGCCGCTCGCATGGCCGAGCGTGTCGTTGACGTGCTTGAAGTCGTCGAGGTCGAGCATCATCACGCCGAAGGGCTGCCGGCGCGACACCAGCTCGCGCATGTGCTCGCCCGCGGCGTGGCGGTTGTAGAGGCCGGTCACCGCGTCAACGTAGGCGAGCTCGTCCAGGCGTGCTTCTGTGCGGTGGATGTCGCGGCGCACGCCGAGCGCGAAGAGGTAGGCCAGGCACAGGGCCCCGAGCGTGGACAGCGCGGTCACACCGGCGAAGGCAAGCGTGCGCTGGTGCAGCGTGCGCAGGCTGACGGCCATCGCCAGGCGGCCGATGAGCTTGCCTTGGTGAAGCACCGGCTGCGTGACGTAGATGTGGCGCCCCGTCACGCGCGACCCGGTGGTGCGCGCCGCAATGTGCACCGACAGCGGCGGGTCGACTTCTCCACCTCCGAGCTTGGGGCGGTAGAAGGCGATCAGCTCGCCGTGCTCGTCGAAGAGATAGGCCGAGGTCACGCTGCGCAGCGAGGTCAACGTGGCGAGCGTGTCGGTGGCTGCCGTGTTGTCGTCGAACAGCACCGCCGGGGCGCTGTTGTCGGCCACCGCACGCGCCTGGACCATCATGTCGTCGAGGATGGCCGAGCGCGCGGAGAAATAGAGGAAGACATTCAGCGCCACGCCCGCCGAGACGAGCGCGAGGCCGGCTGCCACGACGGCCGCGCGCGTGAGGCGGTGCGCCAGCCGCTGGTGCGGCAGGCCGAGCACCTGGGTCGGTGCCGCGGCGGGCGTTGAGCTTCCGAAGAGGCGTCGGGTCATTCGGTGACTTTCTTGGCCAGCCGCAGCAGCCGCGAGCTGATCTGCAGTCGGGCGTGGCGGGCGGCGGCGAGGTCGACGTTGAAGCCGATGCGGCCGGCGCTTTCGATGAGGTGCACGGTGAGGCCCTGGCCGTCGGCGTGGTCGCCCAGCACGAGGACGGGCAGGGTGCGCGGCAGGCGGGCGGCAAAGCCGGCCGTGCGGCGGCTGCCGGAGTCGAGGAACACGGCCTGGCACTGCTTCCAGCTGTCGAAGCCTTCGCCCATCTCGGCGACCTCGAGCTGCCGCTTGTTGACCGGGCGGCCGGCGAGCGCCTTGAAATAGCCGCCCAGCATGCCGGCCGTGTCGACGCACAGCGTGAGACGCGACCCGTCCACATCGGCAGGCCATTCGACGAACTGCAGGATGTTGTAGACGATCGCGACCTTCAGCTCCGGTGCGTCCACCGCATGCGCGGCCTGGCCGGGCGCGAGCAGCGGCAGGGCGAACGCCCACCGCAGCGCCCATCGGCACGGCCATTGCGAGAACCCAGGGAGGCGGCGCATGCTCGTCAGAAGCGGAAGTCCAGCCGCGCCGTCCAGGTGCGGCCGAGTTGCGCGATGCGCGGCTGCAGGGTGGGGTCGTTGCCCGGATCGTCGGGCCGGCGATCGAACACGTCGCGGATGCCGAAGGCCAGGCTCGCCCCACGTGCATCGATCGACTGCGACAGCGTCAGGTTGAAGACGCCGTAGCCTGCTGCCTGGCCGCGGCGCGACGCGGCGTTGAGGTCCATGCCGAGCGTCCAGCGCTCATCCAGTGGCAGGGCGACCAGCACGTTGCCGATCTGGCGCGCCGCGTATTGCGCGATGGGCAGCTCGCCGGTGTCGTGCGCGTGCTGGAAGGTCGCGTTCGCGCGAAGCAGGGCGCCCGAGGCGAAGCGCTGCTCGGCCTCCAGCTCCACGCCTTCAGCGGTCAGGCGGCCGACGTTGCGGTTGACCCAAAGCAGCGTCGACGGATCGATGCTGCCGGCCACCAGGTGGCGCGCCGCGTTGTGGTACCACGATAGGCTGAAGCGGCGCCGGTTGCCGGGCTGCCACTCGAGCGCGAGCTCGTTGCCTCTGACCTTCTCGCTGTGCAGGCTGCCGTCGCTGTAGACGAGGTCGCTGCGGTTGGGCAGGCGGTAGGCACTGCCGTGGATGAACTTGGCGACGAGCTGGTCGTTGGGTTTCCAGTTGAGCGCGAGGCGGGGGTTCCACGCGCTCGGGCCGTTGCTCATGTGGTCGTAGCGTCCGCCCAGCGTGAGCGTCACCCGGTCCGAAAGGCTCGCCTGGTCTTCGGCGTAGACGGAGACCCGGGTCGAGCGGGTCTGCACGTCCCAGTAGGTCGTCTGCGCCGCATCGAGGTCGAAGCTCTTGATGTTCTGGCGCGGCGCTTTCTGGAACTCGACCCCGGCCACGAGCATGTGGCCGCTCCAGCGGGTCGACAGCAGCCGGGCGTCGACGCCCCACCACTGGCCGAGGGCCTCCTCGCGGTTGATCACCGGCGTGGAGCTGAGGGCGTATTCGCCGTCGAAGCTGTAGCGGCCGGCAAACCCCCTCAGCTGGGCACGGGTCTTCTCGGCGAGCTCGCGCTCCCACGCCAGGTCGACCAGCGTCTCGGTGTCGTGGTAGTAGCTGCGCGGGTCGTTGAAGGCAAAGTCGATGTAGGTCGCGGCACCTTTCAAGCGCTCGGCATGCACGAGCGAGGCGCGCCAGGGCCCTTGCTCGGCGCGCAGGTAGAGGCTCTTGCGCTGCTCGTAGGTGTTGTTCGCGCGGCCATCGGTGGCAGGCGGGTTGTCGTACTCGGCCAGGTAGATCTCGGGGCCGCGGGCACGGGTGCGGGACGCCGAGGCGAAGATCGAGGCGCCGTTCTCCAGGCGCTTCGTGCCGCCCACCCGCACGATGTGGTGGTGGCCGGTGCCGGTGGAAAGGCTGCCCTCCAGCCCGTCGCGACCGGACTCGCGCGTGATCACGTTGACCACCGCGAAGAGCGCGTTGGCGCCATAGATTGCCGAGCCCTGGCCGGGGATGAACTCGATGCGGTCGACCAGCTCGATGTCGAGCGGAAAATCGGTGCCGAGGAACGCCATGTCATAGACGTTCTCGTTGATGCGGTTGCCGTCGATCAGCAGCAGCACACGGCTGTTGTAGTCGCCCTGCGCGAAGAAACCCCGCACGCCCAGGTAGGAGTAGGTGTGGTCGTTGGCGACCTGCAGGCCCTTCACCGAGGTGAGCGCGTCGGCGAGTGTGCGCCAGCCGAAGGCGCGGATCTCGGCCGCGCTGATGACCGTGACGGATGACGCGCTCTGGCTGCGCCGTTGTGCGAAGCGCG